>JALHMN010000005.1 GCA_022844005.1 bacterium | reverse complement strand
GCCACCGATCCCGGATACGCGGTCAATCCGCAGCAGATCGAGGCCCAGGTCGAAGGCTCCTTCGTCTACGGCCTGTCGGCGGCGCTCTACGGCGAATGCACGCTGAAGGACGGCAAGATCGAGCAGGAGAATTTCGACACCTACCAGGTGCTGCGCATGGACGAGATGCCGGCGGTGGAGACGGTGATCGTGGCCTCCGGCGGCTTCTGGGGCGGGGTGGGCGAACCCACCATCGCGGTGGCGGCGCCGGCGGTGCTGAACGCCATCTTCGCCGCCACCGGCAAGCGCATCCGCCAACTGCCGCTGAAGAACCACGACCTGAGCAGCGCGTGAGGCGGGCGGCGCTCGCCGCCGCCCTCGCGCTGGCTTCGGCGCCGGCCCTCACGCAACCGGCGGCGGGCCAATCGGCGGCAAGCTGTTCGGGCTGTCACGCGGCCGCGCCCCGCGTCGGCGCCGCCATCCCGGCGATCAAGGGCCGCTCGGCTGCGGAAATCGTCGAGGCCATGCTGGCCTTCAAGGCCGGCAGCCGCCCGGCCACCGTGATGGACCGCATCGCCAGAGGCTATTCGGAAGCGGAGATCCGCGCCCTGGCCGCCTCCTTGAGCGGCGCGAAATGAGGCCGAGCCGCCGCGGCGTCATCGCCGGCATGGCGGCGCTGGCCGCGCCGGCGCTGGCGCAAAGCGCGGCACCGAAGGTCGTCGTGATCGGCGGCGGCTTCGGCGGCGCCACCGCGGCCCGCCTGCTGAAGCGCGCCGGCATCGACGTGACCCTGCTCGAAGCGAACGCCACCTATACCGCCTGCCCCTTCAGCAACGCCGTGATCGGCGGCCTCCGCCCCTTGGAACAGCAGCGCTTCGGCTACGACGCCATCCGCCGCGCGGGCCTCGCCGTGATCCACCAGACAGCGACCGGCATCGACCCGCGGGCCCGCCGCGTCAGCCTCGCCGACGGCACGGCACTCCCCTACGACCGCCTGATCCTGTCGCCGGGCATCGAGCTCCGCTTCGACGCTCTGCCGGGCTACGACGCAGGCGCCGCCGAAACCCTGCCGCATGCCTGGAAGGCGGGCGAACAGACCAGCCTGCTCCGCCGCCAGCTGGAAGCGATGGAAGACGGCGGCACCGTCCTCATGTCGGTGCCGGCACACAACCCGCACGCTCTCGACCGATTTCGGCAAGCACACAGGCGCGGTGGTGAACGTCATCCCGCCGCAGCGCGCCGGCACCATCGCGGAAAGCGCTGGCGTCGCCGACCGCTCGGGCTGGTGCCCGATCGATCCGGTCAGTTTCGAATCCCGCCTGCAACCCGGCATCCATGTCATCGGCGACGCCGCCATCGCCGGCGCCATGCCGAAATCGGCCTTCGCCGCCAATGCGCAAGCCAAGGCCTGCGCCGCCGCCGTGGCCGCGCTGCTGGCCGGCCGCGCGCCGGCCCAGCCGAAGCTGATCAACACCTGCTACAGCCTGGTGGCCCCGGACTACGGCATCTCCATCGCCGGTGTGTACAGCCCCCGGAACGGCCTCCTCGCCGATGTCGAAGGGGCGGGCGGCGTCAGCGCGGCGGACGCCCCACCGGAAACCCGCGCCCTCGAAGCCACCTATGCCGAAGACTGGTTCAAGACCATCACCGATGAAGTTTTTACCTGAGACCGTCCTCGCCCTCGCGCTCCTCGCCGGCGGCGCGCAGGCGCAAGTTGTCGTCGGCGACGGCATCCCCCAACCGCTGACCGAAACGGCGGGCGACCCCGCGCGCGGGCGCGCCATCGTGGCGAGCCGCCAGCGCGGCCTCTGCCTCCTCTGCCATACCGGGCCCTTCCCGGAGGAGCGCTTCCAGGGCAACCTCGCCCCCACGCTCGCGGGTGCGGGCAGCCGCTCCACCCCCGCACAGCTGCGGCTCCGCCTGGTCGATCCGCGCCGCCTCAATCCCGACAGCATCATGCCGCCCTATTTCAGCACCGAGGGGCTGACCCGCGTGGGCGCCAACTGGGTGGCCAAGACCGTGCTGACAGCGCAGGAGATCGAGGACGTGATAGCCTTCCTTTCCACCTTGCGGGAGTGAGCGATGACGAACGCGACACGCCGCGATGCCTTGGGGCTGGGGGCCGGCCTCGCCGCCTTCCTCAGCTTTCGCCCCGCGCGGGCCACCACGGCGGCGATGAGCGAGGCGATCCGCGATTTCGCCGGCACGGTGAAGCGCCAGGAGGGCGGCATCACCCTCGACCTGCCGCCGCTGGTGGAGAACGGCAACGTGGTGCCGCTCACCGTCAGCGTCGACTCACCCATGACGGCCGAGAGCTTCGTGAAGCGCATCGCCCTCTTCGCCGAGAAGAACCCGCAACCGCATATCGGCACCTATCACCTGAACCCGCGAAGCGGCCGGGCCAGCGTGTCGAGCCGCATTCGGCTGGCCGACAGCCAGGCCATCACCGCCATCGCCGAGATGAGCGACGGCAGCTTCCGGCAGACCAGCGCCGAGGTGATCGTGACGCTGGCCGCCTGCGTGGAGGGTTGAGGCATGGCCCGCACCCTCATCAACGTGCCGGCCAGCGCGAAGCGCGGCGAGGTGATCGAGATCAAGACGCTGATCCAGCATCCGATGGAGACGGGCTTCCGCCCCGGCGCCAACGGCCGCATCTTAGCCCGCGACATCATCACCAAATTCGCCTGCACCTATAACGGCGAGGAGGTCTTCGCCGCCGAGCTGTTCCCCGCCACCGCCGCCAATCCCTTCCTCGCCTTCACCACGGTGGCGAGCGAAAGCGGCACCTTCCGCTTCACCTGGACCGGCGACAACGGCTTCAAGCAGACCGAGACGGCGACGATTTCGGTGACATGAGGCGCGGGAGCGTGAGGCGCCTCGCCTGCCTACTCCTGCTGCTGCCGGCGGCGGCGCTGGCCGACGAGCGGCGCTCGGGCAGCACCTATATGAGCGCCGAGACCCAGGCCATGCAGAAGGACGACACGGCCAATCCCGGCATGCTCTGGGTCCAGGACGGCGCCGCGCTGTGGTCGCGGAAGCCCGCAGCCGACAAGAAGGCCTGCGCCGATTGCCACGGCGATGCGGCGGCCAGCATGAAGGGCGTCGCCGCCCGCTATCCCGCCTTCGATGCCGAACAGGGCCGCCCGGTGGACCTCGCCACCCGCATCAACCTCTGCCGCGAGAAGCACCAGCAGGCGGCCCCCTTCGCCGCCGAAAGCGAAAGCCTGCTCGGGCTCAGCGCCTGGCTCGGCCTGCAGTCGCGCGGACTCCCCATCTCCCCCGACCCGGACCCGCGCAGCGAGCCGTTCCGCGAGGCCGGGCGCCGCCTCTACGAACAGCGGATGGGCCAGCTCAACTTCGCCTGCGCCCAGTGCCACGACGACAACGCCGGCAAGCGCCTCGCCGGCAGCGTGATCCCGCAGGCGCATCCCACCGGCTACCCGATCTATCGCCTCGAATGGCAAGGCATGGGCTCGCTGCAGCGCCGCCTGCGCAACTGCATGACCGGCGTCCGCGCCGAACCCTTCGCCTATGGCGCGCCCGAGATGGTGGAGCTGGAACTGTTCCTGATGAGCAGGGCGGCCGGGATGACGGTGGAGACGCCGGGGGTTAGGCCGTGAGGGTGAATTTCAATTCGCCGGATAATGTCGTATCTTGACATTGAGGAGAATGGCCATGCGCCCCGCCCTGTTGCAAGCGAAGATCGAGCAGCGGATCGCCCGGAAGAAGGGCGACGTGTTCCTGCGCGACGATTTCAGCGACCTCGGCGGCTACGACCAGGTGGGCCGCGAGTTGCGCAAGCTCGTGCGGATGGGGCGCCTGATCAGGATCGGCTACGGCCTCTATACGCGCGCCGCCGCCTCTCCCCTGGACGGACAGCCTGTTCCCACCAAGAGCCTTCGGCGTCTTGCCGACGAGGCGTTGACCCGTCTCGGGATCAGGACGAGCGAGACGAAGCTGGAGCGCGCGTACAATGCCGGGCGTACGACGCAGGTGCCGGCCGGCCGTGTGATCGCCGTCGACAGGCGGGTTCGCCGGAAGATCGGCGTCAGGGGCGCGACCATGAGCTTCGAGCGTGCTTGACCGCGAACTCATAGGACTGATCGCCGCCGATCTCGGCGCGGAAGAAGGGCTGATCGAAAAGGACTTCCACGTCGTCCGCGCGCTCGCGGTGATCGCGACTCTCGATCAGCAGGGCGCGACGCCCGTCTTTTCCGGCGGCACCTCCCTCTCGAAGGGCTACGGCCTCATCCGGCGCTTCTCCGAAGATATCGACTTCAAGGTCGCGCAGCCGAAAGCCGCAAGCCGTTCGGCCGCCGACCGCTTCCGGCGCGACATCGCCATCGCCTGATGGCCGCATTCGAAGCCGGGGGCTTCAAGCTGATCGCGGCCCCGCGCGTCGGCGATGAAGGCACATTCCTGCAAGCGGTCTTCGACTACGCGCGAGCTACGCACCGGCCTCGGCGCTGCGTCCGGCGCTGCGCGTCGAGATCACCTTCATGAACACGGCGCTCCCGCCGCGGCCCCGGCCGATCCGGTCGTTCATCGCTCAGGCCTCGAAGCAGCCGCCGGAACTCGCAGCACTCCTCTGTGTCGATCCCGTCGAGACGGCCGCCGACAAGATCGGCGCCTTGGCGTGGCGCACCTTCGTTCGCGACCGGAGCAGCCCGAAGGACGATCCCACCATCGTCCGCCACCTGCATGATCTCGCCGCACTCGAACCCGTCGCCAGGGACAGCACGGTGTTCTCCGGCTTGGCCCTGGCCCCGCTGGAAGCCGATGCCCCGCGCGCAAGAGCCGGCGGACTGACGGGCAGCGCCATGCTCTCCGCAATGCTCCCCAAGATCGCCGGAGATCCGCTCTGGCAGGCGGAATATGAACAGTTCGTGCGCAACGTCGCCTTCGGCAGCGACGAGGGCCGCATCGGCTATGAGAGCGCGATGACGGCTTGCGGACGGCTCGTGGAGGCGATCGGCCGAACCGTGCCGGTCGACCGGCAATGAGCGACGGCCGGTCGTGACCGATCGGGAATGATCGGGATACCGGCATCGTCACGCAGTCGTCGCGGAAGCCCGCGCCGGAGAAGAAGGCCTGCGCCGATTGCCACGGCGATGCGGCGGCCGGCATGAAGGGCGTCGCCGCCCGCTATCCCGCCTTCGATGCGGATCAGGGCCGCCCGGTCGACTTGAGCACCCGCATCAACCTCTGCCGCGAGAAGCACCAGCAGGCGCCCCCCTTCGCCGCCGAAAGCGAAAGCCTGCTCGGGCTCACCGCCTATCTCGGCCTGCAGTCGCGCGGGCTGCCGATCACCCCCGACCCCGACCCGCGGGCCGAGCCCTTCCGCGAGGCCGGCCGCCGCCTCTACGAACAGCGGATGGGCCAGCTCAACTTCTCCTGCGCCCAGTGCCACGACGACAACGCCGGCACGCGCCTCGCCGGCAGCACGATCCCTGAGGCGCATCCCACCGGCTACCCGATCTATCGCCTCGAATGGCAAGGCATGGGCTCGCTGCAGCGGCGGCTGCGCAACTGCATGACCGGCGTCCGCGCCGAACCCTTCGCCTATGGCGCGCCGGAGATGATCGAGCTGGAGCTGTTCTTGATGAGCCGGGCGGCTGGAATGACGGTGGAGACGCCGGCGGTTAGGCCGTGAAGGTGGGACGGCGGGCTTTGCGGCCCTGCATCTGCGCCGATGGCGCACGTTGAGTCCATTGCTCGTTGCGCTGTGATAGACATTCTTAATCGGCAATGTGACTGCATTGACGGACTTGAGATCATTCGGGGATACCTAAGCAGCTTTAACACTTGTGCCGCTCACTATCCGTTGCAATGGCTTATCTATGGAATAACAAGGGTGAACACGAGTGCCATCGTTCGTCCCAAAGGGCCCACTAATTCCTGACGAATTGGTCCAAGACCTTGAAGACGATCGGGTTGTCTTGTTCTGCGGCGCCGGAATTTCGATGGGGGCAGGGCTTCCCAGCTATTCCGGATTGGTCCGCAAGACCTATGCGAAGCTTGGCGCTACCCCGCCCGCCGACACCAACCCAAATTGGGTTTGGCCTGACAGGCTCCTTGGTGAATTGGAAGCTGCATCATTGCCTGGAGCGGTTCGGGCAGCGGTAGCAACGATCCTTTCGGCGGAGGCGGCGGACCTCACCCTCCATGATGCCCTTCTGAAGCTCGCTCGTCTCACACGACATCCGGGCATACGTCTGGTGACCACAAACTTCGATACCTACTTCGAGAAGGCCGCCCCGTCGCTCGAGGGCAGATTTCATTCCGGACCCGTCCTGCCAGTCCCGCGCGATGATCGTTCCGGAAGCTGGCAGAGTTTGGTCTACCTTCACGGCCGGCTTCAACCTCCCGCGGCCGGGAACGACCATTTGATATTGACCAGCGCAGATTTCGGTCGCGCTTACCTCACGGATGCCTGGGCGGCCCGGTTCGTCGCGAGGCTCTTCGCAGAATTTTCCGTTCTGTTTGTCGGCTACAGCCTCAACGATCCAGTGCTTCGGTACATGGCAGACGCCTTTGCATCCGAATCACGCGAGATACGCAGGGCTCAATACCGTCCTAGGGCATACATCTTTGTTTCTTACGAAGGCGAAGAACTCACTCCCGATCAGATGGCTGATTGGCGCCATCGAGGAATGCAACCCATATTTTATCAGAATTTTGATGGCCATCGGCTGCTAAGAGATACTCTAGTTCGGTGGGCAGTTGCACGCGGCGACTGGCTTTCCAGCACCGAAGAAATTATTCGGCGCCTCGCAACATCGAAGCCGGAAGTGCACGCGCCAAGCGATGCTTCAAACCTAATTTGGGCGCTATTCGGAAGGCGAGAGGACGACGGATATGGTGCCCGGCTCTTTGCAGATCTCCCATCCCTCCCTCCAATTGATTGGCTGGAGGCTTTCGAGCAGCACGAGAGTGCACTCCTTGAGGAGCACAGAGAGAAGTCTGAAAAAGCTCGCTTGGCTCATGAGCCGCCCCCGCCGTGCCCCACGCTCCATATCCGACATCTAGCGGCATCGAGCCGCGGTGCCTCTTCGTCCCTTACTAACGCAGCGTTCCATGTTGCGCGCTGGCTCACTCGCCACCTTGACCGTGACGAATTCATAGACTGGGTAGCAACCCGCGCACGCGGTGGAGAGAGGCTTCATCCTCGATTTCGAGATCTTATTCGTGGAGCGCTCTCAAAGGATACGGTGCAACTTTCAGAAACGCAGCGCCGCTTTTGGAGGATTGTGTCGTCCGAGGCGCGGTGGGCGGTCCCCCCCGGTGAGACAGACTATCTATGGGATTTCTCCTCCCTCTTAATCGATCCCGGCGGAGAAGAATTAGTTCGAGCTGAACTGCTTGATGCGTTGAGGCCGATCATTCGGCTGTCGCCAAGCACGTGGCGTATTGACTGGAGTGAATTTGGCGACGCTCTTGACGAAAGAGTCACCAGGGCACTCTCAGAGCGCTTCGCGCGGGTGGCAGATGCCGAGGTCGAGCTCATCGGCGGTGACCAAATTCGACATGTACTCGATTCACTCGACAAATCACCCGGGGCAGATGATCGAGTGGGTGCGCTTGCTGATGGCCTTACCGCGCTCCTGAAGGAGGCCCTGGATCTTTGGGCATTGATAGGGGAGGCGAGCTCCACACAGGATCTCAGCACCCAGCATCAACCCTCAATTCCGCCTCACGCTCAAAATCTCGGCTTTCATCGTTGGACAATCCTCATCGACCTCCTCTGGCGGAGCTGGAAGTGGGTCAACAACCGTTCGTGCCGAGATAGCCGCAGATTGATCGAGCATTGGCTTTCGATTCCATATCCCACGTTCCAGCGTTTGGCACTGCAGGCTATTGGAGAGAGTGGTTGTTGGACCGCTGACGAGAAGTTGGAGTTCCTGATCAATGGCTTCTAGCGCGGTGCCTCTCTGGTCCGGGGAGCTTCATAAGGAAGCCGTGGAGCTGATGGTCGGCCTCTGGCCGACTATCGGAGACGCCAAAAGAAAGCGCTTGATAGATGCGATTATCGAGGGACCACCGATCGAGTATGCCGATCGAAGCGATGAAGAGATTTCCCGGAGCGTGCGCGCGAAGGACCGAGGCATATTTGACAGGCTTATGATTCTTGCTCGCCTCGGTCAGCCTCCATTGCCTCCCATAGCGCAGGAAAAATTGGAGCGTTTGAGCTCCACTTATCCTGACTGGCAGCTAGCGGACGGTGAGCAAGCCTTGTTCTCAGTCTGGATGGATGCCGGCGATGGGTACAAGGGAGATATTTCCGAGGAGGTGCTTCGGCGTCTCAGCGGCGAAAGCCTACTTCAAACTTTGCGAGAGAAAGGAGCAACACAAGAGGGGCGCCTTGAACTATGGAGTCTGATCGTAAGCAATCGACCTGCACGGGGGGTTGGCCTTCTTAAAGCGCTCAGCAGCGATCCTCGCGAAGGCGATGATCGAATTTGGAGCGAGACGTTGTATGGCCTCCGGCAAGCCTCCTCAAGGTCTGTAGTCATTCGCCGGATCGTCGATACCCTGACATGTTTGCCTCAATCCATGCTGGCCAACTCGCGCATGCACTGGCCAGTTAGCGCAATTCTCGAGGCCGCAGCAAAGCAGACGGAATTGCCATTTCCAGAAGCCTCATTCTGGCGTCTCTGGGATAGGCTATTTGAAGCGTGTTTGCGGTCTGAGCCTGAAGACGCACCAGAGGGGGACGATTGGGTTGGCCAAGCGCTCAATCATCCGCTGGGTAGATTGGCAACAGCACTCGTTGATCTTCTATTTCGACGCCGACTAAAAGCCGGAGAAGGTATTCCACCCGAGTTTCGAAAGAGGCTGGTTCAGACGTTGCCGTCCTCGCCAAGCAACCTACGACTCGCCCGGGTGATTTTAGCGTCCCGCCTTCTTTATCTGTTCTCTATCGATCCGCCCTGGACGACGGCACATTTGATTCCCGGATTCGATTGGGCAGCTTCTGAAGTCGAGGCGACAGCCTTGTGGCGGGGCTACGGGTGGACGTGCAGAATCAACGTGGGCCTTTGGGTAGAACTCTCACAAGCCTTCTTTGATACGTTTGTACCAAAGAACAATCAGCGTCTCGGAGCCGTATCGGCCCGGCTTGCCGAATTGCTTATGGCAGTCGGCGTCGACTTCTCCGCCGACCTCGTACCGGCAGACCGCGCGCGCGATGCCATCCGGTCAATGAAAATCGAGGACCGGACTGCAGCCGTAACCTGGCTATATCATTATATCTCCGGTCCACATGTGGACAATCAGACGCCGGCGGCGCGGGCCAATCGCTCTCAACGGGCAGATAGGGTTTGGTCGGAGAAGGTCGCACCCTGGCTCGACAGGGTTTGGCCGCGCGATGTTGAAACCATTGCCCCTCAGACTTCCGAAAACTTCGCGCTGCTTGCGATCGCGACCGATAATCAGTTTGAAGCTGCCGTAACCTTTTTACTGCCATATATCAGCCGCACTACCCGATGGGGATACATAGCCCATGAGCTATCCGAGTCTCGTCATCCAGACGATCAACCAGTGACGACACTCCTCCTGCTCGGCGCTGTTGTTGCGCTTGAGAATGGGCTTTTCACAAAGGATCTCCGAGCTGTACTCGACAGAGTCTCCACAGCCAGCCCAGAGCTACAACAGCACGTTACCTACCGAGCCTTAGATCAACGGCTGCGCAGTGTCGGCGTCAAAATGTGAATCGGCGCGTACATTTCCCACATCGGCGCCGAACTCTGGCCTTTTCTTCGCTATGTGGACGCTTGGCCGCCTCCCTCCTCGAACGGTCGCCTGAGGTCAGCGTTGCACGCTTTAAAAGGCAAAGTTCGGGACCGCTTCACGGCCCTAAACTGCATCGAGCGGTCTCGCGGAATCTGGTAACGATGAGCGCTGGCTGAGTGCCGATGAAATCGTGGTGAGCACAGAATCTTGTGCGGAACGCCGCTTCCGGCCAACGCTCGTCCCTCAAAGCGGCTCCACACCAGCCAGCCCATAGCTCGTGCTCCGTCCGCCGCCGGGATTCCTCGCCAGGATGCCCCGGTCGAGCAGGTCATGGATGTCGCGGAGCGCGGTGTCGGGGGAGCATTTCGCCAGCACCGCCCATTTCGAGCTGGTGAGCTTGCCCTCGAATCCATCCAGCAGGCGGTTGAGCACCTGGCGCTGGCGGGCGTTCAGCGGCGCGGGCCCGTGCCGGTCCCAGAAGCGCGCCTTCTCCAGCACGGAGGCGAGCGTTCCTTGCGCGCCGTCGATCGCGCGGGCGAGACAGCGCAGGAACCAGTCCATCCAGGCGGTCACGTCCATGCCGCCCTTCTGGTTCGCCTCCAGCAGGGCGTAATAGGCGTTCCGCTCCAGGCGGATCTGCGCCGACATGCTGTAGAAGCGCTGCGGGCTCACTTCCGAGCGCGCCAGCGCCATGTCGGCGATGGCGCGCGCGATGCGGCCGTTGCCGTCGTCGAAGGGGTGGATGGTGACGAACCAGAGGTGCGCGAGGCCGGCCTTCAGCACCGGGTCCAGTGCCGCGGGCCCGTTGAACCAGTTGAGGAAGGCCGCCATTTCCCGGTCGAGCCGGCGGGCGGCCGGCGCCTCGTAATGCACCCGCTCCCGATGCACCCGCTCCAGATGCACCGGCCCGGACACCACCTGCATCGGGCCCTGCGCGTCGTCGCGCCAGGCGCCGGTGAGGATGCGCCGCAGGCCGCTGCGGCCGGTGGGGAACAGCGCGGCGTGCCAGCCGGTGAGGCGCCCGGCGGTCAGCGGCGCCGCGTAGTTCCGGGTGGCGTCGAGCATCATCTCGACGATGCCCTCGACATGCCGGTCGACGGGGAGCGCGCCGCCGATGTCGATGCCGAGCCGCCGGGCGAGCGACGAGCGCACCTGCCCGGTGTCGAGCTCTTCCCCCTCGATCTCGCTGGTCTTCTGAACGTCCTGGGTGAGGGTGCGCAGCACGGCCTCGTCGCGGAGCGAAAAGCCCAGCCCCTCCATCCGGCCGATCAGGCGCCCCTGCTTGTGGCGAACCTCCGCCAGGGTTTCGGCCAGCGCCTCGCGGTCCCAATGGAAGCCCGGCCAGTCGGGCCGCTCGTGGATATACACCCTCGTCAATCTCCGCAAATATGGCGGTGATTATAGCTGGCATTCTCCGCAGCGCCACTATTCTCCGCAAATTTTGCGGTGAATTAGCCACCCTATTCTCCGCAAAGAGCGTGGTCATGGTAAGCGCTGGCTGAGTGCTGGTGAAATCGTGGAGATCACGAGACCTTGTGCGGAACGCTGCTTCCGCCTGTCCCGGCCCAATTTATTTTCTCTTGAAGAGATTTTCGGCTTTTGCTATGATGCGCTTTGCCTCTCCCGACCGGGGATGGCGCGCTGATGGAAAACGTGAAGATCTCTTCTCCTGACGGACGCAAAGCGGAAGCCCAGTTCCGCCTACCCGGAAGCACAGTTCCGCGTCGGATATCGTGTACAATCCGCAAGTCGTTGTGATTCATAGGGAATCGGGAGATTTCGCGAATCGCCGAAATTCCGCAAAAATTCCCGGGTCAGCGCCGCTGTCCTATTCGGCCAGATGCCCGGATCACGCCTTCGGCGGCAGGCTCTCGACGATGCCCTTGGTCAGGAAGCGCTGCGGCTTGTGCTTGGCGCCGATGCGCTTGCCCTCGCCGCCCTTCAGCCCGGTGCCCACCGGCTGCCAGGTCGGGATCAGCTGGTGCTTGCCCGGCCCGATCAGGTCGGCGCGGCCCATCTTCTTCAGCGCCTCGCGGAGCAGCGGCCAGTTCTCGGCATCGTGGTAGCGGAGGAAGGCCTTGTGCAGCCGGCGCTGCCGCAGGCCCTTCACCGTATCCACCTCTTCCGAGGCGCCGCGGCGCACCGGCTTCAGGGGGTTCTTGCCCGAATGGTACATCGCGGTGGCGAGCGCCATCGGCGAGGGCAGGAAGGTCTGCACCTGGTCGGCGCGGTACTTGTTCTTCTTCAGCCACAGCGCGAGGTTCATCATGTCCTCGTCGGTGGTGCCGGGATGGGCGGCGATGAAATAGGGGATCAGGAAATATTCCTTCCCCGCCTTCTTCGCCGCCGCGTCGAACAGCTGCTTGAAGCGGTCATAGGTGCCGATGCCGGGCTTCATCATCTTCGAGAGCGGCCCGGCTTCCGTATGCTCGGGCGCGATCTTCAGGTAGCCGCCGACATGATGCGTCACCAGCTCCTTGATATAGGCCGGGCTTTCCACCGCGAGGTCGTAGCGCACGCCGGAGGCCACCATCACCTTCTTGATGCCGGGGAGGCTGCGGGCCTTCTGATAGAGCTGGATCAGGCTGTCGTGGCTGGTGTTCAGGTTCGGGCAGATGCCGGGATAGACGCAGGACGGGCGCCGGCAGGCGGATTCGATCTTCGGGTCCTTGCAGGCGATGCGGTACATGTTCGCGGTCGGCCCGCCGATATCGGAAATGATGCCGGTGAAGCCTTCCGTCTTGTCGCGGATGCGCTCGATCTCCTGCAGCACCGATTCTTCCGAGCGGTTCTGGATGATGCGCCCCTCATGCTCGGTGATGGAGCAGAAGGAACAGCCGCCGAAGCAGCCGCGCATGATGGTGACCGAGAAGCGGATCATGTCCCAGGCCGGGATCTTCGCCTCCCCGTATGAGGGGTGCGGCGCCCGCGCATAGGGCAGGTCGTAGACGCCGTCCATCTCGGGCGTGCTGAGCGGAATGGGTGGCGGCGTCACCCACAGCTCGCGGTCGCCGTGCTTCTGCACCAGGGCGCGGGCATTGCCCGGATTGCTCTCCCGGTGCAGCACGCGGCTGGCGCGGGCATAGGTTTCCGGGTCGCGCTCCACCTGTTCGAAGGCCGGCAGGCGGATGACGATCTGGCCGTTCTGGCGCTTGGCACCCTCGTCGTCGGCGGCGATGTCGTCGGCATGCGCCTCGACCCAGCCCTCGGGCACGGCGGGTTTCAGCAGCGCCACGCCGCGCACGTCGTCGAGATCGGCCGGCTGGTCGCCCTTGGCCAGGCGATGCGTCACCTCGACCACGGCGCGCTCGGCATTGCCATAGAGCAGGATATCGGCCTTGGCATCGACCAGGATGGAGCGGCGCACCTTGTCGGACCAGTAGTCGTAATGGGCGATGCGCCTGAGCGAGCTCTCGATGCCGCCCAAGACGATCGGCACGTCCTTGAAGGCTTCGCGGCAGCGCTGGGAATAGACGATGACGGCGCGGTCGGGCCGCTTCCCCCCCTCGCCGCCGGGCGTATAGCTGTCGTTGTGGCGCAGCCGCTTGTCGGCGGTGTAGCGGTTCACCATGGAATCCATGTTGCCGCCGGTGACGCCGAAATAGAGCGTGGGCCGCCCCAGCGCCTTGAAGGCTTCCGCCGATTGCCAGTCCGGCTGGGCGATGATGCCGACGCGGAACCCCTGCGCCTCCAGCAGCCGTCCGACGATCGCCATGCCGAAGCTCGGGTGATCCACATAGGCGTCGCCCGTCACCAGGATGACGTCGCAGGCATCCCAGCCGAGCTGGTCCATCTCCGCCCGCGACATGGGGAGGTAAGGCGCGGTACCGAAGCGGTGCGCCCAGAACTTGCGGTAGGACAGGAGAGGTTTCGCTGCGTCCACGGGAACCACGCGCTCGAGGATGAGGACCAGGGGGTCCGGGCCGCGCCGATATCCGGCACCGCGGCACTGTCGCGCCGTCCCACAAGGCCTGGCCGCGGGGGTCCGCGGCCACCGGGATCCGGCAGCGATGGGTGGTCTAACAGGAGAAGCGCCGCGGAAGCAACTCGCAATCGGCTCAGGCGCGCTGGCGGGGTTTCAGGCGGGGCTCGCCTCGGCCCCCGTTCCGCCGGCGATCATGGCCTCGATCACGGGCAGCAGATCCGCCGCCAGGCTCGACTTGGGCAGGCTCCGCGTCGCGCCCAGCCGCTCGGCCACCGACAGGAGGTCGACCCCGCTGTTGCTCCAGCCGCCGGTGATGACCAGAACCGGCAATTCCGGCCGGCGCTCTCTTATGTAGGAAAGAACTTCCAGCCCATCCATCTCCGGCATCACCACATCGGTGACGACGAGATCGCAGCCCGAATCCAGATGCCGCAGCGCCTTCCGCGCGCTCTCGAAATCGGTCACTTCATGCCCGCCGGCTTCCAGCATCGCGCGCACGGCCACCCTGACGGACAGCTGGTCGTCGATCAGGGTGATGCGTGCCATGCCCGCCGATCCCCTCAGAACAGGATGTCTTCGAGGTCGTCCGCGGCAGGCGCCGCTTCCGCGGCGGCCTGATACGCCTGCCCGGCGAAGCGCTGGTGGATCTCGCGCTCGCTCGCCATCGTGTAGCCGTGACCGCTGAACAGGGCCAGGCGCTCGGGCAGCAGCGCCGGGTCGATCCCGCCCGCGGCTTCCTCGGCCGGCAGCGCCTCCAGCTGCTTGGCCGTCACCCGCAGCGCCGCGTTGAGCGCCGTCGCCGCCGGCATGCTGCAGGCCATGCCGGCCAGCGTGCCGCCGACCCTAGCACCCTGCTGCTGCAGCAGGCCGAGGGCGTGGTCCATCCGGTCGCCGGTGCTGCGCATGACGCCGAGCGCCGCCGCCATCAGGCGCTCGAGCGTCTCGATCCTGCCGGCGCCCTCGGCACCGTGGTCGCGATCGAGCGTCTCGGCCGCCGCCAGGGCCTGGTTGAGCGAGGACATCAGCCCGTTGGCGCATTCCACCGTCTGGTTCGCATAGGAGCGAAGCTCCTGGGCGATGGTGCTGAGCGTGCGCCCTTCCGCCCCCAGGCGCGAGCATTTGAAGGTGGCGTTGAGGCCGACCAGGCGCATGTCGACCTCGATATCCCGCACCGAGCTCACCTGCTGCAGCAGCGCCCGCAGCCGGCCGCTGATCTTGGCCAGCGCGGCGTCGACCTCGAGGCGCGCCTCCTTGGATTTCGCCAGCAGGCCCGCCGCCTCGGCCAGGTTCCGCTCCAGCCCGGCCAGAAAGGAGCCCTCGCCTTCGCCATAGGTCTCGGTTCCGACCGCGACCAGCGCCCGGGCATCGTCGCCGAGAGAGGCGAGCGAACCCATGATGCGGTCCAACTCGCTGGAGAAGTCCGTACCCGCGGCGACGAGCTGCGCCGATTGCATCCGGCAGACGATATCGGCCAGGGCCGATCGCTGGCCGGAATCGAGCCCTTCCTGCCAGGGTTCCGACCCGCCTTCCTCCAGGCCCCGCCCCAGCACGGCGAGCGCGTGAGAGACATGCTCCAGCCGCTGCCGCGTCATGTCGCCGACCTGCAGCGCCATCACCACGGTGCCGATATCGGCACTGATCCTGCGCGAACGCTCGCCGATGCCGGCGGCCGCCGCCGCCGTGCGGCTGCGGCGCACCGATATGTCGAGAAGGCTGGCATCGATGCGCGCGGCCACCGCGCGCAGCATCTGCCCATACTGGCGTTCGAACGCCGTCTGCCGGGAGGCCGCGCCGTGCAGCAGGTCGGCCACGGCCGTGTGTTCGCGCCGGTAGTCCTCGACCGCGACCTCGGCGGCCTTCACCAGCTTGGTGATGTCGCTGGTGAAGCCGGTCAGGTTCTCGGTGCTGGAGGTGATGCCGGCGGCGGTGATGTGCGAGTTGACGGCGAGAATGCCGATCGCGCCCACCGTCTCGCGCAGCCGCTGGATGCCACGCCCGACACGGCCATGCATCCCGATCAGCGCCGTCATGCCCTCTCGTTCCCCGGACAGGGTTCTGGCCATGGTGGCCAGCTGCCGGGAAACATCGGCGAGGTCGGCGGAGGCCCGTCCCACCTCCTCGGCCTCGAGCGCGCCCGGAAGCTCCTCGAAGATGGCGGTGATGCCGGCGAAGGTCTCGACCGCCGCCGTGAGACGATCGCCCGCCGACACGATCTCCCGGTCGACATCGCCGAAGACGCTGACGAGCGGCTCGGCGACGGCACGGATGGCCGGAAGGATGCTCGCCTCCTTCATGCGGCTTGCCTCACATTGGCGATCTCGATGGCAATCCGGCCGAGCGGGACGATCTTCTGTGCTCCGCCCAGCGCGATCGCTTCCTTCGGCATGCCGAAGACGACGCAGGTCTCCTCGTTCTGGGCGATCGTCATGGCCCCGGCCTTTTGCATTTCGAGCAGGCCCCGGGCGCCGTCGTCACCCATGCCGGTCATGATGACGCCGAGCGCGTTAGACCCGGCATATTGCGCGGCGGACCGGAACAGCACATCGACAGAGGGGCGGTGCCGCGACACCAGGGGGCCGTCCTTGATGCTGACGTGATAGCGCGCGCCGCTGCGATTGAGCAGCATGTGGTGGTTTCCCGGCGCGATCAGGGCACGCCCGGGCAGCACGGCGTCACCGTCCTCGGCTTCCTTCACATCGATCCCGCAGAGACTGTCGAGACGGCGCGCGAAGGCGGCGGTGAACTTCTCCGGCATGTGCTGAACGATGACGATGCCGGGGCAATCGACCGGCAAGGCCTCCAGCACTTCGCGCAGCGATTCCGTCCCGCCGGTGGAAGCGCCGATGCAGACCACGCGCTCGGTGGTGCGCGTCATCGCGCGACTGCCCGGCGGCGGCAGGATGACGTCGGCGGACATCTTCTTCTCGACCGGACGGTGCCGGGCGGCGGAAGCGCCACTGCGAATGCGGGCCTGGGCGGCGCCCTTGACCGCATCGCAGATCCTGACCGCCGATTCGATCAGGAACTGGCGCTGATCCATCCGGGGCTTGGCGATCACGTCGACGGCGCCCGCCTCCATCGCCTGCACCAGGGTCGCCGACCCTTCCTCGGTGAGCGACGAGCAGATGATCACCGGGATCGGCCGCTGCGCCATGATGCGGCGAAGGAAGGTGATACCGTCCATGCGCGGCATTTCCACGTCGAGGATGATGACGTCCGGCACTTCCTTCTGTATGCGGCTGGCGGCGACAAAGGGATCGGCGGCCGTCGCCATCACTTCGAGCTGCGGGTCCTGGCCGACGATATCGGCCAGCGCCTGGCGGACCGAGGCGGAATCGTCGACGATCAGGACGCGGATTTTGCGGGACATGCCGGCGCTCCCTATTGCCGCTGCCAGATGGTGGTCATCACCTGGCGCAGACCGACGAGGTTGCTGCCGGCGGCCGATTCCGAATGCCCCAGGATCAGGTACCCGCCGCTGCGCAGGTGGCTCGATAGCCGCGTCAGCACCTCGTGCTGGGTCGGGCGGTCGAAGTAGATCAGCACGTTGCGGCAGAAGATGATGTCGACGTCCCGGTCGAAGGGATAGGTCGCGTCCATCAGGTTCAGGTGGTGGAAGCGCACGCGGGCCCGCAGTTCCGGCGCGATGCGGACCTGGCGCAGCGCCTTGTTGCGCGGGCTCATCGTATAGCGCCGCCGCATCTCTGCCGGTACCGGCGCCATCATTTCGTCCGCATAGACGGCGGTGACGGCGTGTTCCAGCACCTCGGTGCAGATGTCGGTGCCCAGGATCGAATAGCGCAAGCCCCCGGCCGACTGCTGGGCCATGTCTTCCAGGACCATCGCGATGGTGTAGGGCTCGGCACCGTTGGAACAGGCCGAACTCCACACTTTGAGCCGGCGGTCGCGCTTGCCCGCCCCTTCGCCGAGGAGGCGGGGCACCGCCTCGTTCCGCAGGAAGTCGAAATGATCGGGTTCGCGGAAGAAGTCGGTCTTGTTGGTGGTCACCATGTCGACGAGGTGGGTGTACTCCGCCTCCAGCTGCCCTTCGTCGAACAACGTCTTGCAGTATTCGTCGACCCCGGACAGGCCGAGGGTCCGCACCCGCTTGCGGAGGCGCCCCTCGACCATCGTCCGCTTGGAGGGCGGCAGCTTGATGCCCACATTCTGCTCGATCACCGTGGCGATCTGCCGATAGCGGCGTTCACTCAACTGGTCATACATGGTGGATCGGCTTCCTAAGCCGCCAGCGCGGGATCGGCTGTCGACAGAAGCTCGACGGCGTCGGTCGCGATCAGGCGAGGGATGTCGAAGACGATGACGAACTGCTCGCGCCGGCGACCTACGCCCTTGATGCAGTCCGACCGCCAGCGCCGGCCGATCTCGGGTGCCGGCTCGATCTTGTCGTCGTCCATGCCCGCCACCTCGAAGACCCGGTCGGCGACCAGGCCGAGAAGCAGCGGCTTGTCCTCGACCACCAGCTCCAGCACCAGGATACGCGTCGCCGACGTGGTCTCGGCCGCCGCCAGCCCGAGCTTCGCCCGCAGGTCGATCACCGGGACGCTGCGTCCCCGGACGTCGATGATGCCGAGAAGGTATGGCGGCGCGTGGGGAAGCCGCGCCACCGGCCGCATGTCCAGGATCTCCTGAACATGCGAGACCGGAACCGCGAAGGTTTCCTGGTCGATCCCGAGCGTCACGTATTGCACGAGCTCAGTCATGGCTGCTCGCCCTTCTCAATGACGCTGGAATTCGGCGTCGAGATGATCTTCCGAAGCGCCGAGGTCGATGGCGAAGCCGCCGCCGCTCCCGTTCATCTTGCCGCTGCCCGACAGCACCTTGCGGCCGGTGATGCCGGCAGCCTTGCCGCCCACGGGCGCCATCGGCTGGCGCATCGACGGCCGCACGGTGGCCTTGGCGGCAGACCGCACGGGCGCCGCCGGCTTCCGGGCAGCCACGGGGCGGGCGATCGCCGCTTGCGATTCATCGCTGAGGCGGAAGTATGCGATGGCGGACTGCAGCTGTTCGGCCTGGGCCGCCAGTTCCTCCGACGTCGCCGACATCTGCTCGGAAGCCGAGGCGTTCTGCTGCGTCACCTTGTCGAGCTGCTGGATCGCCTGGTTGATCTGCTCCGACCCCACGTCCTGCTCGCGGCAGGCGGCAGTGATCTCTTCCACCAGTTCCGCCGTCCGCTTGATGTCCGGCACCAGCCGCGTCAGCATATCGCCTGCTTCCTGGGCCACCTTCACGGTGTCGGAGGACAGCGTGCTGATCTCGGCCGCCGCGGCCTGGCTGCGCTCGGCCAGCTTCCGCACTTCCGATGCGACCACCGCGAAGCCCTTGCCGTGCTCGCCGGCCCGCGCCGCCTCGACGGCGGCGTTCAGGGCGAGCAGATCGGTCTGGCGGGCGATCTCCTGCACGATGTTGATCTTCTCGGCGATCGTCTGCATGGCGTTCACCGCCCGGCCGACGGCGGCGCCGGAAGCCTGGGCATCCTGCGAGGACTGGCGCGCGATCTTCTCGGTCTGGTTGGCGTTGTCGGCGTTCTGCTTGATGTTGGAGGCCATCTCTTCCATCGAAGACGAGGCTTCCTCGGCCGACGAGGCCTGCTCGGTGGCCCCCTGCGACAGCTCTTCGGCACTGGCCGACAGTTCCTGGCTGCCCGCCGAGACGTTGTCTGAGGCGCTCAGCGCCTCCGACACGACCGTCCGCAGACGTTCGACCATGTTGTTGATGTGACCCATCAGGTCGGCCACCTCGTCGCGCGTGGTGATCTCGGCCGTCTGGCTCAGGTCGCCGCCGGCCACCGCCTGCGCCAGCGCGCCGGCGCGGGCAAGGCCGCGGCTGATGCCGAGACTGATCCAGAAGGCCGCACCCACCGCGACCAGGAGGGCGATCGAAACCACGATGATCGAAAGCGTGCGGGCGTTTTCGTAGGTTGCCTGTGCGTCCTCTTCGGCTTCCTTCTTCATCGCCGCGTTGGCTGCGAGAACCTCTTCCATGATCTTGTCGAACGCCTCGATCTGCACCCGGGCCTCGTTCATGGAAAGACGAGTCGCTTCCACCGCATCGCCCTTCAGCTTGGCGTCGCGGATCCTGTCCTGCACGGTGACGTACTGCTGGAAGATGTTGCGTGCCGCCTCCCACTTCGGCTTCACCGCGGGCGAGGCATCCGCCACCGCCTCCTGCAGTTCTGCCACCACCCGCTCGCGTTCTGTCAGCATCCGCCGGCCCAGCCGGTCGATGTCTTCGGCAGCGGTCGACATAATGAAAGTCTTTTCGCTGCGGACATTGGACAAGGCATCGTTTGCCAGGTTCTGCGACAGGATCGCCCGGGCTACCGGGCCGTTCAGCAGGTTGGTCATCGCGACGTCCAGCGTGGCGAGGCTGCTGATGCCGATCCCGGCGGTCACCAGCATCAGCGCGATGACGGCGCCGAAGGCGAGGGCCAATTTCAGTTTGATGGTGAAGCGCATGATGGTTTCTCCAGGGAAGGGAGGTCGTTGTTTCTGTGGTTCAGTTGCGCTGGAATTCGGCGTCGAGATGATCTTCCGAGGCGCCGAGGTCGATGGCGAAGCCGCCGCCGCTCCCGTTCATCTTGCCGCTGCCCGACAGCACCTTGCGGCCGGTGATGCCGGCAGCCTTGCCGCCCACGGGCGCCATCGGCTGGTGCATCGGCGGTCGCGCGGTGGCCTTGGCGGCAGGCCGCGCGGGCGCCGCCGGCTTCCGTGCCGCCACGGGGCGGGCCGTCGCCGCTTGCGGTTCATCGCTGAGGCGGAAGTAAGCGATGGTCGACTGCAGCTGCTCGGCCTGGGCCGCCAGTTCCTCCGACGTCGCCGACATCTCTTCGGATGCCGAGGCGTTCTGCTGCGTCACCTTGTCGAGCTGCTGGATCGCCTGGTTGATCTGCTCCGACCCCACGTCCTGCTCGCGGCAGGCAGCGGTGATCTCTTCCACCAGTTCCGCCGTCCGCTTGATGTCCGGCACCAGCCGGGTCAGCATGTCGCCGGCTTCCTGGGCCACCTTCACGGTGCTGGACGACAGCGTACTGATCTCGGCCGCCGCGGCCTGGCTGCGCTCGGCCAGCTTCCGCACTTCCGAGGCGACCACCGCGAAGCCGCGGCCGTGCTCGCCGGCCCGCGCCGCTTCCACCGCCGCGTTGAGGGCCAGAAGGTCAGTCTGCCGGGCGATCTCCTGCACGATGTTGATCTTCTCGGCGATCGTCTGCATGGCCGAGACCGCGCGGCCGACGGCCTCGCCGCTCGCCTGCGCATCCTTGGAAGACTGCCGCGCGATCTTCTCGGTCTGGCTGGCGTTGTCGGCGTTCTGCTTGATGTTGGAGGCCATCTCTTCCATCGAGGAGGAGGCCTCCTCCGCCGACGAGGCCTGCTCGGTGGCGCCCTCGGCCAGTTGCTCGGAACTGGCCGACAGTTCCTGGCTGCCCGAGGATACGTTCCCCGCCGCCGTTGCCGCTTCGGCCACGATGCTGCGCAGCTTCTCCAGCATGGTCTCCAGCGCGATCCCCAGCGAATCCTGGTCCGACAGGCGCTTCGCCGTCACCGTCAGGTTACCGGCCGCGATCTCGTCGGCGACCTTCGCCGTTTCCCGGAGGCTCTCGGTCATGCGGGTCATCGCATCGACTAGGTCCTTCACCTCGTCGTTGCTGGTCACCACCGCCCGCTGGCCGAGGTCGCCGACGGCGACCGCATTGGCGAGGCCCACGGCCCGGCCGAGGCCGCGGCTGATGGAGAGCGCGATCCACGCCGCCGCGCCGCCGCCGATCAGGAGCGCGGCGACGACCGCCGCGATCAGGACGAAGCGGGAAGTCCGGTAGTCCGCATCGGCGCCCTCCGCTTCCTGCTTCAGCATCGCGGCATTCACGGCGACGATCTCGTCCAGAGCCTTCATCGTCTCGACCACGCTCTCGCGCCCGAGCGTGAAGGACACTTCGCCGGCCTCCGCCTGCTTTCCCTGACGCACCAGGTCGCGCACCCGGTCCTGCACCGTGACGTACTGGCCGAGCGATGCGCGCGCGGCGACCCATTTCGGCTTCGCCTCGATGCTTGCCGTGGCGACCGCCTCGTCGGTATGGGTGAGAAGGGTTTGCCGGCGCTGCATCACTTCGGCGTCGAAGCGGTCGGCGGCTTCCTTGGTCGGCGCGATGATCAGGTTCTTCTCGGCCTGCACCGCCTGCAGCATCTCCGTCTCGATCTCGCGGGACAGGAGCGACCGGGCCACCGGCACCTGCAGCATATGGTCGATGTCGTGGTTCAGAACCGCGAGGTCGTACAGCCCGAGACCGGCCATGCCGGCCATGAGCGAGATGATGGCGCCGAAGGTCAGCCCCAACTTCGTCTTGATGGTGAGCCGCATTGTCTGCTCCTGCTCCCGGGAATACTGCGTTGACGACGAATCAGTTGAGGACGCGGTTCAGATCCGGGACGACGATGAACTCGTCCCGGCGCTTGCCGATGAAGCGGATGAATTCGGGGCGCCAGCGCATGCCGATGCGGGGCGCCTCTTCCAGCGCCGCGGCTGCGATCTGGGTTACCTCGTAGACCTTGTCGGCCAGGATGCCGACGATGGTGAGGTCGCCGTCGAGCTCGATCTCCAGCACCACGATGCGGGTGTCGAGCGTCGGCGGCGTCAGCGCCATCTGGAACTGCACGCGCAGGTCGGCGAGCGGCACGATCTTGCCGCGCACGTTGATCACGCCACTGACGAAGGCCCGCGCCCCGGGCACGTCGGTGACCGGAACGGGATCCAGGATCTCGCGGACGGCACTCGCCTCGATGGCGAAGACCTCACCCCCCAGGCAGAGGGTCAGGACCTCGAGATCGGTTGTCTGGCCGGCGACCGACATCACGCGGCTTCCTTCTGCTGGTTGCGCTGGCGCTCTTCGCGCGCCTGCCCGACCTCGACCAGGTGGCCGATGTCGAAGATGAGTGCCACGGTGCCGTCACCCAGGATGGTGGCGCCCGAGAAGGTCTCGATGTCGGCATGCAGCTTGGAGAGCGATTTGATGACCGTCTGGTGGTTGCCGATGATCTGATCGACCACCAGTCCCACGCGGGTCTCGCCGGAGGAAACGATGACGACCTTCTGGTAGGGGTCCGGTGCCGTGCCGGTGTCCAGCAACTCGCGCAGGCGAAGGAAGGGTACGAGATCGCCCCGGATGCTGAGGAAGCTGCGCCCCTGCGAGCTTTCGTCCTTGGCCGCCGAGAGTTCGACGCATTCCTCCACGGCCGAAAGCGGGATGGCGTAGCGGCCCTGGCCGATGCGCACCAGAAGCCCGTCGATGATGGCGAGCGTGAGCGGCAGCCGGAGCGTGACCTCTGTACCCCGCCCCGGCCGGGTTCCGATGTCGATCGTGCCCCGCAGCCCTTCGATGGTGCGCTTCACCACGTCCATGCCGACGCCGCGGCCGGAGATGGCCGAGATTTCCTTCGCGGTGGAGAAGCCCGGCGCGAAGAGAAGCTGGTGCAGTTCATGGTCGGTGAGCTTGGCGTCGGGGGCGATCAGTCCCTGCTCTTCCGCCTTGGCGCGGATGCGCGCGGCATCCAGGCCCTTGCCGTCGTCGCTGACCGAAACCAGCACCTCGGCGCCGGAATGCCGGGCGGTGAGGCGGATGGTGCCGGCCGCAGGCTTGCCCGCGGCGATCCGCGCGTCGGGCATCTCCAGCCCATGGTCGATCGAATTCCGGATCAGATGAACCAGCGGATCGGCCAGCCGCTCGATCATGGTCTTGTCGAGCTCGGTCTCCTCGCCGCTGGTCACCAGTTCCACCGTCTTGCCGAGGTCGCGCGACAGGTCGTGGATCAGGCGGCGGAAGCGGCCGAAGAGCTGGCCGAGGGGCACCATGCGGATGCCCATGGTGGTGTCGCGCAGCTCGGACACCAGGCGTTCGATCTCCTCGGCCACCGACTTCATGTTGATGTCGTTGCCGCTCCAGGCGAGCTGGCTGAGGCGGGCCTGGGCGATGACGAGTTCGCCGACCCGGTCCATCAACTCGTCCAGGCGCTCCGCCTGCACGCGCAGCGAGCCGGCCGACTTCGGCGCCTCGGCCTCGACCGCCTTCTTCTCGGGCACGGGGATGGAAGCCGCCATGGCCGCCTGCACCTGCGCCACCACGGGCGGCGGCGCGACAGTGCCCGTCGAAAGCGCCTCGATCTCGAGTTCGGTGTCGTCGCTCACGAACATGAAGACGTCTTCGATGGCGCTCCTCGGCTGTTCGGTGCTGAGCATCAGCTCCCAGCCGAGATGACAGGCCTCCGCGTCGAGATCTTCGAGCGCCGGCAGCCGGTCGGTCAGCGCGGTGACCGTCGCCTGCCCCAGGCCGCGGAGTTCGTCGAGCAGCAGAAGCGGGTTGGTGCCGTTCACCAGCACGTCCGGATGGAGGCGGAAGCGCACCCTCCACGACTGTTCGCCGGGCGAAACGTGGTCATGGTGAGTGCTGGCTGAATGCTGGACGGCGGGCTGGCCGGTGCCGGTGTCGACGGCCTGCCGCAGCGCCGTCAGAATCGCCTCGCCGATGGCCGGGTTGGCCGTCTCGGGGCGCTCGATCAGGGCCCGGATATGGTCCTTGGCCTGCAGCGCCGCAGCGATCAGGGCCGGGCTGGAGGACGCCTGGCCCTTGCGCACCTGATCGAAGGCCGTTTCGAATCCATGCGTGAATTCAGCCACTTGCTCGAAGCCGAACATGGCTCCCGAGCCCTTGATGGTATGCAGCGCCCGGAACGCGGTATCCACCAGGTCGCGGTCGGCGGGCTGGCTCTCGAGGTCGAGCAGCGCCTGCTCCAGCTGCTCCATCAGTTCGCTGGCCTCCTGGCGGAAGATCTCGGTCGGGTCCACGGCGCTCATCCGATCACCTTTTTCACGACCGCCAGCAGCTGTTCCTGCTGGAAAGGCTTGGTAATCCAACCGGTTGCACCGGCCGCCTTGGCCTCCTGTTTGACGCCGGCATCGGATTCGGTGGTGAGGAAGAGGATCGGCACGCCCTTGTAGGCGGGCAGCTTGCGGACCTCGCGAATGAAGGACAGCCCGTCCATCACCGGCATGTTGAGGTCGGTCACGATCATGTTCACGGCCGAGGCCTGTGCCGTCTTCAGGCCCTCGGCACCGTTTTCCGCCTCCAGGACCTGATAGCCCGCGCCGGCCAGCGTCAGCTTCACCATCTGGCGGATGCTTGCGGAATCATCAACGCTGAGGACGGTCTTCATCGGGCGGCTTCCGTGTCTGGATTGAGGACTGTGCTGTCACCGACCGCGGACATGGCGACGCCGCTTCGCGCGAGAACATCGGCGACGGCCTCGGGCAGCGGTGTTGACAGGGCGAAGGGAAGATTGCGCTCGGCCGCACTGCGGCTGGCTGCCACCAGGAGCTGAACGAAGGTGATGTCCGCTTCGGTTGCCGCGCTGCAATCCACGCGAAGCCCCAAGCCTTCCGTCAGCGGCTCGAGCAGCTGTTCGCGCAGCAGCGCGGCGGTGCCGATGGTCAGGGGACCAGTGAGGGTGATCGCGCGAGGCGATCCGGCAAGTTCATCCATGACTCGGCACTTTCCCGTTCAAATAGACCCCCTCGAGTCGACGGGAAAGTTGAAGTAGCCGAGTGATTTATTCGTTAAAAGGGGTACTATAACTACATAGGCCTACATTAGGATTTCATTAAGAAATGCTTCTCTTGCTTCACGGCATTCCTGGCCAGGGTATAAAGCCTATGATGACATTTCCCATAATCGCTTGATTTTACTTTCTTATCAGCCGTCCGACCACCCCGTGACAACCACCGGCCGGTAAATGAATACTATCCTCTCCGGCACGCGGCTTTCATGGCAGCCATGCGCGCCGAGAATGAGTGCGCCCGATCCGGGGAATTGTCGCAGGGGCAGTCGACCGCCGGCCGGATCGGAACAGCCTCCACGGCTCAATCGGCGTAGCTCAAGACACGTTGGGTGCTGAGGAATTTCTCCCGCAAGTGTCCGCCGGAGGTCGTGGGAGCATATTTCGGCGGGTTGGCCGGATCCGCGCAGCCGGGCAAGCAGGCCACCACCGCGTCATAGTTCGGATTGTGGAAGAAGACGAGTGACTGCCGGCGGCTCGCCGCGATCCTTTCGGCCGGCGGGTTGACCACGCGATGGAGCGTCGACACCCAACGGTCATTGGTCCAGCGGGCCATCATGTCGCCGATGTTGACGATGAAGCAGCCCGGCATATGCGGCACATCGCTCCAGGCACCCGCCTTGTCCTGGATCTGCAGGCCGCCGGGACGATCCTCCGTCTTCAGGATGGTGAGACTGCCGTAGTCGCTATGCGCGCCGGCGCGGAGCTGCCCCGGTTCCGGTGGCACCTCCGGCGCCGGATAGTTCCTGACCCGCAACCGGCTGATGTGCCGGTCGATGCTGGAAGCGAAGTGGTCCATCGGCAGGTCGAGGGCGAGGGCGAATATACCCATCAGGTCGGCGGCCAACCGTTCCATGGTGCGGAAATAGGCTTCATAGGCGGCGCGCAGGCCGGGCGGATCCGCAGGCCACAGGTTGGGCGCGAAATGCGTGCCGGCGGCAGATGCCGTGAAATAAGGCGCTTCGCCCACATCGATCGGGCCGATCATCAGGCTTTCGTTCAAGTCGCCCGGCGCATCGCCGCCGCGGCTCTTCACCAGCACCTCGGCCCGCATCGGCATGTAGCCGCGGGTAACGTCGGGCGCCGGGCGGACGATCCGCATTTTTTCCTCGATGGGAAGATCGAAGAAATCGCGGCTCGCCTGCTCCACCGCCGCGATCAGGTCAGCCGGCACGCCATGGCCGCCGATCACCATGAAGCCGATCTCGCGGCAGATGCGATCGACTTCGCTGGCAAGGCGGCGGCGAGCCGTGGCGTCGCCCCCGCGAAAGGACGAGATGTCGATGACGGGAACGGCCGGCTGGGTCATCGGAAGCTTCTCTCTGCGATCGGGCTGCCGCGATGCAAGCGCTGCGCCAGGGCGCGCCGGCCGTCGGAGCTGGCGAGTGTCGGCCGGATTTGAGGGATTGTGCGCCGCAGGCGGGGCCGATGGCTGGTCACCGAGCGGATGCAAGGCTGCGTCGGGCGCGATACCGCAACTCCGCCAGGCGCAGTGCCCATGTTGTGAATTCACCCTCGGGGAATTCTCGACCGGGCATGTCACTTCGGCTGCTCGTCCCTCCATCTCGGGACGAGCCGCGACCACCTCGCGGGAATCTGGGTCAGGGGCATCGAGGACACGCTTCAACCCTTGCTGAACGGATTGGTCGACGGGACGCCACGACACGCAACGTAACGGCATGACTCTTGCGGCTCTTCTCACCCCACTGAGCGGTCGCCGCCACCCATGACAAAGCACCCGCCTGGCCGTCGAGAAGATCAGCGCCTCGTCACCGGTGAGGCGCGGTTCGTTGAGGATTTGCTCGGGCCCGGGTTCCTGCACGCGTCATTCGTCCGCTCGCCTCACACCCGCGCGACGATTGTGTCCGTGGATACATCAGCGGCGGCCCGGATGTCCGGCGTGCGGCAAGTCCTGACCGCGGAGACGCTCAGGACCTTGGGCATAGGAAAGTTGCCGATCGATGTTCCGCTACCCGGACAGCCGGCCGGCGCGGAACGTCCCGCTGCCTATCGACAGACTGTCCTCGCCGATGGTCGCATCGAGTTTTCCGGCGAGGCTGTGGCTTGCGTGGTGGCGGACACCAGGGAAGCCGCCAAAGACGCGGCAGAGGCGGTCCTGATCGAGTACCTGCCGGACGCCAGCGCCGTGAACTACCCGCATGGGAACCACTCGTTCTTCACCTTTGGCAATGGTGATCGGGAAGCCGTCGAGCATGCCTTCGCGCACGCCCGGCGGGTCGTCACACTCGACGTCGTGAATGGGCGCATCGCCGGCATGGCCATGGAGACGCGCGGCTGCATCGCAGAATGGGAAGCGGAGACCGGATACCTGCTTCGCACGGGCACTCAGCGCCCGCACAACATGCAGCACGCCTTGGCGGATTCAATCCTCGGCGAACCGCGGGAACGGGTGCGAGTCGTCATTGGCGATGTCGGGGGCGGCTTCGGCACGAAGAACGGAATCTATCCTGAATATGTCGTCTGTCTCGCGGCCGCGCGCCTGCTGAAGCGACCGGTCAGTTGGATCGCCGAACGGGGAGAGGATTTTCTGACTTCCAACCATGGCCGCGACAACCTGTTTCGGATCGAGGCGGCGCTTGACGGCAAGGGGCTCGTTGCCGCCCTCGCCGCCCGCAGGCACATCAACTTCGGCGCTTATGTGGCACCGCGTGGCATGGTTCCAGCCGCCAACGGACTGACACACCTGACCGGCGTCTACCGGATCCCGAGTGCCTATGTGGCGGTCGAGGGACATCGGACGAACACGGTGCCCACGGCTTCCTACCGCGGCGCCGGACGGCCGGAATCGGTTCATTGCTGCGAACGCTTCATCGACTTCGTCGCCCGGGAGCAGGGAGAGGATCCGTTCGCCTTCCGGCGGCGGATGATCGCGCCTCCCGGCGCCGGCGGGACAGCGCTCGGTTCGGACTACGGAGCGGCGGATTTCTCAGCCCTTCTCGATCAGGCCGAAGCCATGGCCGATAGAAAGGGCTTTCCCGGACGGCGCGACGAGAGTGAAGCATGCGGCTTCCGTCGTGGGCTGGGCGTCGCCCTGATCGTCGAGGACCTGCACGGGTCCCCGAGTCCCGCACCGGCGCGATTGCGACTGCGGGACGGTCGACTGCACCTCTTCAGCGGGACCGCAAGCGCAGGACAGGGGCATGAAACAGCCTTCCTGCAGATCATTTCTGAGAGGCTGGGCATACCGCCGGAGTCGCTCGGGTTCATTCAGGGGGATACGGCCTCGGTTCCCGACGGAATCGGCTCGGCGGCCTCATGGTCCGCAACGCTGGCCGGCAGCTCGACCCACCTTGTCGCGATGGAAGCCATCGTCGCGGGAAAGCGGGTCGCCGCGCGCCTTTTCGAGGCCGCAGAAGCCGACATCGCCTTCGCGGAGGGCCGGTTCCTGGTGGCCGGGACCGACAGGGTCTGCGGCTGGCGGCAGATCTTCGCGGCAGAGCCGGACTTCGCTGCAGACGCGGTGTTTCACGATCACGGCTGCAACGCGCCGGCCGGCTGCCACGTCTGCGAAGTCGAGGTCGATCCCGAAACGGGCAGTGTGTCGATGGAACGCTACGTGCTGGTGCAGGAGACCGGCCGTGTCATAAACGCACAGATTGTCCATGGGCAACTGCACGGCGGCCTGGCCCAGGGCATCGGACAGGGATGGATGGAGGAGATCCGCTACGACGCGGATTCAGGGCAGCTCCTGACCGGAAGCCTGATGGACTACGCTGTGCCTCGCGCCGCCGATTTGCCGGCATTCGAGATCCATCTGGAAACGACGCCCGACCCGGGCAATCCGCTCGGCGTCAAGGGGATCGGCGAGGCGGGCGCGACAGGTGGAACACCCGCATTCGTCAACGCAGTTGTCGATGCGCTCTGGCCGCTGGGCGTAAAGCACATCGACATGCCGCTGACGCCCTATCGCGTCTGGCAGGCGATCCAGGGGGCGGCTGCCCGTCAGCGCCGGATGTGACCGCCCGCCTGGTAGAAGGACGACAGGGTTGCCTGCGAGCGCTCCAGCACTGGCTTCAGGTCTCGCATCCGGGCTCCGGTTGCCCGGGCCTGGGACAGCACTTCCTGCTCGATTGCCGGAAGGTCCACGCCGAGGACGCGGCCGTCCCGCACGATCTGGCGGCCCGCGACGAAGACGTCGCGCACATGTCGCGTCGTCGCCCGCGTAAGGAGAACGTCCATGTCCTCGGCCATCCCATCGATCACGTCATGCGCCATGGCATCGAAATCGAGCAGCACGAGGTCGGCCGGCGCATCAGGCGCCAGGGCGCCGTAGCCCTCCTCGTTGTTCACCGCGAAGTATCCGTTGCCCAGCCATCCGTCGAACAGCCCCACGGGATCAAGCCGGCGTTCCGCATGGTGCGGTGAATGGAGCCAGTGGCCGAGGCGAAGCTCGCGGAAGGCGTCGTCATCGTCATCGACGGAAAAGGAATCGATGCCGAAGCTGAAGCGCATGCCGGCCTTGAGATACTGCGCGACCGGCGCGATGCCGGAGCGGAGCCTGAGGTTGGAACTGGTGTTGACCGCGATCTGCGCGCCTCTCTCGGCCAGCAGGGCGATGTCAGCGGCCGTGAGCCAGACCCCATGGGCACCGGTAAACCTTTGAGAGATAAGGCCCAGGCGATCGAGATGCGGCAGGAAACCCTGGTCCGGATAGGTGGCGTCGGCCCATTGCCGCTGGATACTCGTTTCCAGGAGATGGGTCGTGACCCGCCGTCCATCGGCCGCCGATGCCTCCCCGATCGCGGCCAGCAGCGCGTCGCTGCAGGCCTGGGGGCTGTTCGGGCCGTATTGCACGCTGATCAGCGGCCCCTCCACCCGGGCGGCGATCTCGCGCACAAGTGCCACGTAGTCCCCCGGCGACGGGAAGGTGTTCAGCCAAGTGCTTCTGATCATTGGCTGATCCGCTTCCGGGTGGGCGGCGAGAAGCGCGTCGTCGGAACCATACCCCAGCGTCTGCTGGTCCCGCAGCGGCACCACGAAGGCGAGCCGGATGCCGACATCCCGCGCCGCCCGGCAGACGGCCTCCGCATCCGCAGGCAAGCGCTTGATATCAATGGAAGAATGGACGTGCATGACCGAGCCGACGCCGGCCTGAGCCAGGCGGCCGAAGGCCAGCGCGGCATTCAGATAGGGGTCGATCGGGGGATGGGCGTAGAGGGCGGCGCGCCAGAGTTCGAACGCCTGGTCGCGGGCGCCGAAGGCCAGGTGATGCAGGCCCCGGCCATGGTCATGCGCGTTGACCAAAGCAGGCAGGGCAATCAACGACTTACCCCGCCCCTGCCCGGCCGCGGGCGCGACCGCGGCGATGCGATCGCCAGCGAAAGAGAGCACCGCATCGGCAAGCGGCGCCGCGCGCCCCGGGCGGGCCAGAAGCCGGCCCACCGCCACCTCGTTCACCATCCTTCAGCCGTCCTTCACCATGACCACGATTTCCGTTTCACGGATCGTGCCGTGGCGTAGCTTTTGCTTCGAGGGAGACGGTAACGGGGAGGCGAGGGTCGGGTGTCGCACAAGGGGATCGGGGCCAGTATCCCCCGCAAGGAGGACGAGCGCTTCCTGAAGGGTCGGGGCGAGTATGTGGGCGACCTGTTCCGGCCCGGCCTGCTGGAGGTCGCCTTCGTACGCAGTCCGCATGCGCATGCCCGTATTCTAGGCATCACTCGCCCGATCAAGGGCATTGTATACACGGCGGCCGATCTGGCGGCGGTGCCGCCGATCCGCGCGCAGATCAACCTGCCGGGCTATCGCGCCACCGAGCAGCCGATCCTGGCCGACCGGAAGGTTCTGTTCGTCGGCCAATCGGTGGCGATGTGCCTGGCGAAGAGCCGGGCGCTGGCCGAGGACCTGAGCGAAGAGGTAGGGGTCGACTACGAGGAACTGCCCCCCGTGCTGGACGTCGCCGACGCGCTCAGGCCCGACGCGCCCCGCCTGCATGAGGACCGGCCCGACAACCTGCTGTCGGTGCTGAACGCCGAGGCGCCGATCGACGCGATCGCCGCCGCCGCCCCCGTCCACGTCACCCGCCACTACACCAACGCCCGCCAGGCCATGGCGCCGCTGGAGGGTCGGGCGATCCTGGCAGAATGGAACGACCGCGCCGACCAGCTGGTGGTCCATGTGGGCCACCAGAACCCGCATGTCTTCCGCGCAGCGCTTGCCATCGCGCTCAACCTGGAGGAGCGGCGCATCCGCATCATCGCGCCCGATATCGGCGGCGGCTTCGGCTACAAGGCCCCAGCCTATCCGGAGGAGATCGCCGTCTGCTGGGCGGCGATGAAATTGCACCGGCCGGTGCGCTGGATCGAGGATCGCTTCGAGCATCTCACCGCCGGTGCCTCGGCGCGCGAGATAAGCGGCACCGTCCATGCCCATGCCGATGCGGAAGGGCGTATCCTGGCGCTCGACGTCGACTTCGCCGTCAATATCGGCGCTTATTCCTTCTGGCCCCACACCGGCGCCTTCGAGGCGGTGCAGGCGATCGGCATCATCCCCGGCCCCTACCGCATCCGGCACTACCGTGCGCGGTCGAAGACGGTGCTGACCAACAAGCCGCCGCAGACGCCCTATCGCGCCGTGGCCCGGCCGGCCGCCTGCTTCATGATGGAGTTGACGATCGACGCGGTCGCCCGCGCCGTCGGCAAGGAGCCGCACGAGGTCCGCGCGCTGAACCTCGTCAGCGCGGCGGAGATGCCCTACGCCTCGATCACCGGCAAGCTGTATGACAGCGGCGACTATCCCGCGAGCCTGCGATCGGCGCTGTCCGCGATCGACCTGCCGGCCTGGCGGCTGAAGCAGGCGGCGCCGCGCGCCGACGGCCGCGCCATCGGCGTCGGCATCGCCATGTACACCGAGCACACCGGCATCAGCACCAACACCTTCGGCACCATGGGCATCGCGCTGATGCCGGGTTACGAGCAGGCCAATGCGCGCCTGACGCCGGACGGCGATATCGAGGTGGCGATGGGGGTGCAGAACCATGGCCAGGGCATGGAGACCACCATGGCCCAGGTGGCGAGCGAGGTGCTGGGGATAGATCCCGGCCGCGTGCGGCTGCTGCATGGCGATACCGGCCTCACCCCCTACTCCACCGGCACCTACGCCTCGCGCGCGATGGTGATGAACGGGGGCGCTGTCGCCGCCGCCTGCGAACGGCTGGCCGAGCGCATGCGGCCGCTCGCCGCCCACCTGATGCAATGCGCCGCCCATGAGGTCGGCTTCAGCGGCGGCCGGGCAACCGGCCCCGGCGGCGCAACCGTCGGCTTCGGCGAGATCGGCCGCCTCTGGTACAAGACGCCGAACGAACTGCCGCCGGGCGTGGACCCCGCCGGCCTCGACGTCACCGCCGGCTATCGTCCCGAGGACGACCGTGGCGCCTTCTCCTATTCCACCCATGTCGCGGTGGTCGCCGTCGACCGCGACTTCGGATCGGTCGAAATCCTGGACTATGTCGTGGCCGACGACTGCGGCACCCGCGTCAACCCGATGATCGTCGACGGCCAGGTTCTCGGCGGCACCGCCCAGGGCATCGGCACCGCGCTGTACGAGGAATGCCTCTTCGACGCGAGCGGGCAGCCGAAGTCGGTGACGCTGGCCGACTACATCCTGCCGGGCCCGACCGAGATCCCCGCCATCCGGCTGCTGCCGACAGAGACGCCGTCGCCGAAAACGCGCTTCGGCATCAAGGGCGTGGGCGAGGGTGGCGCCATCGCGCCGGCACCCGCGCTGCTGAACGCGATCAACGACGCGCTGCGTGCCGATGGCGTGGAACTGGGCGCCGCGCCAGCGACCCCCGACCGCATCCTCGCCGCGATCGAGATCGCTCGAGGCGCGCGCGCGGGCGCGGCGCCATGAAGCCCGCACCCTTCACCTATCACCGGGCCGCGAGCCTGGAACAGGCGGTGGCCCTCCTGGCCCAGGGCGGGGGCGATACCGCCGTGCTGTCCGGCGGCCAGTCGCTCGGCCCGATGATGAACCTGCGGGCCGCGCGTCCCTCGCAGCTGGTGGATATCGGCCGGCTGGAGGCGTTGCGCGGGATCAGCGTTGCCGAAGGCCATGTGCGCATCGGCGCGCTCAGCACCCATGCCGCGATCGAGGACGGGGCGGTGTCCGGCCCCCTCGGCAGGGTCCTGGCGCGCGTCGCCGCCGGCATCGCCTATCGGGCCGTGCGCAATGCTGGCACCATCGGCGGCAGTCTCGCCCATGCCGATCCGGCGGCCGACTGGCCAGCGGCGCTGCTGGCGCTGGATGCCCGTATCCACCTGCGCGGCCCCGGCGGCGACCGCGCGGTCGCGATCGATGCCTTCCTGGCCGGCGCCTTCGAGACGGCGAAAGCCGCCGACGAGGTGATCGTCGCGGTCGATGTCCCCGCTCTCGGCCCCACTGCCCGCTTCGGCTATGTGAAATTCTGCCGCAAGCCAGGCGAATTCGCCGAGGCGCTGGGTGCGGTGCTGTACGACCCCGGCTCGGCGCAGGCGCGCGTCGTGGTGGGCGCCACCGGCAGCCGGGCGCGCCGGCTGCCCGCCGCAGAGGCCGGCCTGGCGGCAGGCCTGTCCCCCGCCGCCGCCGACATCGCCGCCCTCCTTGCCCCCGTGCTGGGCAATCCCTCTGCCCTGGTACTGAAGCGGCAGACCGCGGCCGTCCACCGTGCCCTGCAAGAGGTGCTGACCGATGCCTGACATCCGCCTCAGCGTGAACGGCGAAGCGATCGAGGAGAGTGCGGAGGCGCGCCTGACGCTGGCCGACCTGCTGCGCGAGCGCCTGCACCTCACCGCCACCCATCTCGGCTGCGAGCAGGGCGTCTGCGGCGCCTGCACGGTACTTGTCGACGGCGTGCCGGTGCGATCCTGCATCCGCTTCGCGGCCGCCTGCGATGGCCAGGCGGTGCAGAGCCTGGAGGGCCTCGAGCATGATCCCGTCATGGAGGCGCTGCGCGCGGCCTTCACCCGGCATCATGCGCTGCAGTGCGGCTACTGCACGCCCGGCATGCTGATCATGGCGCGCGACGTGGTGCTGCGGCTGCCCGACGCCGACCCCGCCCGCATCCGCCTGGAAATGAGCGGCAACCTGTGCCGCTGCACCGGCTACCTCGGCATCATAGAGGCGATCCACGCGGTGATCCTGGCCCGCCGCGGCTGAAGCAACTCATCCAGGGTGATCCGTCAGGCGAAATACGCATCCCGGATGGCATCGAGGGCCATCGCTTCGCGCATCGGGCCCCGCCATACCTCGCGGCCGGTGGAGAGCACGATGCAGTCTTCCGCCACCGCCTGGGCGATCTCCAGATTCTGTTCCACCAGCAGGACGCCCACGCCGCTGTCGCGGATGGTCCTGACGATGCCGACGAGCGAGCGGACCACGCCGACCGCGAGCCCGGCGGAGGGTTCGTCCAGCAGGATGACCCGGGGATTGGTCACCAGCGCGCGGCCGATCGCCAGCATCTGCTGTTCGCCCCCCGACAGAGAGCCTGCGATCTGGCGGCGCCGTTCGGCCAGCACGGGAAACAGCGCATAAATCTGTTCGAGCGGCAGGGCGCCGCGGCCGGCAGCGCCGGTGCGGGCGGCGATCAGCGTCTCCTCGACCGAGAAGTTGCGGAACAGTTCGCGCCATTGCGGCACCAAGGCGAGGCCCCGGCGCACGACGGTGGAAGCCGGATGGCCAGTGACGTCCCGGCCATCGATCGAAACCCGGCCCGAACGGGTGCGGATGAGACCGGCGATGGCCTCGACCGATGACGTCTTGCCGGCCCCGTTCGCGCCCAGGAGTGCGATCGACTGGCCGGCCTTCACCGTCAGCGACAGGCCATGCACCGCCACCACGGCGCCATACGTGACGACGAGATCCTTCACCTCAAGCATCGGCGGCCTCAGGCATGAAGGGCGACCTTCTCGCTCTCGCCGAAATAGACACGGCGCACCTCGCTCCGCGTCACCACCTCTTCCGGCTTGCCCTCGGCGATCACCCGGCCCGACCCCATCACCGTGAGCTGGTCGCAGAGCGAGACGAGGAAGCCGATGTTGTGCTCGACCACCAGCATGGTGACGCCGAGGTCGGCATTGATTCGCTTCAGAAGATCCTTCAACTGCTCCGCTTCCTGGTGACCGACGCCGGAGACCGGCTCGTCCAGCAGGATGAGGCGCGGGCGGGAAACGATGGCGCGGGCGATTTCGAGCCGGCGCTGGTTGCCGAGCGACAGCATGCCGGCCGGCGCATCGCCCAGCCCGCCGAGGCCGACGGCGGCAAGCGCCCAGTCGGCCTGACCGCGTTCCTCCGCGGCGCGGGCGCGGCCGGCGATGTCGTCGAAGCTGCGCGACAGGACGCTGCCGATGCCGTTCCGCCCCAGCCCGATGACGACATTGTCGCGGCAGGTGAGTTCGGGAAAGATCGCCACCTGCTGGAAGGTGCGGGTGATGCCGAGTGCGATGCGGCCTTCAACCGGACTGTGGGTGATGTCCCGGCCGAAGCATTCGATTCGGCCGCCATCGGCGCCGACGAAGCCGGAAATGGTGTTGAACAGCGTCGTCTTGCCGGCGCCGTTCGGACCCATCAACCCATGCAGGCTGCCGGCCCGGACCTCGACCGAGACGCCGTCGACGGCACGCAGCGCGTCATAGACCTTGGAAACATTGTCGATGACGAGCGCATTGCCGATGGCCGCGACCGCCGCGTTCGAGGTCTCGAGGCCGCCGGTCACGGCAGCGTCCACCGGCGAGGCCGCCTCGATCGATTCCGGCGGGCGGGCGCCCTTCAGCCGGCGCCCGATGGCGCCGGCCAGATCGACCAGTCCACCGCGAAAGAACATGATGGTGGCGATCACCAGCACGGCGAAGAACAGTTCGATGAAGTCGGCCACCGGGCGCAGCACTTCCGGCAGCAGCGCCAGCACGCCGCCGCCCAGCACGCCGCCCCAGATCGACTGCATGCCGCCGACGATGGGATAAGCCAGCGTGAAGATGGACGCCATGATGCCGTAGGTATCGGGATCGATAACGCGAAAGCGCGGGGCGGCGATGGCGGCCGCGATCGCGACCGCGGCCGAACTGATCGTGAAGGCGGCGATCAGATGGTGCTCGATGCTGATGCCGAAGGCCCGGGCACCCACTTCGTTGCTGGCGAGCGCGCGCAGGTTCTTGCCGTAGGCCCCGGTGACCAGGATGGTGAGCGGCACCAGCACGCAGACGCAGACGCAGACGGTCAGCATCAGGATGGCGTAGTCGCCGGAGAAGTCGATCCCGAACAGCGTAGGCCGGGGCACGTTCAGCCCCTCGGCGCCGCCGGTCAGGCCCTTCAGTTCACGGATCACGATGATGACGACCGACTGGAAGACCAGCGTTACCATGGCGAGGTTGTGGCTGCGGAAGCGCACGCCCGGCACCGCCAGAATGAAGCCGCCGAGCCCGCCGAGAACCCCGCCCAGCGCCACCGCCAGCAGGAAGGGAAAGCCCAGCTTGATGACCAGCAGCGTCGAGCCGTAGGCGCCGAGCGCCATCATCGCGCCGGTGGCAAGCGAGATGCAGCGCGCATAACCCACCAGCATGGTGAGGGCAGCCCCGATCACGATGGCGGCGGCGGCATGGGACAGCACATAGCGCTGGTACTGGCCGACGAAGAGGCCGAGCAGGAGGAAGGCCACCAGCGCGCTGGACGGCGCCAGCACGCGCAGGATGCCGCGAAGCCGGTCAGACATCCCGGCCCTTCCTCTCCGGGAACAGTCCGTCGGGACGCCAGAGCAGGACGACGAACAGCAGCAGGAAGCTGACCGCGCTTTTCATCGCGCTGGAGACATAGGCCGCCGACAGCGTCTCGACGACGCCGAGAAGAAGACCGCCGATGATGGCGCCGATCAGCGAATCGAAGCCGCCGATCACCGCCGCCACGAAGGCGGCCGAGATCACCGAGACCGCCAGCTCCGGGGAGACGCCCTTGCTGGGCGCGGCGAAGACGCCGGCGAGGCCGGCCAAGGCGCCGCCGAAGAACCAGGCGAGCGCATAGACGCGGTCGATCGAGAAGCCGCAGAGCTGGGCCCCGCGGATATTGGAAGCCATGGCGCGCATGCTGCGGCCGATGCCGGCATAGCGGAACAGGGCAAGCCCGGCGAAGCCGGTCAGGAGTGCGCCGATCGTCACCCAGATCTGTTCGGCGGTGACGATGAAGGCGTCTTCGCCCAGCGGCACGATCATCGGCGGTCCCTTCACCGCCGAGGGCACTGCCAGCATCTCGGTGTTCTGGGCCAGCCGGAAGGTTTCGGAGAGAGCGATGCCGAGGAAGATGGTGGCCATGATGACGGTGAACATGTCGGCCCGCCTGATCGGCCGCAGGATCACCAGTTCCAGCGCCATCGCCAGCGTGCCGATCAGGAGCGGTGCCAGCACATAGGCGGTCCAGTAGGGCCAGCGCAGCTCGACGACGACGAGATAGGTGACGAAGGCGCCCAGCATGACGAGGCCGCCATGCGCGAAGTTGACCGTTCGCGTCGCCTTGTGGATCACCACCACGCCGATGGCGGCCAGCGCGTAGATGGCGCCGAACTGCACACCGCCGATGATGACCATGATGAATTCGGCCATGGGTCTTGGGCTTTCCGGATGCACAAGCGGCGGCGGCCGGCGGCCGCCGCCTTGTTCCTGTCCAGTGCTACTTCGCAATCACCTGCCAGATGCCGTCCTTGATCGCGGCCTTGCCCAGCCGGGTGTTTCCCTGGTGGTCGGTCGGGCTGAAGCTTTCCGGAAAGGCGACGTCCGGACCGCCGAAATCCGACGGCTTGGCGTCCTTGACAGTCTCCCAGGCCGAGATCAGACCGGCCCAGGAAAGATCGGTGCCGGCCTTCTTCAGGGCGGCTGCCAGCACGAAGGTCGAACTGTATCCGGCGATGTCATAGACGTTGGGGCGGCCCTGCGGCGGGGCGCCGTACTTCGCCTTCCACAGCTCGTTGTACTTCACGATCGGCGGGTCGAGCTGGGCGGGGAAATAGGGCACGTTGAAGTAGCCATAGACGCCCTTGGTGTTCTCCGGCCCGATGATCGGGATGATGGCATCGTTGACCGCCGAGCCGTCCAGCACCCAAGTCATGTTGGTGACGCCCTTCTCGGGCGCTTGCTTGATGGCGAAGCCGGCTTCCGAGAAGCTGCCCGAAACCAGTACCGCTTCTACCCGCTGGCGGGCGAAGGACAGCAGCTGCGAGGTGAAATCGCGCGCGCCCTGGTCGAACTCCTCGACTACGACCTTGACGTCCTTCTTCTTCTCCAGCGCCGCCAGCAGGCCGGCCTTGGTGGCCTGCGGGAAGGCGTAGGTGCCGGCCAGCACGCCGACGCGCTTCGCGTCGGGCTTCGCCTCGAAGATCATATCGACCATCTTGCCGCCGGAGATCTCGGCCGGCGGGACCACGCTGTGGAAGACGTTCTTCGCGAAGGGCTTGCGGATGATGGGCGTGGAGCCGTAGAGGTTGTAGGTCGGCACGCCGGTCTCGCGCACGTAGTCGGCGGCGGCGGCGGCCCCGGTCGAACCCGATGCCAGGATCAACACGAAGACCTTGTCGCTCTCCACCAGCTTCTTCGCCGCGGCGACGCTTTCCGCCGGGGTGAAGGCATGTTCGAACACGAGGCGCAGCTTGCGGCCGTTGATGCCGCCCTGCGCGTTGATGCCGTCGACGGCGAGCTGGATGCCGTCGCGGCCCGGCGCGCCGATGAAGGCAGTGGCGCCGGTAAGCGCCCCGAGAGCGCCGATGACGATTTCGTCCTTGCTGACGCCCTGGCTGTTCGCCTCGGCGCCCCGTGGCAGCAGGCCGAGGCCCGCGAGGGTGGCCAGCGCCAGGCCGATGGACCTGCGCGTGACCGGATGGTGTGAAGTCATGCCGTCTCCTCCGAGGATTTCCGGCCAGCGGCTTGCAGAAGCCGTGCCAGCGACCCGAGAGCGCCGGCTCCTACTCCGCCGCGCGGGCTGCGAGCGGCCCGAGGCCGCGGCGCGATACCGCTTCGCGTGTGTAGAGCGAATTCCACATCCCTTGCGACATCTCGCCGGCATGCCGGCCAGAGACGAAAGGCGCGCGGCGCTCGACCGCGCGGCCAGCCTTGTAGACGGCGGTGATCGCGGCGGGATCCTGCAGCACGGTGATATCGGCCAGCGGGTCGCCGTCGACCACCAGCAGGTCGGCCCATTTGCCGACGGCGATCTCGCCCACGGAATCGCCTTCCTTGAGGAAGCGGGCGCTGGCGACCGTGGTGCTGTGCAGCGCCTCGGCCGGGGTGAAGCCCAGCAGGCGGACATAGGTCTCGAGCTCGCGGGCGTGCCACTCGCCGCAGGGCGTGATGGCGAAGCCCGCTTCGGACCCAGTCACCACCGGCACGCCCGCGGCGCGGGCGCGGATGATGGCGGCGACGGCGCCGTCCAGCTCCTTCTGCTGCAGGGGCGGCCACCAGACGTTGCTGTCGTCGGTCGGCTGGCTGAAATCGATATTGTTGGTCAACAGCGTAAGCGACGGGCAGATGGCACACCCGTTCGCCAGCGCCGCCTCGATGCAGGCATCGTCCATCCCCGAGGCATGCAGGATGAGATCGACCCCGGCGCGGGCGGCCTGCAGCGCGCCTTCGGTGCCGCGGGCATGCACGGCGACAATGCGGCCCAGCCGGTGCGCCTCGGTGACCATCGCGCTCACCTCGGCCTGGTTGAAGCCGGAGACGAGGCCCTTGCCCGGAACCGAGAGAATGCCGTCGAGCGCGATCTTGACGATGTCGACACCTTCCTTGGTCTGGCGCCGGATCTCCTCGATCGCCTCGTCCATGCTGCGGACCTGCACGCCGGTCGATGCCGGCGGCACGCCGATCCAGGAGGGATACCAGTCGTAGAGCCCCTGGCGGGAGGTCAGGGCCGGGCCGGCGGCGGTGATACGCGGTCCCTCGAACAGGCCGACCTCGACGGCGTTGCGCACCGCCGGCGAGACGAGGCCGGAGCAGGCGGGGTCGGCGATCGAGGTATATCCGGCATCCAGCACCTTGCGCGCCAGGTGCATGGCGCGCAGCGCGCGGTATTCCATGGAGCCGTAGAGGTCGATCGCTTCCTGGGTGAAGGCATCGCCATAGGAGATGTGCGTATGCAGGTCGATCAGGCCGGGCATGACGAAGGCGCCCGCATGATCCTGCACAGCGTCTTCCGGGCGCGGCGGCGGCGCGGCGGCGGTCGGGCCGGCGAAGGCGATGCGGCCCGCCTCGATCACGATGGTCTGGCCGACGGCGGCGTCCGCCCCCCGGCCGGTGAACAGCTTCCCGCAGCGGATATGCGTTCGCACCGGGTCTTCCTCTCTAGAGCGGGGTGGCGAGAAGGCGCTTCACCTCGGCCGTGTCGGCGATGACCAGCTTGTCGGCGATGCGCAGGCCGGCCGGCGTGCGGACCAGCCGATCGCGATAGCGGCCGACCGAGAAGACGGCGCTGCGCCCGTCCTGATCGGTCTGGAAAGAAGCGTAGTCGGCCTCGGTGGAGAGCGTTTCGGCATCGGCCGCGGTAATCACGAGATTGGCGATCAGGTGGCGGTCGGTATGGATGTTGAAGATGTTTGCGTGGCGGAGCGAGACGACGCGGTCGCGCAGCATGGCCCGGCTGTCGCACTGCATCAGCGCCAGCGGCAGGTCCTGGGCCAGGTTCTCGCGGGTGACGATGCGGTAGGTGCAGGTCTCGGCGAAGAGGTCTAGCCAGTCTTCCAGGCGGTCGTCGTCGAGGGCGCGGGCATAGGCGGCATGAAGCTGCAGCGCCGCGATGTAGTCGGCCGGATCAGGCATCGGGGGTGACCCCCATCAGGCCGGCGTATTGCGACCAGAAGCCCCGGATGGGGATCTCGCTGACGCGCAATGCCGTGCGCAACACCTCGCATGCGGGGATCGCGGCCAAGCTCAACAACGCCTTCGAGACGAAGTCGGTGCTGACCGACGACCTGATCCTCGAGGACTGGCGCATCAACAACACGCCGGGCGCGGAGCGGGTGTTCGAGGTTCTGGGCGCCTATTTCGCCGAGCGGCTGAACGACGACGTCGTCGGCCCGGCGCTCGCCCAGCTCGCCGATCGCCTGCCGATGCTGCTGGTCTGGGGCGCCGAGGATCGCATCGTTCCCCTCGCCGTGGGCGAAGCGAGCCATCTGGCCCTGCCGCAGGCGCGCTACGAGATCATCCCCGGCACCGGACACGCGCCCTACTTGGAATCGCCCGAGCGGTTCAACCCGCTGCTGGCGGGCTTCATCGCCGGCAGCGCGCCGGACACGACAAAAAAGGCCTAGCGTCTTCCGATCGCGAGGCCTTTGGGAGTGTTGGTTGCGGGGACAGGAAACCACCGAGATCTAACCGCGGCCGTGTCCGTTTGAGAGGAGAAACTGGCTGGGTAGCGGGGCCCAACTTAACAGGCCTCCGGCAACCCCGGAGCGGTTCAGTCTGACCAATCTGGTCGCGGTCTTGTGCATCCTGAGTTGGCGGGTCTTCTGGATGACGATGCTCAATCGTTCAGCTCCGGATGCGCTGCCGACGCTCGCGTTGACCGCGACCGAAATCACCGTGCTCGATCGCCTCGTGAGCGACAACAAGCCCCAAGTTCGCCGGAAAACCCTCGCGCATTATCTGACCAAGATCGCCAGGCTCGGCGGCTATCTTGCCCGTCCCAACGATCCTCCGCCTGGCAACAAAGTGATGTGGCGCGGGCTATCGCGCCTCACCGGCATCGCCATAGGCGCCATGGTTGGCGCAAAAATTGTGGGTAATTGAAAGCCTCACCGGACGCTTACACTACGACTGAATTGAAAGATGTCCTTCGGGGGCGTCGATCAAGGCATTGGGTAACGCAAAACGTGCGAGTCCCTCCGGTTCCGTGATTTCGATGCGTATGCCCTTGACCTTGACGCCGTGCGAGCGAAGCGCGGCGAATGCGCGCGACAGGTTCTCAGGTGTCATGCCGAGGCGGGAGGCGAGAACGCGCTTCTCGAAGGGGATATCGACGAAGCCCTGCCTGCCCTGGTCGATTTCATTATGGATTAGCCAGTTTGCCAGGCGCTCGGTGCCGGTACGCAGCTTGTGGTTCTTCAGATCCTTGATGACCCGCCTATACCCGTGCGCCAGTTCGATCACGATTGCACGCATGAAGCTGGGGTCGAGTGTCATGCTGCGGCGGACCTTCTCGGCCGGGATCATCAAGATGCGTGACTTCTCCAGCGTTCGGGCGGACTGCAGATAGGCCTGCTCGCTCAGGACCGGTGCGAGGATGAACACGCCGACCGGGCGGATCAGGTCCATGGTCGTCTCCCGCCCGGCCGTGGTGGCGAAAATCTCCACCAGCCCTTCCACGACGACGTGGAGAAAATCGGCCCGATCGCTCTCCTGAATCAGTAGCACGCCGGGTGGAAACCGCTGCAGGAACCCCGCCTCGATCAGGTCCGCGAAGGTTTCGTCGCGCGCTTCGTGAAACAGCCGCAGGCCCCGGATCACAACGGCATCATCAGCCTTCATCGGCATCTCCTCTTGTTGCGCCCAGCGATCAAATTATTACGAATAATAAATATCAATTTCATAACATAAAATTATCAATTGCTCAGCTCATTATTCAATTCCAATTCGAAAACACAAACACCGCTCTGAAATTACCCCGTCTCTTCTTTCCGATAACTGATCTAGGTCAAGGAGGTCTGTCCGGCGGCACGGCAGGTTTCCGGCATGACGCGGGCCAATCCGCGCCGATTCAACGGGCCGGGAACCAGGCATGCAAGCCGCCGCCAGTTTAAGCCGCACCGACCAGCGCACTGCGCTCTCCATGAGCACGATTGCCTTCACCGTCTGCTTTGCGGTGTGGACCATCTTCTCCATCATCGGCATCCGCATCCGCCAGGACTTGGGACTGAGCGAAACCCAATTCGGCCTCCTGGTTGGCACTCCCATCCTGACCGGATCGCTGATCCGGGTGGCGCTCGGCGTGTGGACCGATCTCTATGGCGGGCGCCTCGTTTACACGGCGACCATGCTGGCCGCGGCGCTGGCGACATTCTTCCTCTCCTACGCCCAAACCTATCCGCAGATGCTGATCGCGGCGCTCGGCGTCGGCATCGCCGGCGGATCGTTCGCGGTCGGCATCGCCTATGTCTCGCGCTGGTATCCGGCGGGGAAGCAAGGGACAGCCCTCGGCATCTTTGGTGCCGGCAATGTCGGCGCGGCGGTGACGAAATTCATCGCCCCCTTCGTCCTGGTCGCCTTCGGCTGGCAGACGGTCGCCCAAGTTTGGGCTGCCGGCCTCGTCGTGATGGCGGTGGTGTTCTGGTTCACCACCAAGGACGACCCGGTGATCGTCGAGCGCCGGCGCACCGGCATCAAGCCGAAGAGCGCTTGGCTCGAACTCAAGCCGCTCGGGAACGTCCAGATCTGGCGCTTCTCGCTTTACTACTTCTTCGTCTTCGGCGCCTTCGTCGCGCTGGCGCTGTGGCTGCCGCAATACCTGACCCAGGTCTACGGCCTAGACATCCGGACCGCCGGAATGATCGCTGCCTTCTTCTCGGTCCCGGCCAGCATCTTCCGCGCCTATGGCGGTCATCTGTCGGACGTCTACGGCGCCCGGCGCGTGCTCTACTGGACCTTCTTCGTCTCGGTCGTCGCCACCTTCATCCTGTCCTATCCGCCCACCGACTACATCGTCCAGGGCATCAGGGGGCCGATCGCCTTTCATCTGGAGATGGGCGTCGTCGCCTTCACCGTGACGGTCTTCGTACTGGGCTTCTTCATGGCCCTGGGCAAGGCCGCGGTCTACAAGCACATCCCTGTCTACTACCCTGAGCATGTGGGCTCCGTTGGCGGCCTGGTCGGCATGATCGGCGGCCTCGGAGGCTTCCTGCTGCCGATTCTGTTCGGCCTGCTGCTCGACCTGACCGGGCTGTGGACCAGCTGCTTCATGGCGCTGTTTGTCCTCGTCACCGGTGCGCTCGTGTGGATGCATGTCGCCATCCGCCAGATGGAGCGCGCCACCACCGGCGAGGCGCTGGACAAGCTGCCGGCCTTCCCGGAAATGCAGGGCATGCCGATGCCGGCCGCGGAGGCGCGGCCCGATGGCGCCATCCTGACCGACTGGCGGCCGGAGGATGCCGGCTTCTGGGCGACGAAGGGGCGCCGCATTGCCCGGCGGAACCTCTGGCTCTCGATCCCGGCGCTGCTGCTCTCCTTCGCCATCTGGCAGGTCTGGTCTGTCGTGGTCGCCAAACTACCGCTGGTCGGCTTCGAGTTCAGCACCGACCAGCTGTTCTGGCTCGCCGCGCTGCCCGGTCTTTCGGGTGCCACGCTCCGCATCTTCTATTCCTTCATGGTGCCCATCTTCGGCGGTCGGCTGTGGACCACGCTCACCACCTGGTCGCTGATCATCCCGGCGCTGGGCATCGGCTATGCGGTGCAGAACCCGGACACGCCCTATGTCGTCCTCTTGATCCTGGCGCTGCTGTGTGGTTTCGGCGGCGGCAACTTCGCCTCCTCGATGTCCAACATTTCCTTCTTCTTCCCGAAGGCGGAGAAGGGCAATGCGCTCGCGCTCAATGCCGGCCTCGGCAATCTCGGCGTCAGCGTCGTCCAGTTCGTCGTGCCGCTCGCCATCACCGCCGGCGTCTTCGGCGGGCTCGGCGGCGATCCCGCAATAGTCAAGGTGCCTATGGGCGAAGCGCCGCTCTGGCTGCAGAATGCGGGCTTCTTCTTCGTGCCCTTCATCGCAATCTCGGCCTTCGCCGCTTGGTTCGGCATGAACGACATCGCCTCGGCCAAAGCCTCCTTCGCCGAGCAGTCGATCATCTTCCAGCGCCGGCACAACTGGATCATGTGCTGGCTCTACACCGGCACCTTCGGCTCCTTCATCGGCTACTCGGCGGGCTTCCCGCTCCTGACCAAGACGCTGTTCCCGGACGTGAACGTGCTGCAGTTCGCCTTCCTCGGGCCCCTGGTCGGCGCGCTGTCGCGCTCGGGCACCGGCTGGCTCGCCGACCGCTTCGGCGGCGGGCGCGTCACCTTCTGGACCTTCGGGCTGATGATGGTGGGCGTGTCGGGCGTGCTGTGGTTCATCGGCGTGAAGGACGAGCCCGGCGCCTTCACCGGCTTCTTCATCTCCTTCCTGGTGCTGTTCTTCGCCACCGGGGTCGGCAATGCCTCCACCTTCCAGATGATCCCGGCGATCATGGGCAAAGAGATGGGCCGCCTGATGCCGAGCGCGGATGCCGAGACGCGCCGCCGCCAGGCCGAGAAGGAAGCCGCGGCCATCACCGGATTCACCTCGGCGATCGCCGCCTTCGGCGCCTTCTTCATCCCCAAGGGCTACGGCACCTCGATCACGCTCACCGGAGGGCCGGAAGCAGCACTCTGGGGCTTCCTCGCCTTCTACGTGAGCTGCCTCGCCATCACCTGGGCCGTCTACACCCGCAAGGGCGGCCTTCTCTACGACATCGAGCGCGCCCCACGTGGCGCCTCCGTCCGTGCCGCTGCGGCCGAGTAATCAGGAGCAAGGAACATGTCCCATTTCCTCGACCGGCTGACCTTCTTCCGCAAAACCGTCGATGACTTCTCGGACGGCCATGGCATCGTGACCAGCGAGGATCGCAGCTGGGAAGACGGTTATCGCAAGCGCTGGCAGCACGACAAGGTCGTGCGCTCCACCCACGGAGTGAACTGCACGGGCTCATGCTCGTGGAAGATCTACGTCAAGGGCGGGATCGTCACCTGGGAAACCCAGCAGACCGACTACCCCCGCACCCGACCGGACCTGCCCAACCACGAGCCGCGCGGCTGCGCCCGCGGCGCTTCCTACAGCTGGTACCTCTATTCCGGTGCCCGGGTGAAATACCCGATGGTTCGCGGGCGGTTGCTGAAGCTGTGGCGCAAGGCCCGCGCCAGCCTGCCTCCGGTCGCCGCCTGGGCCTCGATCGTCGAGGACGACGCGAAGCGGCAATCCTATATCTCGATCCGCGGCCATGGCGGCTTCGTGCGCGCCAACTGGGACGAGGCGAACGAGATCATCGCCGCCGCCAACGCTTATACGGCGAGGAGGCACGGGCCTGACCGCATCATCGGTTTCTCGCCGATCCCGGCCATGTCGATGGTCTCCTACGCGGCGGGTTCGCGCTACCTGTCGCTTCTGGGCGGCGTCTGCATGTCCTTCTACGACTGGTACTGCGACCTGCCGCCGGCCTCGCCGCAAACCTGGGGCGAGCAGACCGACGTGCCGGAAAGCGCCGACTGGTACAACGCCGGCTTCATCATCGTCTGGGGCTCGAACGTGCCGCAGACGCGCACGCCGGATGCGCATTTCTATACCGAGGTCCGCTACAAGGGCACCAAGAGCGCCGTCGTCAGCCCGGACTATGCCGAAGCGACCAAGTTCGCCGACATCTGGCTGAACCCCAAGCAGGGCACCGACGCCGCGCTTGCCCTCGCCATGGGTCATGTGATCCTGCGCGAATACCACTTGAACCGCCAGGTGCCGTATTTCGACGACTACACCCGCCGCTACACCGATATGCCCTACCTGGTACGGCTCGTCCCCCGCGCGGGCCGGTTGGTGCCCGAGCGGCTGCTGCGCGCCTCGGAACTGGAAGGTGGGCTCGGCGAGAGCAACAACCCCGAATGGAAGACGGTCGCCATCGACGAGGCGAGCGACAGGCTGGTCGCGCCCCTCGGCTCGGTCGGTTACCGCTGGGGCGAGAGCGCCAAGTGGAACCTGGAAGAGAAGGACGGCAAGGGTGGCGATGTCCGCCTGAAGCTCAGCCTCGCCGGTGCCGATGCCGAGATCGCGGCAGTCGACTTCCCCTATTTCGGCGGCCGCGCGCCGGAGCAGTTCGTGGCGACCGATCACGACGAGATCCTGACCCGCAACCTGCCGGTGCGCCGCATCCGCCTCGCCGACGGCAGCACGGTGGCGGTCGCCACCGTCTACGACCTCACCATGGCGAACTACGGCCTCGACCGCGGTTTCGGCGGCGGCAGCGTGGCGACGAGCTATGACGACAACGTCCCCTTCACTCCCGCCTGGGCCGAACAGATCACCGGCGTGAAGCGCGATGCCATCGTCACCGTCGCCCGCGAATTCGCCACCAATGCCGAAAAGACCGATGGCCGCTCGATGGTGATCGTCGGCGCCGGCATCAACCACTGGTACCACATGGACATGAGCTACCGGGGGATCATCAATCTCCTGGTGTTCTGCGGCGCGATCGGTCGGTCCGGCGGCGGCTGGTGCCACTATGTCGGCCAGGAGAAACTCCGTCCCCAGACCGGCTGGGCGCCGCTCGCCTTCGCCCTCGACTGGGCCCGGCCGCCACGGCACCAAAACTCGACGTCGTTCTTCTATGCCCATACCGACCAGTGGCGCTACGAGACCCTGACGGCGGGCGAAATCCTGTCGCCGACCGCGCCGGAAGGCGACTGGAACCAGAGCTTCATCGACTACAACGTCCGCGCCGAACGCATGGGCTGGCTGCCTTCGGCCCCGCAGCTGAAGCAGAATCCGCTCAAGATCGCGAAGTTGGCCAAGGCCGCCGGCCTGGAGCCGAAGGACTATGTACCGAAGGCGCTGAAGTCGGGCGAGCTCGAACTTGCCTGCCACGACCCCGACGATCCGGCCAACTGGCCGCGCAACATGTTCGTCTGGCGCTCCAACCTGCTCGGCTCATCCGGCAAGGGGCACGAATACTTCCTGAAGCACCTCCTCGGCACCACGCACGGGGTCCAGGGCAAGGATCTGGGCGCCGAGGGGGTCGTCCGCTCGAAGGAGATCACTTGGCATGACGAAGCGCCGCAGGGAAAGCTCGACCTCCTGGTAACGCTCGACTTCCGCATGTCGACCACCTGTGTCTATTCCGACATCGTGCTGCCCACCGCCACCTGGTACGAGAAGAACGACCTCAACACCTCCGACATGCACCCCTTCATCCATCCGTTGTCGGCGGCTGTGGATCCGGTGTGGGAAGCGCGCTCGGACTGGGAGATCTACAAGGGTCTCGCCAAGGCCTTCTCCGAAGTCGCCCCCGAGGTGCTGGGGATCGAGGAGGATGTTGTCCTCACGCCGATCCAGCACGACACCCCGGCCGAGATCGCGCAGGCCTTCGACGTGAAGGACTGGAAGCGCGGCGAGGTCGAGCCGATCCCCGGCAAGACCATGCCGGCGGTGAACGTGATCACCCGCGACTATCCGAACGTCTATGCCCGCTTCACCGCGCTCGGCCCGCTGATGAGCAAGGTCGGCAACGGCGGCAAGGGCATCAGCTGGAACACCGAGCACGAGGTGGAAGCGCTCGTCAAATTAAACGGGATCCAGGCGAGCGGCACTGCCAAGGGCATGGCGAAGATCGAGACCGATATCGACGCCTGCGAGGTCATCCTCATGCTGGCACCGGAGACCAACGGCGAGGTCGCGATCAAGGCCTGGGAGGCGCTCTCGAAGGCCACCGGGCGAGAGCACGCCCATCTGGCGCTGCCGAAGGAAGACGAGAAGATCCGCTTCCGCGACATCCAGGCCCAGCCGCGCAAGATCATCTCCTCGCCCACCTGGTCGGGCCTGGAGAGCGAGAAGGTCTGCTACACCGCCGGCTATACCAACGTCCACGAGCTGATTCCCTGGCGCACCCTCACCGGCCGCCAGCAGCTCTACCAGGATCACCTGTGGATGCGGGCCTTCGGCGAGGGACTGGTCACCTGGAAGCCCCCCGTCGACCTGAAGACGATCGCCGGCGTCAAGGGGCTGCGCCCCAACGGCCACAAGGAGATCGTGCTGAATTTCATCACCCCGCACCAGAAGTGGGGCATCCATTCCACCTACAGCGACAACCTCCTGATGCTGACGCTGAACCGTGGCGGTCCCGTGGTGTGGGTGTCGGAGGTCGACGCCAAGGCCGCCGGCATCGTCGATAACGACTGGGTCGAGGTGTTCAACATCAACGGCGCGCTCACCGCCCGCGCGGTCGTATCCCAGCGCATCAAGCAAGGCATGCTGATGATGTATCACGCCCAGGAGAAGATCGTGAACACGCCGGGATCCGAGATCACCGGCAACCGCGGCGGCATCCACAACTCGGTCACCCGCACGGTGACCAAGCCGACCCACATGATCGGCGGCTATGCCCAGCAGGCTTATGGCTTCAACTACTACGGCACCGTCGGGTCGAACCGGGACGAGTTCATCATCGTCCGCAAGATGGCCAAGGTCGACTGGCTCGAGGGCCCGCTCACAGACGACGTCTCGAAGGAGGCAGCAGAATGAAGATCCGGGCCCAGATCGCGATGGTGCTGAACCTCGACAAGTGCATCGGGTGTCACACCTGCTCCGTCACCTGCAAGAACGTCTGGACCAGCCGCGAAGGCGTCGAATACGCCTGGTTCAACAACGTCGAGACCAAGCCCGGCGTCGGCTATCCGCGCGAGTGGGAGAACCAGGAGAAGTGGAACGGCGGCTGGCGTCGCAAGAGGAACGGCCGCATCGAGCCGCAGATGGGTGCAAAGTGGCGCATCCTCGCCAACATCTTCGCCAATCCCGACCTGCCCGAGATCGACGACTACTACGAGCCATTCACCTTCGACTACGAGCACCTGCACACGGCGAAGGAATCAAAGGCCTTCCCGACGGCGCGGCCGCGCTCGGCCATCACCGGCGAGCGCATGGAAAAGATCGAGTGGGGGCCGAACTGGGAGGAGATCCTGGGCGGCGAGTTCGAGCACCGTTCCAAGGACGTCAACTTCGAAGGCGTCCAGAAGGAGATCTACGGCCAGTTCGAGAACACTTTCATGATGTACCTCCCGCGGCTGTGCGAGCACTGCCTCAACCCGGCCTGCGTCGCGGTCTGCCCCTCGGGCGCCATCTACAAGCGCGAAGAGGACGGCATCGTCCTGATCGACCAGGACAAGTGCCGGGGCTGGCGCATGTGTGTCTCCGGCTGCCCCTACAAGAAGATCTATTACAACTGGTCCTCGGGTAAGTCCGAGAAGTGCATCTTCTGCTATCCGCGGATCGAGGCCGGCCAGCCCACCGTCTGCTCGGAAACCTGCGTCGGGCGCATCCGCTATCTGGGCGTGCTGCTCTATGACGCCGACCGGATCGAGGCGGCGGCGAGCGTGCCGGACGAGAAGGACCTCTACCAGGCCCAGCTCGACCTGTTCCTGGACCCGAAGGACCCGGCGGTGATCGCCCAGGCGCGCGCCGACGGCGTGCCGGAAGCCTGGCTGGAGGCGGCGCGGAACTCGCCGGTCTGGAAGATGGCGATGGAGTGGAAGATCGCCTTCCCACTGCATCCCGAATACCGCACCCTGCCGATGGTCTGGTACGTCCCCCCGCTGTCGCCGATTCAGTCTGCGGCGGCCGCCGGCAAGATGGGCATCAACGGCGACATGCCGGATGTGCGCTCGCTGCGCATTCCGCTGCGGTACCTCGCCAACCTCCTGACCGCGGGCAAGGAGGAGCCGGTGGCACTGGCGCTGGAACGCATGCTGGCGATGCGCGGCTACATGCGGGCGAAGACGGTCGACGGGCATCTCGACGAGCGCATCGCCGCCAATGTCGGTCTCACCGGTGCCGCCATCGAGGACATGTACCAGGTGATGGCGATCGCGAATTACGAAGACCGCTTCGTCATCCCCACCGCGCACCGCGAATGGAGCGAGGACGCCTACGACCTGCGCGGCTCGTGCGGGTTCTCCTTCGGCAACGGCTGTTCGGGCGGCAGCACCGAGCTCGATCTCTTCGGCGGCAAGAAGGCGCAGAAGGCGAAGAACCCGATAGAGGTGGTGTGATGCAGGCCGTCCTGACGACCCCCACCTTCAAGGCGCTCTCCGCGCTGCTCACCTATCCGACCGGGGACCTCGTCGCCGATGCGGCCGAGATCCGGACGCTGCTCGACGCGGAAGGACTGGTAAGCGCGGAGGCCCGCCACGGCCTGGAGGCCCTCCTCGATGATCTCGCGACGGCTGACCTCTACGATCTGCAGGAACGCTATGTCGACCTGTTCGACAAGACCCGGCGCTGCTCGCTCTACCTCTTCGAGCATGTGCACGGCGAAAGCCGCGACCGCGGCCAGGCCATGGTCGACCTGGCGGCCCTCTACGCCCGCGGCGGCCTGACGCCCGATGCCAACGAGCTGCCCGACTATCTGCCGCTCTTCCTTGAGTACCTGGCAACCCGCCCGCTTGAGGAAGCCCGGGGATTGCTCGGCGACGTGAACCACATCCTCTCCGCCGTCGAGGAGAAGCTGGCGAAGCGCGACACTACCTATGCCGCCATCTTCGCTGCCATCCGCTCGGTAGCCGGGATGTCCCTTATACCGATCCCGGCCGACGCGGCGCCAGAAACTGCCGGCGACGACCTAGCGGCCCTCGACGCCGCCTGGGAGGAAACGGCCGTGACCTTCGGTCCCGGCGAGAGTGGCGACGGCTGCTCGGCCGAACGGCTCCGGATCCGCATGCGCGCGATGACCCGCGACGTCCAGCCCCTGACAGCCTGAAGGAGGAAACGCATGCGCGAGTTCATCAATTCCGTCGTCTTCGGCTGGTATCCCTACCTCTGCCTCACGGTATTCCTGCTCGGCAGTCTGATCCGCTTCGATCGCGAGCAGTACACCTGGAAGACCGGCTCCTCGCAACTCCTGCGCCGCCGGCAGCTGCGCTGGGGCTCGAACCTCTTCCATGTCGGCATCCTGGTGATCTTCCTCGGCCATGCCGGCGGGCTCCTCACGCCCATCCAGCTGTTCGACGCGCTCGGCATCAGCCATGGCTTCAAGCAGGGCCTCGCCATCGTGGTCGGCGGCATTGCCGGCGTCGCCTGCTTCATCGGCATCTCGCTGCTCGCCCATCGCCGGCTGACCGATCCGCGCATCCGCGCCACGTCGAGCTTCGGCGACATCGCCATCCTGCTGCTGCTCTGGCTGCAGCTCACGCTCGGCCTCGCCACCATCTTCGTCTCGCTCGGCCATATGGACGGGCACGAGATGGTGAAGTTCATGAACTGGGCCCAGGGCATCGTGACGCTCCAGCCGGCGGCCGCGTCCTACGTGGCCGACGTGCACCCGCTCTTCAAGGCGCACCTCTTCCTCGGCATGACCATCTTCCTGGTGTTCCCCTTCACCCGGCTGGTCCATGTCTGGAGCGCACCCATATGGTATCTCGGCCGCCCGGGTTCCCAGGTGGTGCGCACCCGCTTCGCCCGCGGCCAGACCACCACCGGCGTGCCGGCGGCGCGTGTGCCCCGGTCGGCGGCGCAGCCGATGCCGATCCGTCCCTCTCGCCAGCCTGCGGAGTGAGCCATGAGCACGCCCGTCACCGATCACGCCACCCACGAGCATGTGCACACCCACCAGCCGGCACCGCCGAAGCCGGCGGCACCGCGGCGGCGCCTGCCGACGCCGACGGTCGTCGTCAACGGCGTCACCGTCCCCCGCCAGGCGATCGCCGCCGAGGTCCAGAACTTCCCCGCCCGCAATCCGGGTGAGGGCTGGCAGGCGGCGGCCCGGGCGCTGGTCATTCGCGAACTGCTGCTGCAGGAGGCCCGCAGCCTCGGGATCGAGGCCAGTCCGCAAACCGATGCCGAGGGGCGGGTCGAGACCGCCGAGGACGCGCTGGTGCGCGCCCTGGTCGAGCAGCAGGTGCGTGTGCCGGAGGCGGACGAGGAGACGCTGCGACGCTTCTATGAGAACAACCATCGCCGCTTCGTGAACCCAGCGCTCTATGAAGCCGATCATATCCTGGTCGCGGCGCGCCGCAACGATCGCGACGCCTTCGCGCTGGCGCGCGAGAAGGCGGAGTCGCTTGTCGCGGTGCTGGCCGACGCACCTGAACGCTTCGCAGAATTGGCGCGTGACTGTTCCGACTGCACCTCGGCCTCCCTCGGTGGCAGCCTGGGGCAGATCAGTCCGGGCGATACCACGCCGGAGTTCGAAGCCGCGCTGCTCGCCCTTGAACCTGGCAGCATTTCGGGCCCGACCGAGACCCGCTACGGCATCCACCTGATCCGGCTGATGCGGAGGATCGAGGGCCGCAAGCTGCCCTTCGAGGCGGTTCGAGAACGGATCGCCAGCTACCTGTCCGAGCACGTGCGCCGCCAGGCTACCGCCCATTACGTGGCGCTCCTGGTCGGCCGGGCCGCCATCAGTGGGATCGCCATCAACGGCGCGTCGACGCCGCTGGTGCAATAGGGAGGGCGACCCATGTTCGGCGCCCTGATCGATTCCCTCGACGATCCTGTCGTCGCCGCCGGCCTGATCCAGGCGCTTGATGCGCCGGCACTGGGCGCGCGGCTGTTCATGGCGGCCGGGGAAGCGCAGGTGGAATCGGCCGAGTTCATAGCCACGACCGTGCGCGACTTCCTCGAGACCGCCTCCGACGACCACTGGGTGCAGCTGATCGGCATCATGAACCGGGCTGAGGATCCGGGCCTCGCGGCGCTGCGCGCCATCCTGATGAAGAGCTTGCCCGAGTTCGCGCCGTGAACGCGTCCTGCCGCCTTGCGGACTCCTTCGGCCGGGAGGTGATCTATCTGCGGCTCTCGGTCACCGACCGCTGCGATCTGCGCTGTGTCTATTGCATGGCGGAGCGCATGAGCTTCCTGCCGCGCCGGGAGATCCTCTCCATCGAAGAGCTCGACCGCCTGGCATCGGCCTTCATCACCCGCGGCGTGATGAAGTTCCGCATCACCGGCGGCGAGCCCCTGGTGCGCAAGGGCATCATGAATCTGTTCGGCAGCCTGTCGCGGCACGTCCGCGATGGCGCGCTCCGGGAACTGACGCTGACCACCAATGGAACCCTGCTGGCCCGGCATGCCGAGGAACTCGTCCGCTGCGGTGTGCGCCGGGTCAATGTCTCCCTCGATACGCTCGACGCCGCGCGCTTCGCCGCGATCACCCGCCGCGGCTCCCTCGACGTCGTCCTCGGCGGCATAGCGGCGGCGCAGGCCGCCGGCCTGCAGGTGAAGCTGAACGCGGTGGCGCTCAGGGGCATCACCGAGGATGAGGTGCATGACCTGGTCGGCTTCGCACATGGCCGCGGCATGGACATCACCTTCATCGAGACCATGCCGCTCGGCGACGTGGGCGCCGACCGCACCGAGCAGTACCTGCCATTGACCGAATTGCGCCAGCTGATCGAAACCCGCTGGACGCTGACCGATACGCTCGAGCGGAGCGGCGGCCCGGCGCGTTATGTCCGCGTCGGCGAAACCGGGCGGCGCATCGGCTTCATCACGCCCCTCAGCCATTCCTTCTGCGACAGCTGCAACCGCGTCAGGGTCAGCGCCACCGGCGTACTGCATACCTGCCTCGGCCAGGAGGACAGCATCGATCTCAAGGCGCCGCTGCGCGGCTCGGAAGCGGATGCCCTGCTGCATGCGGCGATCGATACCGGCATCCGGGCGAAGCCGCGCGGGCACGACTTCCGCATCGATGCCAACGGTGCGCCGGCGCTGGCCCGGCACATGTCGGCGCTCGGCGGCTGACATGGTCCGCATCGGCATCCTGACTGTCTCCGACCGGGCCAGCCGCGGCCAGTACCAAGACCTCGGCGGCCCGGCGATCGAAGCCTGGCTGTCCCGGGCGATCGCCAGCCCATGGGCCCCGGTCCGGCGGATCATCCCCGACGGCCTGCAGATCGTGCACGACGCGCTGGTCGATCTCTGCGACCGGGACCGGGTCGACCTGGTGCTGACCACCGGCGGCACTGGCCCTTCGCCGCGCGACCTGACACCCGAGGCGACCCAGGCGGTGATCGAGAAGGAAATGCCGGGCTTCGGCGAAGCGATGCGCCGCGCCAGCCTGGAGGTGGTACCGACCGCGATCCTGTCGCGCCAGCTTGCCGGCATCCGCGGCCGCACGCTGATCGTCAACCTGCCGGGCAAGCCCAGCTCGATCGACCTCTGCCTCGGGACGGTCTTCGCGGCCGTGCCCTATTGCCTCGACCTGATTGGCGCCGGGCGGATCGAGACCGATCCGGATGTCATCGCCGCCTTCCGGCCGGCTTGAGGCGGAAATGACGATCGACGACGTCACGCTCGCGCGAGCGCTGCATGTCCTCGCCGTCATGCATTGGATCGGCGGTGTCGGCTTCGTGACCCTGGTGATCCTGCCGCTCGCCGCCTCGCGTTCCTCGGCGAACGATGGGCTGACGCTGTTCGAAGCGGTCGAGCATCGCTTCGCCGCCCAGATCCGCCTCTCCATCCCGCTCGCTGGCGCGACCGGGCTGTGGATGACCTGGCGGCTCGACCTGTGGGATCGCTTCGCCGATCCGGCCTATTGGTGGATGGCGGCGATGGCGGGACTCTGGCTCGCCTTCATGCTCATGATCTTCGTGCTCGAGCCGGCGCTGCATGATCGTTTTGCCCGCCAGGCGCGGATCGATCCCGCGACCGCCTTCCGTCGCATGGGTTGCCTGCACGCGCTGGCGCTCGTGATCGCCACGCTGACGGCACTCGGCGCTGTCGTCGGGACGCATGGGGTGATCTTCTGAACCCGCCCGCCATGCTTCCAAGGTTCTACGATCCTGAGTGTGAATCGGCATGACCTTTGACCCCGGATCGGCGTCGAAGGTTGACCCCACCTTCAGCCCGTTAAGCGCTTCTTCCTACAACGCTATTATCATTTCGGCTGGGGTCACGGTTGGGCGCCGAAAGGTTTGAACTTCAAAGCCGTTTCACACACCAGCATCTTGGCGCACCGGAATATCTCGATCTGATCGACCATCGCCGGCCTCACTCATCTGGCCGCAGGATCGCACCCGAGGGGGCATTTCGTCGACTCTGGCGGCATCAGTCCCTATAGCGGCTTCTCGTCCAGGCCCTTCGGCCCCATGCCCTGCCACTGACGCAGCAGCTCATCCACCAGCACCGAGCAGGGCGAACCGACCCCGCCGACCCATAGCGGGCAGGCTCGCTGGAACTCTGACTTCCAGATCAGGATGGGATAGTCGGCCCCATACCGATCGATCAGGCGGGCGACCGAGTAGCGCCCTTGCCGGCGGGGCTATCGTAGTCCCGCCAGTCGCGCTATGGGACCGATCTATCCCCTCTCGCGGTTCGCTATGCCGCACAAAAAAGCGGCGCCGTGAGGCGCCGCTTCAGTGTGAGGTCAGGTCTTGAACCGGTTACTTTCGCCGACGCAGAACACCGAGCCCTACCAAGCCCATTCCTAGCAACGCAAGCGTTGCCGGCTCC
>JALHMN010000004.1 GCA_022844005.1 bacterium | reverse complement strand
ATTTCACATGGATGCTGCCGCGGCTGTCGGGACGCAACTGGCAGGGACCCATGGTCATGCCGGGCCGGTTGTCCAGGATGCGCTTCTTCGGGTCGCGGAAGCTGCCATGCACGATGGTGTACTGGACGTCGGGCGTCTCCAGCTCGGGGCGGGTCCGCACATAGCCGCAGACGACACCGGCGGCGAAGGTGAGGAGGCCGCGGCGGCGAAGGGCGTAGTTCAGCACCTCCTTCGCCATGTTGAACCCGCGCGTCTGGTCGTTCAGCGTGATCTTCTGCTTCACCCACCAGGTCATGCGGACGATGTAGTGGTCCTGGTAGTTCTCCCCCACGCCGGGGAGCGCGTGTTTCACCCCGATGCCCTGCGCCTGCAGCACCTCGGGCCGGCCGATGCCGGAGAGTTCCAGGATCTGCGGCGACTGCACCGCCCCGGCACAGAGGATGACCTCGCGGCGGGCCCGGGCCTGCTTCTGCTGGCCGCCCTGCCGCCAGGCGATGCCCACGGCGCGCTTGCCCTCGACGAGGAGGCCGGTGGTATGCGCTTCGATCTCGAGCTTCAGGTTGGGCCGGCCCATTGCCGGTTCCAGGAAGGCCTTCTTGGTCGACCAGCGCCGGCCGTTCTTCATCGTCACCTGGAAATAGCCGAAGCCTTCCTGGTTGCCCGAATTGTAGTCGGGGTTCTTCGGGTAGCCGCGTTCCTCGGCCGCGTCGATGATCCTGTCGAGCAGCTCGGCCTTTTCATAGGCGTCGCGCACGTTGAGCGGGCCGCCCTTGCCGCGCCATTCGGCGGGCGCGCCCTCCCAGTTCTCCGATTGCCGGAAGATCGGCAGCACATCGTCCCAAGACCAGCCGCGATTGCCCATCTGGGCCCAGCCGTCGTAGTCGCGGGCCTGTCCGCGCACATAGACCATGCCGTTGATCGAGCTCGACCCGCCCAGCACCTTGCCGCGCGGGATCGGAATCTGGCGGTTGTGCGTATAGGCCTCGGGCTCGGTCTCGAAGCGCCAGTTCAGCCCCGGCATGTCGATCGTCTTCACATAGCCGACGGGCACATGGATCCAGGGATTGCTGTCCTTGCCGCCGGCTTCCAGCAGCAGCACGGTGACGGCGGGATCCTCGCTCAGGCGCGCGGCCAGCGTGCAGCCGGCCGAACCGGCGCCGACGATGATGTAATCGAACTCGGACATGCGCTGCCTCTTCCCCCGGGGCGTTTCCTCTGCTGCCAGCCTAGTCCGCCTTTTCCAGCGCGGCGAGGCATCCCGTCGCCGCCAGCACGGCACGCACGCGCTCGCCTGGCTCGCCCGACAGCGCCGCCAGTTCCTCCCGCAGCCAGCCGAGGCACTTCGCCTGATAGGCGAAGGGGGCCTGCTCGTAGCGCCCGCCGGGGAGGTCGAGCGCGAAGGAGGGCGCCCTCGCCGCCACGGCCTCGGCATTGGCCAGGAGGAAGGGCAGGTAGACCTCGCCCGCGTGCCGCAACAGCGCCGTCACCGCGGCCGGAAGCGGTGCCGCCGGATCGATCCAGTCGCCTTCCTCGCCCGAGGCGTCGTCGAGCTGGCGCACCCAATGTTCCACCATCGGCGCGCTGGCGCGGATGAGGCGGGAAGGTGTCGGGTCGGTGTCGAGGGTTTTCAGCTGGCCGAACAGGCCGAAATCGGCGAGCGACGGGCGGCTGCCGAACAGATGCCGGCCATGACCCACATGCGCCTCGAGAATGGACAACAGGCGCGTGAAGCTCTGCTTGATGACCGGGGCGTTCGCGGCCGAGCAGCCGACCAGCGCCATGCGTCCCACCTGGCGGTCGCGGATGGCCTCCGCCGCGGCCTCGAACTCGGCGCCGCGCAAGGCGGGATAGGAATCGGCGATGATCCAGCGGGCGCAGTAGTCCTGGTCCTCCGGCAGTTCCCAGCGATACAGGAACATCGCCTTGGTCAGCCACTCGTCCGCCATGTCCTCGATCAGGTGCGAGAGGAAGGCGTGAGCAGGGTCGTCCGGCAGGATCGAGCGGCCGGCATGGCGCTTCTCCAGGTCGAAGGCGATGGGGGTCGAATCGACCACGAAGGCGCCGGTATCCGGCAGGCGGAGGACGGGCACGAGCTGGACCTTGAGGCCCTTCAGCGCCTCGCGCTCGGCCGGCGTGCGCAACACCCAGTCGTGCGGGATGCGGCGATAGCGCATGATGGCGCGGAGCTTCATCGAATAGGGCGAGCCGTTGGCGCCGATCAGCCGGTAGCGGTCGTTCATCTCTTCCTCCCCTTTGGGGCGGGAGTGTAGCGCAGGGCTCTGTATGCTGGGCAACCCCATGCGCCGGCATCCCTTCATCGACCTGTTCCGCGACCGCCCGCTGCGCACGCTGTGGACGGGTCTCGTCTTCTCGGCCTTGGGCGATCAGGTGCAGGCGATCGCCATCATCTGGCTCGCCATCGAGGTGGCGGGGCCGGGCGCCGGTTTCGTGCCGGCGGCGAACTATGCCGTGGTTCTGCTGACGGGACTCCTCGCCGGGGCCTTCATCGACCGCCTGCCGGTGCGCGCGAGCATGATCGCGCTCGACCTCGCCCGCGCCGTCGTCGTCTTCGTGCCCGTGCTTCTCGCCATGACGGTGGGCTTGAGCCTCTTCGCGCTCGTCGCCTCGATGATGCTGCTCTCGGCGCTGCATGCGGTGTTCTCGCCGCTCTTCTATGCCTGCCTGCCGCATCTCGCCCGCACGCCAGACCGCATCCAGGCCACCAACGGGCTGGTCGATGCCACGGTGCGGCTGTCGCGCCTCGGCGGCCCCTTCATCGCCGGCATCGCCGCGACCGTGGTGCCGACGGTGCATCTCCTCACTTTCGACGCGCTCACCTTCCTGGTCTCCGCCGCCGCGCTCTGGCGGCTCGGACCGGCACTCGACCGGCCGCGCGATGCCGGCGCGCCGGCATCGGCGCTCTCCCGCATGCTGCACGGGTTCACCGTGGCCCGGCGCGAGAAGGCCGTGCGCTGGCTGCTGATCGGCAATTCGGTGACGCTCGCGGCCTGGGCGCTCGGCCTCACGCTCGGCCTCTCCCTGCTGGTGGCGGAGAACCCGGTGGGCGATCTCGGCCTCGCCGCCGCCGGCTTCCTGCTCGGCGCCTATGGCGCGGGCGATCTCTCCTCCAACGTCGTCGTCTCGGCGGTCAGGTTCCGGCGGCGCTGGCAGCCGATGATGCTGGGCTATGTGGTCATGGGCCTCGGCCTTGCCGGCATTCCGCTCGCCTTCACGCTGCTGCCGGCGCCGATCGCCCTGGCTGGCGCGATGCTGGTCGCCTTCATCGCCGGGACGGGCGGGCCGATCTTCTTCCTGCCGATGCAGACTTATTTCCAGACGCATCTCGCGGGCATCGATCTCGCCGGCATCCTGCGGCTGCGCGTCTCCCTTATCGCCGGGTCGATGATGCTGGGCACGCTGATCGGCCCCTTCGCCTTCGCGGGTGTGGGCGCGGTGGCGACCGTGGTCGCCTGCGGCCTCGTCATCGCCACCGTGGGTGCGGTCGGCCTGGTCGCGGTGTCGCGGCAGCCGGGGGCCGCGATATAGTGCCGGCCATGGAACCCTGGCTCGCCATCCTCGGCATTCTCGGAACCCTCTGCCTCGGCGCCATGAGCCCGGGGCCGAGTTTCGTCGTCGTCGCCCGGCTCAGTGTCACCGGCACCCGCGCCGACGGTGTCGCGGCCGCGCTCGGCATGGGAATCGGCGGGCTGTTCTTCGGCTGCCTCGCCGCCTTCGGCCTGCACGTGGTGCTGATGCACACGGCTTGGGCCTATCTCGCCTTCAAGATCGCCGGCGGGGCCTATCTCCTCTATCTGGCCTGGCGGCTGTGGCAGGGCGCGGCGGAGCCGCTGGCGCTGCCGAAGGAGGGCGAGGGCTCTCCCCGCGGCGCCTGGCGCTCCTTCGTGCTTTCCACAGTCACCCAGCTCTCCAACCCCAAGGCCGCCGTCGTCTATGGCGGCATCTTCGCGGCCTTCCTGCCCGAGAGCCTGCCGGGCTGGACCTGGGCGGTGCTGCTGCCCGGCATCTTCACGGTCGAATTCGTCTGGTACCTGATCGTGGCCACCGCCTTCGCCGCCTCGAGACCGAAGGCCTTCTACATCCGCTCCAAGACCTGGATCGACCGCGCGGCCGGCACCGCGCTCGGACTCCTCGGCATGCGCCTGCTCGCGGACGCCGCCCGGCCGGGTTAGTCTCTTCCCCGAACAGGGGGGATGCATGAGCGACAAGAAATTCGCGGGCAAGATCGGCCGTACCTATCGCGACAGCCAGGGCTGGTGGCCCGAGGCACCGAAGCCGCCGAAGGGCGCCCCCAACATCCTCGTCGTGTTGTTCGACGATGTCGGCTTCTCGGATTTCGGCTGCTACGGCTCGCCCATCGGGACGCCGACGATCGACGCCATCGCCGCCCGGGGTCTGCGCTACACCGGCTTCCACACCACCGCCATGTGCTCGACCACCCGCGCCGCCCTCCTCACCGGGCGCAACCACCACGCCGTGGGGGTGGGCTGTCTCGCCAACTTCGATTCCGGCTTTCCCGGCTACCGCGGCAAGATCGCGCGCGAGGCCGGCACGCTGGCCGAGGTCCTGCGCCCCCACGGGTATCGCAACTACATGCTGGGCAAGTGGCACGTCACGCCCCTGACCGAGACCGGCGCCACCGGACCTTTCGACGGCTGGCCCTTGGGGCGCGGTTTCGATCGCTTCTATGGCTTCATGGATGCGGAGACCGACCAGTTCGCCCCGGAACTGGTGCGCGACCAGACGGTGATCGACGCGCCCGGCAGTTTCGAGGACGGCTATCACCTGACCGAGGACCTGGTCGATCAGGCCATCCGTTTCATCGCCGACCATCAGGCCGACCGGCCGGACCTGCCCTGGCTGACCTGGGTGGCGCTCGGCGCCTGCCACGCCCCGCACCAGGGCCCCCGCGACCTGATCCTGAAATACGACCGCGTCTTCGCCGATGGCTGGGATGCCGAGCGGGCCCGCCGCCTCGCCCGGCAGAAGGAGCTGGGCATCGTCCCGGCGGAAACGGCGCTGCCGCCCCGCAACGACTTCGTGAAGGCCTGGGACGATCACAGCGGCGACGAGCGCCGGCTCTTCGCCCGGCTGCAGGGCGCCTATGCGGCGATGCTGGAGCATGCCGACCAGCACCTCGCCCGCCTCGTCGGCTTCCTGGAGACGGCGGGGATCGCCGATGACACGCTGATCCTGGTGCTCTCCGACAACGGCGCCAGCCAGGAGGGCGGGCCGAACGGCATGGTCAATGCCATGGGTCCCTACAACCTGAAGCCCGAGCCGATGGAGGAGAAGATCCGCCGCATCGACGACATCGGCGGGCCGGACACGCATTCGAACTTCCCCCTCGGCTGGGCCATGGCGGCGAACACGCCGCTCAGGCGCTACAAGCAGAACACGCATGGCGGCGGCATCCGCGATCCGCTGGTCGTTTCCTGGCCGAGGCGTCTAGCGGCCCGGGGCGAACTCCGCCATCAGTTCGCCCATGCCTCGGACGTGATGCCGACGCTGCTCGACCTTCTCGGGATCGAGGCGCCGGACAGCCTTGCCGGCCTGCCCCAGATGCCGATCACCGGCGAGAGTTTCGCGCCCTCCCTGACCGATCCGGCGGCGCCGGCCCGCAAGCGGCCGCAGTATTTCGAGATGTTCGGCCATCGCGGCCTCTGGGCCGATGGGTGGAAGCTGGTCTCCTTCCATCCGCCGAACCAGCCCTTCGAAAACGACAAGTGGGAGCTTTTCCACCTCGACCGCGACTTCGCCGAGACCAACGACCTCTCAGCCGCCGAGCCCGGGCGGCTGAAGGCGATGATCGAGCTTTGGTGGAAGGAGGCGGAGGCGAACCAGGTCCTCCCCCTCGACGACCGCTTCGCCCCGCGCTTCGCCGAGAACGCCACCCGCGCGCATGGGCACCGGAAGCGCTTCGTCTTCCATGCCGGCATGGGCCATGTGCCGACCGACGTGGCACCCGATGTGCGCAGCCGCAGCTACACGATCGAGGCCGATGTGGTGATCGACGGGCCGCAGACCGAGGGCGTACTGCTGTCGCACGGCGATGCCACCTCGGGCTACAGCCTCTATGTGCAGGGCGGCCGGCTAGTGCATGACATGAACATCGGCGGGTTGCACATCACTGTGCGCTCCGACCGCGCCGTGCCGGCGGGGGAGCATCGCCTCGGCTTCCGCATGCGGCATGCGAAGGGAAAGCGCATCGGCACGCTCCTGATCGACGGTGAGCCCTGCGGCGGCGTCGAGAGCGAGGTGGGCTTCAACGCCTTCATTTCCTGGTCCGGCCTCGATATCGGCCTCGACCGCGGCAGCCCGGTGGCCGACTACCAGGCGCCCTTCGTCTTCACCGGCACGCTTCGCAAGGTGACGGTGGTGATGGACGACGACCAGGCTCTGGACGGCAAGAGCGCGGGCGAGGCGGAGATGGCGCGGCAATAGCGACGTTTCCCTCGCGCTGCGGACCGGCGCCGAGGGGACAGGTGACGCACCGGGCTGGAATGGCGCCCGGCTGAACTAGTTCCCCGCCGCGGCGCGTCGGCGCTTCAGCTTGGCTTCCACCTCCTTGAAGGTCTTTCTGTCGACAGGAAGCAGGATTTCGGCGTTTTCCCAGTCAGCCGATGTTGTCGGCGGGCTCTCGCTGTAGTCGATCGCTTCGTCCTTCGTCGCCAGGAACTTGGCGAAATAGGAGCGGGGTTTAGTCGGCTTCGTCGCCATGATAGATCGCCGTTTCCAGGGCGTTCGCCATTCTGAGAGAGATGATCCGGCACCGCCGGCCGCGCGGAGTATAGACGATCATGACCACGCGTTCGAACAGGGCACCGAGAACTTGATAGCGAACTTCTGTCCGGTGCCTCGTGTCTCGGCGGCGCAGCAGCCGGCCACGAAAGGCGATGCGCGCGGCTTCGAATACGAAATCGCGATCTTCGAATGTGGCGAGGCTTTTGGCCGAATCTCATTCGAAGTCCTCGTCGGTGTAGCGAGACAGAAAGAGGCGATAGAGGGACGGCATCGCTTCTCTTGGTCTTCAGCCTATCGCGACAGCACGCGGTCGAGCCATTTCAGCAGCCGGCCTTCGATCTCGCCTTCCGGCTGCGCGCTCTTCGCGCAGGTTGAAGGCGCGCTCGTGGCCCGCCGCGGCGGCAGGTACTTATTGGTGGGCTCGTAGCCCATCTCCGGCATCAGGTCGAAGCCGCCGCGTTCGGCGACCAGTTTCGAGACGTCCGACAGGGGATCGCCGAGGTCGCCGAAATGCCGGGCGCCGGCCGGGCAGGTGGAGACGCAGGCCGGCACGCGCTCGGCCGGGGCCAGGTCCTGGTTGTAGATGCGGTCGACGCAGAGCGTGCATTTCTTCATCACGCCCTCGTCCTCGTCGAACTCGCGCGCGCCATAGGGGCAGGCCCAGGAGCAGAGCTTGCAGCCGATGCACTTGTCCATGTCGACCAGCACGATGCCGTCGGCTTCGCGCTTGTAGGAGGCGCCGGTCGGGCAGACGGTGACGCAGTCCGGCTTGGCGCAGTGCAGGCAGGACTTGGGGAAATGCACGGTGCGTCCCGCCGCCCCATCGCCCGCCTCGTAGGAATGCACCCGGTTGAACCAGACCCCGGAAGGCTGGGCGCCATAGGGGTCGTGGTCGGGCAGCGGCCCGGCGGCGCCGCCGGTGTTCCATTGCTTGCAGTTGACGGCGCAGGCATGGCAGCCGACGCAGGTGTCGAGGTCGATGACGAGGCCGAGCTTTCGCTGCGTCGTGGCCGGCAGGTCGGTCATGCGGCACCCCGTTCGAGCCCGGGCGGGAGGTTGAGGGTGGATGGCCTGAGGGCGATTTCGTCCTGTACCGCCTTCTCGATGCGCACGCGTAAGTCATACCAGGCGGCCTGGCCGGTCACCGGATCGGCGTTCATGGTCTCTCCGTCCGGCAGATGCTCGCCGATCAGGGGGTTCAGCAGAAAGCCCCGCGTCGCCTCGGGCGCGTCGGGAGAGAGCGCCCAGGCGCCGGCGCGCTTGCCCACCGCGTTCCAGGTCCAGACGGTGGCCGCGTTCACCCCTTCCATGGGGCGGGCCTCGGCTTGCACCCGGCCGCGGGCCCCGATCACCCAGACCTTGTCGCCTTCGCTGATGTCGAGGGAGCGGGCCAGCGCCCGCGGCAGGTAGAGCTTGTTGTGGCTCAGGATCTGTCTCTGCCAGGCGTTCTGGGAATCCCAGGCGTGATACATGATCATCGGCCGCTGCGTCAGTGCATGCAGCGGATAGGCCGCCTCGTCGATTTCCGTCCCCTCGAACGGAGCGTACCAGATCGGCAAGGGATCGAGACAGGCTTTGATCCGCGCCTTGAACCGCTCTGGCGGCAGCCTCGGTCCGTGCCCCTCGGCCGCCAGCTGGAATTTTCGGAGCGGCTCGACATAGAGTTGCATGACGATCGGGTCGGGCTTTTCCAGGAAGCCCATGGCCACGGCCCAGTCGAGATAGGCCTTGTTCACATGCTTGAAGAAGCGGCCTTCTTCCGGAATCTCGCCCTTCCAGAAGCAGCCGTTCTCGATATAGGCCTCGAGCTGCTTGGGGTTCACCGCGCCCTTGCCGGAGAGCGTTCCGTCCGTTCCCCGGAACCCCGCCAGCATGCCGACGCCGGGGCGCCGCTCGTGGTTCACCAGATAGTCGGGCAGGCCGCCGGGATAGAGCGCGCTGCCGTCCCCTTTCGTCATCCCGGGCAGGCCGAGGCGGACGCCGAGGTCGAGCAGCACGTCCTGGAACGGGCGCACGTCGCGATCGGGCGCCAGGATCGGCTGGCGGATCGAATCGGCCGCCCCTTCGGCATCCGAGATCGGCCGGTCGAGCAGCGAGATGCAGTCGTGGCGTTCGAGATAGGTCGTGTCGGGCAGCACCAGGTCGGCATAGGCGACCATCTCGGAGAAGAAGGCATCGGAATAGATGATGCGCGGGATGCGGTAGTCGCCGTTCGCATCCTTCGCCGTCAGCATGTCGACTGTCTCTTCGGTGTTCATGGCCGAGTTCCAGCTCATGTTCGCCATGAACATCATCAGCGTGTCGATGGGGTAGGGCACGCCGTCATGGGCGTTCCGGATCACCATGTGCATCGCGCCATGCGCCGCGATCGGCGCGGCCCAGGAATAGGCGCCGTCGATCCGCAAGGCCTCCCCGGCCTCGTCGACCAGCAGGTGCTCGGGCCCGGTGGGAAAGCCGAGCGGTGGGCCCTTCAGGGTTTCGCCGGGCTGCACCGGGCCGGCCGGCGGCGGACCGGGCGGGCAGGGCTTGGGGAAGGGCGGTTTGAAGCGGAAGGCGCCGGGACAGTCGATGGCGCCGAGCAGCATCTGCAGCAGGTGCAGCGCGCGGCAGGTCTGGAAGCCGTTCGAATGCGCCGAGATGCCGCGCATGGCATGGAAGGCGACCGGGCGGCCGATCATCTCCGCGTGGCGATTGCCGAAGGCGTCGGTCCAGGCGACGGGGAGCGTGATCGCCTCCTCGAAGGCGACGCGGGCAAGCTCGGCCGCCAGGCTGCGGATCGCCTCCGGCGCCACGCCGCAGACCGGGGCCACGGTCTCCGGCGCATAGGCGGCATCCATGTATTTGCGTGCCATCAGCTCGAACACCGGCACGGCGCGGCGGCCGTCGGGAAGGAGGCGTTCGCCCATCAGCATCGGCGAGATGCCGCTCGAGCCGGCATCGACGGCCGCGTCGCTGCCGCGATCCCAGGCCAGCGGCTTGCCGGCCTCGTCGCGGGCGAACAGCCCGTCATCGGCGCCGCCGGGGTTCCTCACCACCAGCCAATGGGCATTGGTGCTGCGCACCAGGAAGTCGGTGTCGATGCGGTCGGCGAGCAGCAGCTCGCGGACGAGCGACAGCACGAACAGCCCGTCGGTGCCGGGGCGGATGCCGATCCATTCGTCCGCCACCGCGGAATAGCCGGTGCGCACCGGATTGACCGAGACGAACTTGGCGCCGCGGCCCTTCAGCTTGCCGATGCCGATCTTGATCGGGTTCGACGCGTGGTCTTCCGCCACGCCGAACATCACGAACATCTTGGTGCGGTCGAAATCGGGCTCGCCGAATTCCCAGAACGAACCGCCGACCGTGTAGAGACCCGCGGCCGCCATGTTGACCGAGCAGAAACCCCCATGCGCGGCATAGTTCGGCGTGCCGAACATCTGCGCCCACCAGCCGGTCAGCGCCTGGGACTGGTCGCGTCCGGTGAAGAAGGCGAGGCGCTTGGGATCGGTCTCGCGGATGCGTTTCAGCCAGCCGGTGGCCAGCGAAAGCGCCTCGTCCCACTCGATTTCCCTGAACTCGGACTTGCCGCGCTCGCCGACCCGCAGCAGCGGCTTCCTGAGCTTCGCCGGGGAAAGCTGCTTCATGATGCCGGCGGCGCCCTTGCCGCACATCACGCCCTTGTTGACCGGGTGGTCCTTGTTGCCCTCGATGTAGCGGACGGCGCCGTCCTTCAGATGCACCTTGATGCCGCAGCGGCAGGCGCACATGTAGCAGGTGGTGGTCTTGATGCTGTCGCCGACCGCACCGTTCAATTCGATCGCACGATCAGGCAACGGATGATCCTTCCTCGAAGATGAGGCCCATCAGGTGGACGTCGTCATAGCCGCCGTCGACCTTGAAGGCCCTGCGCGCGGTACCCTCCATCCGGAAGCCCAGCTTCTCGTAGAGGGCGCGGCCGCGCTCGTTCCTGGCATGTACGCGAAGCTCGATCCGCTCGAAGCCGAAGTCGCGGCCCGCCTCGATCGCGGCCGTCATGAGCCGCCGGCCGAGCCCCTGGTCGCGATAGGCGGGCAAGAGGCCGATGCCGAGGATGCCGACATGCGCCATCGCCGGCCGGCCGGCGCCTGCGATGTCGCACCAGCCGACGATCGTGCCGGCGTCGACGGCCAGCAGGAAGGGAAAGCCGTTCTCCAGCATCATCTCGGTATAGCGCCGGGAATCCTCGCGCGATGGCGCCTCGAGGAAGGACAGCCAGCGCCGTTCGCGCGCCACCTGATCCATGCAGGCCCGAAAGCCGTCCAGATCTGCGCGCGCGAAAGGAATGACGGCGACCGAATCCATGCCCATGGGCGCAACGCTAACACACCGGCGCGGCTGTGGAACCGCGTCACGCCGGACGATGCGGCTTCAGCCTGAACACGTAGATCGCGAGGCCGGCGAGCAGGAACACGTTGACCAGGAAAACCGAGAGCGGCAGCGCCTGGTACAGCACCGCGCCCAGCATGGGTCCGACGGCGAAGCCGAGAGGCGGCATCGCTCCGATCAGCCCGGCGAGGCGTCCCTGTTCCTCGGGCCTGACGGCGAGCGAGGCGCCGCTCATCACCCCCGGCGTCAGCATGCCGAGGGCGGCCCCGAACACCGCATAGCCGGCGATCAGCAGCGACGGACTGCCGGCCACGACCAGCAGCACCTGGGCCGCCAATGCCAGGGGCAGGCCGATCCGGATCAGCATCATCGGCGGCAGCCGCAGCCGCCGGACGATGAAGATCTGCGCCAGGATGCTGGCGGCGGCCGAGGCGGCGAGCGAGATGCCCACCATCTGCGCCGCCGCCGGCGTTTCCAGTACCAGGCGATCCTGGATGAAGAAGCCCGCCGTCTGGTTGGTCGTCGCGGCCACCAGGAAGACGGCGAAGGCGAGGATCACGTAAGGGGTGATGCGCGGATCGCCGACCTTGAGCCGACCGGAGACATGCGCCGCCGGCAGCCGCTCGGTCTCCGGTAGCTTCAGCGCGATGAAGACGCTGACACCGGCCGAGATCGCCGCGGCGAGGAACAGCGGTGCCACCAGGTCGTAGACCGCGATCAAGGCACCCACCGCTGGCCCCAGGATGGTGCCGATGTTCATCGCCGCCCCCAGCATGGCCGAGGCGTTGGTCCGCTCGGCCGTGGTCGAACTGTCGGCGATATAGGCGCTCGATCCCGGATGGATCGCCATCGACAGGATGCCGAACAGGATGCGCGGGATGACCAGCGCCGCATAGGCGGCCCAGCCGAGCAGGATGCCGTTCAGACCCAGTTCGAGGCCGATGGCGAAGAGCGAGGTGGTGAAGGCATAGGACGCATGCCCGATCAGGATGACCCGCTTCCTGCCCCAGCGGTCGCTCCTGCGTCCCCACATCGGCGCTGAGAGGAAGGCGCAGACGGCCGAGGCGGTGACGACCGAGCCGATCTCGATCTCCGACAGCCCGATCTGCCGCCCGGCCGAGGGCAACAGTGCCATCAGCATGGTCTGGCCCATGCCGAAGACCACCATGCCGAGATACAGCAGCCGATGCGCCGCGCGCTTCTGCGCATCGGGCCAGAACTGCGCGGCGTTCGGCCGGTAGGGGGCGGGTTCGGGGCTGCTCACGGGGCGGGCGTTTCCTCTTGCCCCCTGCTCTTAGCCGATTTCAGCCGGCGATGGCGGGACTCTTCCGCCCCGCCGCCCATCCCGCGAATAAGGGAAGCAGGGTCAGGCCCGGTCGCGCAGTTCCGGGGCGCCGGCATGCCCGGCGCAATGCGCGCAGCAGAACATGGCGCCGTTCTTCTCCATGCCGTGCCCGATGATGCGGCAGCGGCAATGCGCGCAGCGCGGCGCCATGGCCTCGATCGCGCATTCGAAACTGTCGAAGGTCTTGGTCCTGCCCTGCAGGGTCACCTGGAAGGCCTTGTCGTAATCGTTGCCGCACTGATCGCATTGGGGCATGGCGGATCTCCTAGTGGCGGGCGTTGCGCTTGCGGGTGGCGGCGGCCTTCCTGGCCGATGCCTTCCGGTCGGCCGCGGGGCGGCTGGCGGCCGCCTTGCCCCCTATCCGTCCGCCGCGCTTCGCAGCCAGCTTGGTATCGGGTTTGCCGCGGCCGGAGCCCGACTTGTTGCCGCCCCCGCTTTCCTTGTTCACCGTGGCCCAGGCCCGCCGTTCGGCCTCGTCCTCCCCGACGCCGCGCTTCTCGTAGCCTTCCTCGATATGTTCGGCCTTGCGCTTCTGCTTGTCGGAATAGGCCGACTTGTCGCCCTGCGGCATCGGCAGCCTCCGAAAGACGGGACTCGTCATTTGCAAACGAGCCCGCGCCGCGGCGGTTCCGCTCGCAATGGCCGGGCGTGAGCGCTCAGAACCTTCCGGTGGCGAAGAAGTCTTCCAGCCGCGCCTCGTGCGGGGCGACGTCCAGGCCCTGCGCGGCGAGCCAACCGTCGTCGAAATAGGTGCCGCGATAGCGGTTGCCGGAATCGCAGAGAAGGGTGACGAGCGAGCCTTCCTCGCCCGCGGCCGCCATTTGGGCGATCAGTTTCGCCGCAGCCCAGAAATTGGTGCCGGTCGAGCCGCCGCAAGGCCTGCCCAGGCGGCGGGAGAGAACCCGGGCGGCGGCGATCGAGCAGGCATCGGGCACGGCGATGGCGCGGTCGATCAGTTCCGGCACGAAGGAGGCCTCGACCCGCGGCCGGCCGATGCCCTCGATCAGCGAAGCCGGGCCCCTCGGCATCGGTTCGGCTTCGCCCGCCATCCGCCGGTGGAAAACGGAGGCCTCCGGATCGGCGAGGCAGATCCGGGTGTCGAAATGCCGGTAGCGCACGAAACGGCCGATGGTGGCCGAGGTGCCGCCGGTGCCGGCGCCGCAGATGACCCAGGCCGGCACCGGATGCGGCTCATGCGCCATCTGGGCGAAGATCGATTCGGCGATGTTGTTGTTGCCGCGCCAGTCGGTGGCGCGCTCGGCATAGGTGAACTGGTCCATGAAATGCCCGCCGGTCTCGGCCGCCAGCCGCCGGCTCTCCGCCTCGGCCTCCTCGGCGCGCTGCACGAAGCGGCAGCTGCCGCCCTCGGCCTCGATCGCCGTCACCTTCTGCGGCGAGGTGGAGGCCGGGATGACGGCGATGAAGGAGAGGCCCAGGAGCCGGGCGAAATAGGCTTCCGAGACGGCGGTCGAGCCGCTGGATGCCTCGATCACCGTGGTCTTGGGCCCGATCCAGCCGTTGCAGATGCCGTATAGAAAGAGCGAGCGGGCGAGGCGGTGCTTCAGGCTGCCGGTCGGATGGGTCGATTCGTCCTTGAGATAGAGCGCGATGCCGGGCACGGCCGGCAGTTCGGCGCGCAGGAGATGGGTATCGGCGGAGCGGTTCACATCCGCCTCGATCCGCCGCACCGCCTGGTCGACCCAGGCGCGGTCGGTGGTTTCTGCGCGACAATCCATCGCCGGGCCGGCCCTCGCTTCTGCAGGAAGCCTCCCGTATAGAACAGCGCTCGGGGTGGAGATATCTGAATTCCAGTTCAGGCCAGGAGGGCCAGATGGACGTCACGAAGATCCCGATCGGGCGCAACCCGCCCCACGACGTGCATGCCCTGATCGAGATCCCGCTCGGCGGGGTGCCGGTCAAGTACGAACTCGACAAGGAATCGGGCGCGCTCTTCGTCGACCGCTTCCTGCACACGGCGATGTTCTATCCCGGCAACTACGGCTTCATTCCCCAGACCCTCTCGGCCGACGGCGACCCCTGCGACGTGCTGGTGGTGGGCCAGGTGCCGGTGGTCCCGGGCGCCATCATCCGCTGTCGCCCGGTCGGCGTGCTGGTGATGGAGGACGAGGCCGGCATGGACGAGAAGATCCTGGCCGTGCCCGTGGATGCGCTGCATCCCTTCTACACCGGGATCACCTCCTATACCGAGCTGCCCAAGGTGCTGCTCGACCAGATCGCCCACTTCTTCCAGCACTACAAGGACCTGGAAAAGGGCAAGTGGGTCACCATCGTGAAATGGCAGGACACCGCCGATGCCGAACGCATGATCCTGGAAGCGATCGACCGGGCGAAGGCGAAGGGCTGACCCGCGCTGCGGAAGGAGGCGGGACGGGCATCGCCGCCCCGCCTTCCGGTCAGCCTTCCGCGCGCATCTCGGCGAAGACCTCGCGGGCGACCAGCATGCCTTCGCGCACCGCTGGAAGGCCGACATAGCCCCCCATGTGCAGCAGGGCCTCGCCCAGCTCGTCTTCCGTCCAGCCCTGGCGGATCGCCATCCGCAGGTGGATGGCGAGTTCGGGCCAGCGCCCGGTCGCCGTGTCGGACACGATGCAGATCAGGGCCCGCGTCTTCAGGTCGAGCCCGGGCCGCCCCCACAACATGCCGAACACGGCTTCGGCGGCATAGTCGCGGAACTTCTGCATGAAGGGATCGTCGTAGACGGTCTGCGCCATCTTCTCGACGGTGGCGTCTCCCAGCAGCTGGCGGCGGATCTCCCGCCCCTTCTTGTAGCTTTCACTCTCGGCCATGTTTCCTCTCCTTGCTTTGCTGATCAGGTCGCGGTGGTTTCCGGGACCGGCGCGCGCGGCTTCGGTCCCCGCTTTCGCGGCAAGAGCGGCCGTCCGGTCCGCTGGGCGAGGTCGGCGACGAAGGCGGCGCTGCCCACCGGCCGGCCCGTGCGTTCGCCGGCGCTGAGGCGCCCGGCATCCTCCTTGTCGATCCCCGCGGCGAGAAAGCCGGCCCAGTCGGGCAGCATCCGGGCGAGGGGCGAGGATCGGGGAAGTGGATCGGCCCGGCCCTCCAGATGCGCCCGCGCGCTCGACCAGGGCCAGTCCTGCGGCCGGGCCGCGAGGCGCGTGCGCACCGGATTCAACTCGACATGGCGCACCGCCGCCAGAAGGAACGGCTCGTCCAGCGGACAGGAGGCGAAGCGGCCCTGCCAGAGATACCCCCGCCAGCCCTGGCGCCGGTTGATGGCGAGGCTGTAGCGCCGATGCGCTTCGCCGAGGCCGCGGGCCAGGCTGTCCTCGCGCTCCGGCAGCACCACGAGATGCACCTGGTTCGGCATCAGGCACCAGGCCCAGACGCCGAGCCCGGCGCGGGGGGCGAACTCGCCGAGCAGCGCCTGGTACAGCCGATAGTCGTCCGGGCCGAAGAACGTGTTCTGGCCACGATTGCCATGCTGGGTCACATAGTGGGGGACGCCGGGAACGACGATGCGGGCAAGGCGGGGCATCGGCCGCAGGCTAGCGGATGGGTGCCCGCCCGGCAAATAGGGTTGGTGTCCCTGGAACGGCTTCTCGAGCTGCGCGTTTTAATCGAACATGAATTATCCTCTTCTAGTTTCGATGCGCGCTGGCAATGCGGTCGTCGAGGCCCCATCTTTGCATGGGGTTCGCGCGCGGCGGCCGCGGCCAAACTGCGCGCCATGCTCCTTTGTCTTGGTCCGTATCGAGGAAGGAATGTCGAACACGCCGCCCAGCAAACCGAAGCGCCTTCGTGGGGATCGCCTGCGTGCGCGGCTTGTTCGCGCCCTCAAGCAGGCGGGCGGTGCCCCGCGCCCGGCGACCACCCGCTCGCCCGCGGCCGGAACCCTCGTCGCATCCTACAACGTCCACAAATGCGTCGGCACCGACAACCGCTTCGATCCCGGCCGGATCGCGGCGGTGATCGGGGAGATCGGCGCCGACATCATCGCCCTGCAGGAAGCCGAGGCCCGCTACGGCAAGCGCGCGGCGCTGCTCGACCTGGCACGCCTGGAACGCGATTGCGGCCTTCTCGCCGTGCCGGTGGCGGGGGCCGCCAACGGGCATGGCTGGCGCGGCAACGTGCTGCTGGTCCGCGGCGGCACCGTGCAGGACGTGCACCAGATCCGCCTGCCGGGTGTGGAGCCGCGTGGCGCGCTGGTGGTCGATCTCGAACTCGAGCAAGGGCCGCTGCGCATCGTCGCCGCCCATCTGGGGCTGTTGCGGCGCTCCCGCGAGCTTCAGGCCGATGCCATCCTCTCGGCGGTGCAGGGCCGAAGCGAGCGGCCGACCCTGGTGGTCGGCGATCTGAACGAATGGCGCGTCGGCGACCGCTCGGCGCTGCGCCGCTTCGCCCCGGCCTTCGGGCCGCTGGCCGCGGTACTGCCGAGCTTTCCCTCGCGGCTGCCGGTCTTCGCGCTCGATCGCATCCTCGCCCGCCCGCACAGTCTGATCGCCGGGATCGAGGTGCATGACAGCGCCCTCGCGCGGACCGCTTCCGACCATCTGCCGGTCAAGGCGCTGATCGACGTCGCCGCGGCGCTGGCCGAACTCGGCGGCGGTGCCAGAATGGCGGCCTGACAGAACCCCGTTTCCGGCGCTCGCGGCACCGCGCGTCCGCCGGGCCGTGCCTTCGAAGCGGAATGCGACTGCTCCTTCTTGTCCTCGCGCTCGCCGCGGTTTTCACCTTCGCCTCCTTCCTGGCGATCTGGACCTATGGCCGCTTCGCCCGCCGCGCCCGCGGCGCGCCCGCGCAGGCCTTGCCCGTGGCCGAGGACGCGACCGCCCTCGACCGGATGCTGGCGCCGCTCCTCGCGGCGCATCCGGGGGAGACCGGCCTGACGCTCGTTTCCGACAATGTCGAAGCCTATGCGGTGCGCGCGCTCGCCGCCCGGGAGGCCGGGCGCAGCCTCGATCTGCAGTGCTACATGTGGCGCGACGACGTGACGGGGCGGCTGCTCGCCAACGAAGTGGCCGCCGCGGCCCAACGTGGCGTGCGCGTGCGCCTGCTGCTCGACGACATGAACGCGGTCGGCCTCGATCGCACGCTCCTCGCCCTCGATGCCCATCCCAATTTCGAGGTCCGCCTGTTCAACCCCAGCCTGGTGCGGGAGGGGGGGCTGCGCCGCGGCGCCGAACTGATGCTGCGTCCCTTCAGCGCGACGCGGCGCATGCACAACAAGGCCTGGATCGCCGACGGGCGGATCGCCGTGCTGGGCGGCCGCAATATCGGCGATGCCTATTTCGACGCCGCCGAGACCTCCAATTTCCGCGATCTCGACGTCCTGCTGCACGGCACGGCGGTGGATCAGGCGGTGGCGGTATTCGACGAGTTCTGGAACTCCGCCGCCGTCATTCCGATCCGGGCGCTCGGCCGGGCACGCAAATACGGGTTGCGCAACATGCTGCGGCGGCTGGCCCAGCTGCGTGGCAGGACCACTGCCGGCCCCTATCTCGATCGCGGCCCGGACGAGGACGCCGTCCGCTCGATCCTCGCCGGCAAGGGCGCCATCCACTGGACGGGGCAGGCGCGTGTCCTGTCGGACCCGCCCGAGAAGCTGACCGGCGCGGGTACCGAGCGCTGGCTGATGCGGACGGTGCGCCCGCTCCTCGGCAGCGCCTCGCACGAACTCCAGATCGTCTCGCCCTATTTCATCCCGGGTGAGCAGGGCACCGCCCAACTCGTCGCCCTGGCGGCCAGCGGCGTCAAGGTTTCCGTGCTGACCAATTCTCTCGCCGCGACCGACGTGACGGCCGTGCACGGGGCCTATGCGCCCGCGCGGCGCGCCCTGCTCGAAGGCGGCATCGCCCTTTTCGAACTCCGGCCCTACGACATCCGCAGCCGGGTATCCCTGTTCGGGTCCTCCGGCGCCAGCCTGCACGGCAAGGCCTTCACGGTGGACGGCGGGCTCGGCTTCGTGGGTTCGATGAACATGGACCCGCGCTCGGTGTCGCTCAACACCGAGATGGGTGTGCTGTTCCAGCAGCCGGGCCTGGTGGCCGATCTGCGGCGTCTCTTCGCCGAAGAAACCGCGCCCGGGAGAAGCTACCGCCTCGCGCTCGAGGACGGCCGCGTCGTCTGGCACGACCAGGCTGCGGGCGCGACGCGCCTCCTCCGCAGCGAGCCGCGGGCCAGTCTTCGCCGCCGCCTCGCCGCCTGGATCATCGGCTGGCTGCCGCTGCATTCGCAGCTTTGAGGGGCGCATCGCCGGATCCCCGGTGTCGGTGCCGTCTGGTTCGCCACATCACTGTCATCGACTTTATTCCATTTATGTTCTACAATTATACTGAACAAATCCGGTGAGCGGCGGCGGCCGGCAAAGCCGCCGTTCCCTGTCGCTTGGACGCAAGATGGTCGTTGAGGAAAAGGAGATCGGCCTGCTGCGGATGCGCTGGCCGGACTTGGCGGAGATGGGCACCGAACCGGCCGCGGCTGGTGGCGGCCTGGTCCGAATTGGCTCGAATTGGCAGGAATTGGCTCGAACTGGCAGGGGCCCATGACCGGTGTCGCGGAGAAAATCCTGTCAGAACAAGAGGTTGTAAAATCGGCGGGTCGGCGGACGTCTCCACGCCGCCGGCCACGTCCCGGTCGCGACACCCGCCCAGCCATAGGACAGGTCGGCGGCGGACGGAATTGTCCGCCGGCTCCTCTGCCGAAGCGGCCAATTTTGGCCGCGGCCGGAGCCTGCCGCGATGCGGCTACGCGCAGGCGGACAAATTTGTCCGCGAGGGGGTTGTCCTCATCGCCGCGCTCGCTGGCGCGGGCGCGGGGGGCGTGGCATAACCCGCCCGCCGATGGGTCAGGGGCCAAGAGGGAAGGGGAGGAGAGCCGGATGCAGATCGCCGCGCGCATGTCGATGCTGGGCACCGAGAGCGCTTTCGAGGTGCTGGCGCGCGCCAAGGGGCTGGAGGCTAAAGGGCAGTCGATCATCAATCTCGGCATCGGCCAGCCCGATTTCGCCACCCCGCCGCATATCGTCGAGGCCGGACGCAAGGCGCTGGCCGACGGCCATCACGGCTACACCCCGGCGAACGGTATCCCGGAACTGCGCGAAGCGGTCGCCGCCGACATGGAACTGCGCCGCGGCGTGAAGATCGATCCCGCCCAGGTGGTCTGCGTCCCGGGCGGGAAGGTCACCATGGCCTTCGCCATGCTGATGTTCGGCGAGGCGGGGGCGGAGATCATGTATCCCGACCCGGGCTTTCCCATCTATGCCTCGGTGGTGAAGTTCTCCGGCGCGACGCCGGTGCCCTATCCGCTCTACGAGACCAACGGTTTCTCCTTCTCGGCCGAGGAGGTGCTGGCCAAGATCACGCCCCGGACGCGGCTCCTGATCGTCAACAGCCCGGCCAATCCCACCGGCGGCGTGGTGCCGAAGTCCGAACTCGACAAGCTCGTCGCCGGGCTCGAGAAGCATCCGCAGGTCGTCGTCATGTCGGACGAGATCTATGCCCGCATGGTCTACGGCAACGCGCCGCATGCGAGCCTGCTCCCCTACGAATCGATCCGCGACCGGCTGATCCTGCTCGACGGCTGGTCCAAGACCTATGCCATGACGGGCTGGCGCCTCGGTTGGGGCGTCTGGCCGGGTCCGCTGGCCGAGATGGCGACCCGGCTTTCCATCAATGTCCATTCCTGCGTCAATGCGGCGACGCAATGGGCAGGCGTTGCGGCGCTGAACGGCCCGCAGGATTCGGTCGACGGCATGATGAAGGCCTTCGCCGAGCGGCGCACGGTGATCGTGGAGGCGCTGAACAGGCTGCCGGGTTTCCGCTGCGTCATGCCGGGCGGCGCCTTCTATGCATTCCCGAACATCGCCGGCACCGGTTTCACGGCGCGTGCCTTGCAGGACAGGCTGCTGGACGAGGCGGGCGTCGCCACCATTGCGGGAACCAGCTTCGGCGAGCAGGGAGAGGGCTATATCCGTTTCTCCTACGCCAACTCGACCGACAACATTCGCGAGGCGGTGAAGCGCATCGGCGCCTGGCTCGAAAAAAGCCGCCCATAGATTAGGCAGTGTGTTGCATAGAAAATGGGCTGTGTGGTTATAGCTTGACCGGTGATCGACCGGCAGGGAGGGTCGAGGTGGTGAAACCTTACCGATTCCGAGGACCCCGGGAGGGGCGCCAGAGCCGCTCCCTTGGCACGATCCCTGCTAACCCCTCAAGCGCGGCGCGCGGTACAGGCGCCGCAGTTCAGGCGAGCCAGCAATGAAGAAGATCGAAGCGATCATCAAGCCGTTCAAGCTCGACGAAGTGAAGGAAGCGCTTCACGAAGTCGGGCTGCAGGGCATCACCGTGACCGAGGCCAAGGGTTTCGGCCGTCAGAAGGGTCATACGGAACTCTATCGCGGTGCGGAATACGTCGTCGACTTCCTGCCGAAGGTGAAGATCGAGGTGGTCCTGGAGGATCACATGGTCGAGCGCGCGGTGGAGGCGATCCAGGCCGCGGCGCGGACCGGACGCATCGGCGACGGCAAGATCTTCATCACGACCGTCGAGGACGTGATCCGCATCCGCACCGGCGAGCGCGGCGGCCAGGCGATCTAGGGCCGCTCCGCCGCGAGGTTTCGACAACTCCACCATCACCACCAACACAGACCAGCAGGAAACGAAAGATGGCCGACGTGAAATCCATCCTGAAGATGATGAAGGACAAGGACGTCAAATACGTTGACCTCCGCTTCACCGATCCGCGGGGCAAGTGGCAGCATCTCGCCATGGACGTCCGCATGATGGACGAAGCCGCCTTCGAAGACGGCATCATGTTCGACGGCTCCTCGATCGCCGGCTGGAAGGCGATCAACGAATCCGACATGACGCTGATGCCGGACCTGAACTCGGTCACCTTCGACCCCTTCTCGGCGCAGACCATGATGGTTCTCTTCTGCGACGTGCTCGAGCCCTCCACCAGGGAGCAGTACGGCCGTTGCCCCCGCTCGGTCGCCAAGCGCGCCGAGGCCTATGTGAAGTCGAGCAAGGTCGGCGACGTCGCCTATTTCGGCCCCGAGGCCGAGTTCTTCGTGTTCGACGACGTCCGCTACAAGGTCTCGATGAACGAGACCTTCGTCTACATGGACGACATCGAAGGCCCCTACAACACCGGCAAAGCCTATGAAGGCGGCAACATGGGCCATCGCGCGCCCATCAAGGGCGGCTACTTCCCCGTCGCGCCGCTCGACCAGGGTTCCGACCTGCGCGGCGAGATGCTCTCCACGATGTCCGAGATGGGCCTCGAAGTGGAAAAGCACCATCACGAGGTGGCGCCGTCCCAGCATGAACTCGGCATCAAGTTCAGCACGCTGCTGAAATGCGCCGACGCCATGCAGATCTACAAGTACGTCGTGCACAACGTGGCCCATTCCTACGGCAAGACGGCGACCTTCATGCCGAAGCCGATCAAGGGCGACAACGGCTCGGGCATGCATGTGCACCAGTCGATCTGGAAGGCCGGCAAGCCCTTGTTCGCCGGTTCGGGCTATGCCGACCTGTCGGAGATGGCGCTGTTCTACATCGGCGGCATCATCAAGCACGCGAAGTCGATCAACGCCTTCACCAACCCGACCACCAACTCCTACAAGCGGCTGATCCCGGGCTTCGAGGCGCCGGTGCTGCTCGCCTATTCGGCGCGCAACCGCTCGGCCTCCTGTCGCATCCCCTTCGGCACCGGTCCGAAGGCGAAGCGGGTCGAAGTGCGTTTCCCCGATCCGCTGGCGAACCCCTATCTCGCCTATTCGGCCATGCTGATGGCGGGTCTCGACGGCATCGCCAACAAGATCCATCCCGGCGATCCGATGGACAAGAACCTCTACGACCTGCCGCCGGAAGAGCTGAAGAACGTTCCCCAGGTGTGCGGCTCGCTCCGCGAGGCGCTGGAGAACCTGGACAAGGACCGCGAGTACCTGAAGAAGGGCGGCGTGTTCAACGACGACCTCATCGACAGCTACATCGAGCTGAAGATGGAAGAGGTCTATGCCTTCGAGCACACCCCGCATCCGATCGAATACCAGATGTACTACTCGGGCTGACCCTCCCGAGCGTCTCTCGAAAGCCCCGCCGCGATGCTCTCGCGGCGGGGTTCGTGTTTTTCTAGCCCAGCATGCTGCCGGCGACGGTGATCCGGTGCATCACCCGGCGGTCGCCGTGATAGTCGTTCAAGGCGTAGTGCCAGGTCGCCCGGTTGTCCCAGAAGGCGATCGATCCTTCCCGCCAGCGGAAGCGGCAGGTGAACTCGGGCCGCGCGGCGTGCGCGTATAGGAAGTCCAGCAGCGGCTTGCTCTCGGCGGCGGTCCAGCCCTCGAAGCGCAGCGTGAATGCCGGGTTGACGTAGAGCGCCCGGCGCCCGCTTTCGGGGTGCACGATGCCCACCGGATGCGAGACCTCGCCCACGGCGAGCGCCGCGTTCTTGAACTGCGGACCGCCCGCGGCGGCCTGCTTGTAGCCGCCCTTCTCGCCGAAGACATGGGCGGCCGAATGCACCGCCCTGAGGGCCAGCAGCGTCTCCTTCAGCCCCTCCGACAGCGCGTCCCAGGCGGCGTACATGCTGGAGAAGAGGGTGTCCCCGCCGTGTTCCGGCACCTCGCGGGCCAGCAGGATCGAGCCCATGGCCGGGGCGGCGTCGTAGGAATGGTCGGTGTGCCAGCCGCCGCCGATATTGGTCTTCTGCTCCGGCTCCTTGCGCACCTCGGCGATCTCGGGATAGCCGGGCACGGCCTGGAAGAAGCGGTTGACGTCGATCGGACCCCAGCGGCGGGCGAAGTCGAGATGCTGCTCGGGGGTTAATCGCTGCTCGCGGAAGAAGATGACGCCGTGCTCGGCAAAAGCCCGCCGCACCTCGTCCCATTGCCGGTTCCCGATCCGCCCGCCGAGATCGATGCCCAGCACCTCGGCGCCGCACCGCTCCGACATCGGGCGCACCTCGATCGTCTCGTAGTCGGACATTCGGCTCCTCCCGGTTCTTTCGGGAAAGTCTACGCCGTGGCGAGCCGGGCGCGAAGGCCCAGAAGGGCGATCACGGTGTCGAGGGTGGGCGTGGCGATTCCAGCGGCACGGGCGAAATCCTGGGCGACGCGGAACTGGGCGTCCAGCTCGATCGGCTTGCCCGCTTCCAGGTCCTGCAGCATCGAGGGCTTGTGCCCGGCGACGGGGGAGGCGAGCGTCGCCGCCACCGCTTCCGGCCCGTAGCCGGGGGTGAACTTCAGGCCCTGGGAGGCGGCGATCGCCACCGCTTCGTGGTTGATTGCCCGGGCGACGTCGACGCAGGCGGGGTCGCTCATCGTCTGCCCCACCGTGCCGCCGGTCAGGCAGCAGACGCCGGAATTGGAGATGTTGGTGAGCAGCTTCTGCCAGACCTCCTGGCGGATGCTCTCGGCCACCGGCGTGTCGAGGTCGGTGGCCGCGAAGAGGGCGGCGACAGCCTTGACCCGGTCGCTCTTCGAATCGTCCGGCTCGCCCAGGATGAAGCGGTTCCGCTGCGGGTTGACGTTCCGGCAGTGGCCCGGCGCGTCGATGGTGTTGGAGGAATAGATGACGCAGCCGATCACCCGCTCGAGGCCCACGGTCCGCTCGACCAGCCGGCCGGGATCGAGGCGCTCGATCGGCATCCAGGGCCGGTCGCCGAAGCGGTGGAACCACCACCAGGGCACCCCGTTCAAGGCGAAGACGACCGGCGTATCCGCTTTCAGGAGCGGCGGGATGCGCTCTGCCAAGCCCGTCAGGTGCTGGGCCTTGGCAGTGACGAAGACGACGTCCTGCGGGCCGAGATCGGCGGCGTTGTCGCTGGCTGCCACCGGCACGCTGAAGCTCTCCTTGCCGGTGAAATGCAGGCCGTTCGCCCGGATCGCGGCAAGGTGTGCGCCGCGGGCGATCAGCGAGACCCGGTGCCCTGCCCGGGCGAGCTTGGCGGCGAGGTGGCCGCCCACCGCGCCGGCACCGACGATGCAGACCCTCTGGCTCATGGCGGCACTCACAACATGTCGAGGCGGGCGGGGCCGCGGGGCGGCGGGAAAGCGGCATCGATCGCCGCCAGGTCCTCCTTGTCGAGCACCAGGTCGAGGGCGCCGAGGTTGTCGCGCAGGTGCTCTTCGCTGGTGATCTTCGGGATCGCGCAGATATTCGGACGCATGAGGGCCCAGGCGAGGCAGATCTGTGCCGGCGACGCGCCCTTCTTCTCGGCAAGTGTCGCCAGCCGGCGGTCTCGCAGGATGCGGCCCTGCTCGATCGGGGAATAGGCCATCACCGTGACCTTCCGCTCGGCGCAGCGCCGGAGCAGTTCGTACTCCGCCGCCCGGCGCATCGGGTTGTAGAGGATCTGGTTGCTGGCGCAGTCGGTGCCGCCGGCGCGCTCGAGGTCGCGCATATCCGCCACGTCGAAGTTGCTGACGCCCCAGTCGCCGATCTTGCCGGCCTCCTTCAGGAAGGCGAAGGCCTCCAGCGTCTCGTCGAGAGGCACGTTGCCCCGCCAGTGCAGCAGGTAGAGATCGATCCGCTCGGTCTTCAATCGTTTCAGGCTGCGCTCGCAGGCCGCCACCGCCTGGGCCCTGCCTGCATTGTGAGGATAGACCTTGCTGACGATGAAGCTGGCATCGCGGCGACCGGCGATCGCCTCAGCCACGATGCCTTCCGCCTCGCCCTCGCCATACATTTCGGCCGTGTCGATCAGCCGGATGCCGAGATCCAGGCCGAGCTGCAGGCCCGCCACCTCGGCGGCGCGCTTCGCCTTGCTTTCGCCCATGCGCCAGGTGCCGAGCCCGAAGCGCGGCATGCGAGCCCCGGAGGGGAGGGGAAGCGAGGGTTCGAGAGGACTGGTCACAATGCTCCTAGAGTACGGCCGTTCCCGGCGGCAGGCCAAGCATGATGCGCCCGCGCGCCTCCGCCGCGCCGTCGAAATCGACCATGGCGTGCTGCGCGGCGACATGCATGTCGCGGAACAGTGCCTGCAGCGGCGAGGCGAGATAGGCCGCGTTGGCCCCGCTGGCGGCGAACAGGCGGTCGACAGCAGTGCGGCAGAGCTGCACGGCATAGGCGATGCGCATACGCAGGCTCGCGCGCGCCGGCACGTCGGCCAATTGCCGGGCTTCCGAAAGAGCCACGAACTCGTCCGCCGCTTCGGAAAGCAGCGCGGCGGCGGCGCAGATTTCCGCCTCCGCCGTGGCGAGACGGGCCTGTATGCCTGCATTCTCGGCCTTGCGGCTGCCGGTATACTTGTCGCCCCGAACCCCGGTTACCGCCAGAACCTCGCGCAGCACGGCGCGGGCAATGCCCAGTACGGGCGCGGACACATGATAGGCAAGCCCGCAGGCGACCGGATTCAGGTAGAGGCCGGTGGCATGCCGGCGGGCTGCTTCGCTGCGGCCGAGGAAGAGCGTGCCGGTGGGAACGGCGCGGTGCGACGGCACGAAAACCTGGTCCAGCACCAGTTCCTTGCTGCCGGTACCTTCCAGGCCCATGACGTGCCAGTTGTCGCTGATGCGATAGTCGCGCGCCGGGGCCAGGACGTGGATCTGGGCGGGGTGATCCTCGCCCGCCTGTACCTTGACGCCGAGCAGGCTCCATCGGGCATGGTCGCAACCGCTGGCGAAGGGCCAGCGACCGCTGATCCGCCAGCCGCCGTCCACGGGCCTCGCGGCGCCGGTTGCGGCGAGTGAACCGGATATCAGCGTGTCTGGGTCATCGGCGGCGATCTCGTCCTGGGCCGATTCCGGGAACATGCCGAGCATCCAGGTATGTGCCGTCAGCACCATCAGGACCCAGGCGCTGGCCGGGCAGGTCTCGGCCAGTGTCGCCACCGTGCCATGCATCTGTGACAGGCCCATCTCCCAACCGCCGATTCGCCCCGGCTGGCACAGGCGAAACAGCCCGGCTTCCCGCATCGCGGCGATATTCTCCGGCCGAACCTTGCGGTCGGTGCGGGTGGCGCCGGCATGCAGGCGGAGCAGGTCGCGAACCTGCTCGACACGGGCGTTCAGTGTTGCGGCATCCGGGGCGACCACGATTCTCTCCATCCACTCTCGATCAGCATAGAGGGAGTCGACGTGGCTGGCCGGGTTGTCCGTGGAAAAGAAAAGGGGAGGCTCTCGCCCCCCCTTCGTGTCGTCGCGATGTGAGACGATCAGCCGCCGGCGCCGGCGACTGCCCGCTTGGTCATAACGGTGATCAGGTGGGCGCGGTATTCGGCGCTGGCGTGGATGTCGGCGTTCAGGCCGTTCGACGTGTGCACCAGCTTCTCGACCGAGGCGACGGCGAACTTGGCCCCGAGTGCCTTCTCGGCATCGGCCCAGCGATAGGCGGTAGGCCCCGCACCGGTGATGGCGACGCGGATGCCGGAGGCCGTCTCGGCCACGAAGGCGCCGACCATCACGTAGCGCGACGCCGGGTTGCGGAACTTCTCGTAGGCCGCGCGCTTCGGCACCGGGAACTCGACCTTGGTGATGATCTCGCCTTCGTCGAGCGCGGTCTCGAACATCCCCTTCAGGAAGTCGTCCGCCTTGATGGCACGTTTGGTGGTGTGGACGGTGGCGCCGAGGCCGAGGATGGCGCCGGGATAGTCCGCCGCCGGGTCGTTGTTGGCGAGCGACCCGCCCATGGTGCCCTTGTTGCGCACCTGGCGGTCGCCGATGAGCGCCGCGAGCGCCGCGAGCGCCGGGATGGCCTTCTTCACATCCGCCGAATCCGCGACTTCACCATGCTTGGTGCCGGCGCCGATGCTGACGGTGCTGCCCGAGACGGTGATGCCTTTCAGCTCGGCCAGCCCACCGATGTCGATCAGGTCGGTCGGCTGGGCCAGGCGCTGCTTCAAGGTCGGGATCAGGGTGTGTCCGCCGGCGAGGATCTTGCCGTCGGGAAACTTCGCCACCAGGGCCTGCGCATCCGCCAGGCTCTTCGGCTTGTGATAGTTGAATGCGTACATCGCTCAATGACCTCCCGTCATTCCGCGGCCAGGGCGCGCACCTTGCCCTGCGCGGCCCGCCATACTTTTTCCGGCGTCGCCGGCATGTCGATCTCGACGCCGAGCGCATCGGTGATCGCGTTCATCAGGGCCGCCGGGGCCGCAATCGCCCCGGCCTCGCCGCAACCCTTCACGCCCAGCGGATTGTGCGGGCAGGGGGTATGCGTCATGCCGACGTCGAAGTTCGGCAGGTCGTCGGCCCTGGGCATGGTGTAGTCCATGAAGGAACCGGTCAGGAGCTGGCCGGAAGCCTTGTCGTAGACCACGCCTTCCAGCATCGCCTGGCCCACGCCCTGAGCCACGCCGCCATGCACCTGCCCCTCGACGACCATCGGGTTGATGACATTGCCGAAGTCGTCGACCGCCACCCATTTTGCGATGGTGACATGGCCCGAACCCGGGTCCACCTCCACCTCGGCGATGTGGGTGCCGGCGGGATAGGTGAAGTTCGAGGGATCGTAGAAGGCGTTTTCCTCGAATCCCGGCTCCAGGTCGGCCGGGTAGTTGTGTGGCACGTAGGCGGTGAAGCACACCTGGCCGATCGGTACCGACTTGTCGGTGCCGGCGACCTTGAACATGCCGGCGTCGAACTCGACATCGTCGACCGCAGCTTCCATCAGATGTGCCGCGATCTTCTTGCCCTTGGCGATCAGCTTGTCACAGGCCTTGACGATGGCCGAGCCGCCGACCGCCAGCGAACGCGAGCCGTAGGTGCCCATGCCCATCGGGATGCGCTGGGTATCGCCATGGACGATGTCGATCTGCTCGATGGGCACGCCCATCTTCTCCGACACCACCTGCGCGAAGGTCGTCTCGTGACCCTGACCATGGCTGTGCGAGCCGGTGAAGACGGAGACGCTGCCCGTGGGATTGAAGCGGACGGAGGCCGATTCCCACAGGCCGACACCGGCGCCGAGGGAGCCGACGACCGCCGATGGGGCAATGCCGCAGGCCTCGATATAGGCGGCGAAGCCGATGCCGCGCAGCATTCCACGCTTCTCGGATTCGGCCCGCCGGCCTGCGAAGCCCTTGTAATCGACCATCTTGAGCGCCTCGTTCATGGAGAGCTCGTACTGGCCGCTGTCATAGGCCACCGCCACCGGCGTCTGGTAGGGGAAGGCGTCCGGGGCGATGAAGTTCTTCTTCCTGATCTCCGCCGGATCCATGTTGAGCTGGCGTGCCGCCACCTCGACCAGCCGCTCGACCACGTAGGTGGCCTCGGGCCGCCCCGCACCGCGATAGGCATCCACCGGGGTGGTGTTGGTGAAGACCGCCTTCACCTCGGCATAGATGGCGGGGGTGGTGTACTGCCCGGCCAGAAGCAGCGCATAGAGATAGCTCGGCACGCAGGATGCGAAGGTGGAGAGATAGGCCCCCATATTCGCGATGGTCGAGCACTTCAGCGCCAGGAACTTGCCGTCCTTGTCGAGGGCCAGTTCCGCATGGGTCACGTGATCGCGGCCATGCGCGTCGGTGAGGAAGGCTTCCGAGCGGTCGGAGGTCCACTTCACCGGCTTGTTCAGCTTGCGGGAGGCCCAGACGCAGACGACTTCCTCGGCATAGCAGAAGATTTTGGAGCCGAAGCCGCCCCCGACGTCAGGGGCCACCACCCGCACCTTGTGCTCCGGCAGGCCGAAGATGAAGGCGCAGAGAATGAGCCGCAGCACATGCGGGTTCTGCGAGGTGGAGTAGCAGGTGGTGGTGTCGGTCGCCCGGTCGTGTTCGCCGATGGCGACGCGCGGTTCCATCGGGTTGGGCGACAGCCGATTGTTGATCAAGTCGAGCTTGACCACATGGGCGGCCTTGGCGAAGCCGGCGTCGGTCGAAGCCCGGTCGCCGAATTCCCAGTCATAGCAGAGGTTGCCCGGCGCTTCGGCGTGGAGCTGCGGCGCGTTCGGCTTCAGCGTATCGACCGGATCGACCACGGCCTGCAGCACGTCGTAATCGACCACGATCTTCTCACCCGCGTCGCGGGCGATTTCCTTCGTCGTGGCGATGACAACGGCAACCTGGTCGCCGACGCAGCGCGCGGTATCGAGTGCGATGGCCGGATGCGGCGGCGCCTTGTGCGGCGTGCCGTCCTTGCCCGTCACCGTCCAGCCGCAGATCAGGCCGCCGACCTTGTCGGCCGCCAGTTCCTGGCCGGTAAATACGGCAACGACGCCCGCCGATGCCTTGGCGGCGGCGGTATCGATCGACTTGATCTTGGCGAAGGCGTGCGGCGAGCGCACGAAGTACGCGTGAAGCTGACCGGGGCGGTTGATGTCGTCGGTATAGGTGCCCTGGCCGGTGATGAAACGATAGTCTTCCTTGCGGCGCACCGACGCGCCGATACCCGTTCCTGTCACCGCGTTCATCGTACTAGCCTCCCATTGTTTTTGCCGCTGCCGCGATTGCCTTGACGATGTTGTGGTAGCCGGTGCACCGGCAGAGGTTGCCCTCGAGGCCGTGCCGGATGTCTTCCTCGGTCAGCTTCGGATTCTTCTCGACCAGGTCGATCGCGCTCATGATCATCCCGGGCGTGCAGAAGCCGCACTGCAGCGCGTGATGTTCGCGGAACGCCTCCTGCATCGGGTGCAGCTTCCCGTCCTTGGCGAGGCCCTCGATCGTGGTCACCTGCGATCCCTCGGCCTGCGCGGCCAGGATCGTGCAGGACTTCACGCTCTGCCCGTCGACATGCACGACACATGCGCCGCACTGGCTGGTGTCACAGCCCACATGCGTACCGGTCAGCTCCAGGTGTTCACGAATATACTGGACGAGCAGCGTGCGCGGCTCGACGTCACGCGACACTTTGTTGCCGTTGACCGTCATTGAAACGGTGGCCATCCGATGCCTCCCTTGGACCCTGCCGGCCCCTTAGGCCCGGCCCCTCGAACCCTGCCTCGTTGCCGGGCAGACGACGGCGGGGAGTTTGGTTCCCCGCCGCTACCCGGTCAAGCGCCACAAAGGTTTGTTGCCGCTCAGCCGCGCTGGAACCACCACATCGCTGCCAGCGCGATGACGATCAGGCCGCCGATCCAGAGCCAGGACGGAATGCCGCCACCCGCGCCACCGGCCGGGGCGGGGGCGGGCGGGGCCGCCGGTGCCGCAGCGGCGGGAGCAGGTTCGACGACCGCCTCGGGAGCGGGGGCGGCTGAAGCGGCCGCCTTGGCGGCGACGATCTCGTTGAAGCGAACGAAGAAGTCGTCAGCCATCTTCTTGGCGGCGCCATCGACCAGGCGGGCACCGATCTGGGCCAGCTTGCCGCCGACCTGCGCATTGGCGGTATAGGCCAGTTTCGTGCCCTCGGGCACGTCGGTCAGGCTCACCTTCGCGCCGCCCTTGCCGAAGCCGGCCGCCCCGCCCTGGCCTTCGCCGGAGATGGTGTAGCCGTTCGGTGCATCGATGTCGGAGAGCGTCACCTTTCCCTTGAACGTCGCCTTCACCGGCCCGACCTTGGCGACGACGGTGGCACTCAGTTCGGTATCGGAATGCTTTTCGATCACCTCGCAGCCGGGGATGGCCTGCTTCAGGATTTCGGGATCGTTCAATGCCGCCCAAACCATGTCGCGCGGCGCCGGGATGATCTGTTCGCCCGACATATCCATAGGGTCTGCTCCACCGAGAAAGAGTCTTGATTGCGAGCGCGGACTCTAGCACGGCGGGAAGCGCGGCCGGAACGGGCGCCGCCCGTCCCGGCCCGCCTGTCAGGCAGGCTTGCCGCAATAGGCCTCGATCCGGTAGCCGTCGGGATCGAATGCGAATCCGGCGTAGTAGTTGGCGTCGTATTCGGCGCGCACGCCCGGCTTGCCATTGTCCTTCCCGCCGGTCTTCAGCGCTGCCGCGTGGAAAGCATCCACAGCCTTCCGGCTGACCGCTCTGAAGCAGAAGTGCAGGCCCGATTCCATGTCGGCCGGCACCGGCTTCGCCGTCTGCGAAATCCAGAATGCCACGCCCTTTTCGCCGTAGCCGAGCGAGGCCTCGCCCTCGCTGAGGCAGGTGAAGCCGAGGGGGGCGAGAGCCGCGTCGTAGAACTTCTTGGTCTTCTTGATGTCGCGCACGCCGATCGAGATATGGTCGAACATTCGGTGGTCCTCCGTCGGATGGCGACGGGATCCGGCCCGTCGATGGGAGGAGGCTAGGCGGGGCGAACTGACACCCTCATGTCAGGTATCTCGGGGCATAGTCGGCGTCCGGCTGAAAATCGGGTCCTGGCATGACACGTATCGAACGCGCCTTCGGCATCCTGCTGCTGCTCGGCCGAGGCGGCACCGTGACCGCCCCCAGCCTCGCAGGGCGGTTCGAAGTCTCGGTGCGCACCATCTATCGCGACATCGAAATGCTGAGCGCGACCGGTATCCCGGTCTATGCCGAACGCGGTACGAGCGGCGGCTATCGTCTGCACGAGGGATTTTTCCTGCCGCCGGTCGGCTTCTCGCGCGCCGAAGCCGTTGTCGCGCTGCTCGGTCTGGCGCTGATCGGCTCGCTCAAGGTGCCGCTGTTCGAGGCTGAGTTGCAGACCGCGGAGAGGAAGCTGGTCGCGGCGATGCCGAGCCGCCTGCGGACGCTCCTGGCCGAAACCCGCCGGCTGATCGGTTTCGAGCAGGCTGCAGCCGACGTGTTTCACCCCGAGCCGGAAGACGACCGGGTCGACACGCCGGAAGCGCGCAAGACGCAAGCAAAGGCAGTGGAGACCTATCTCGGTGCCGTCCTGGACGGCACCAGGGTCAGCTTCGGCTATCGGTCGCCCTATCAGGAACGAGACGGGGCAAAGCCGGTGCAGGCCGAGGCGCACGGCCTGCTCTGGGACCGCGACCGCTGGTACCTGCTCGGCAATCGCCACGGCGACGGCGGACGGCGGATCTGGCGAGCCGACCGGGTGCGCGATATCGCCGCCACCACCTTCCGGGCGAAGCCCGACCCCGACTTCGACGTCCGTGTCCATCTCGGCCGGCGCTGGCTTGCCCAAGCGATGGGAAGCTGGAGCAGGTCGAGTCCGGTCCGCATCCTGATGCCGAAAGAGCGGGCCGAACGGCTCCGCCGCGACTGGTATTTCGGCTACGGCCAGTTCAGCACGGCCGGGCGGGACCAAATGGAGATGCTCTACGGCGAGAATGAGCCGGCCCGGGTGTTCGAACTGGTCCGCTGGCTGGGGCCAGGCGCCCAGCTGCTGGAACCGGCCGACTGGCGCCCGCATCTGGCCCGGGAACTGGAGATCATGGCCCTGGCGCATGGTGGATTGGAGCCGGACGAATTAACGCAAAAGAAACCCTGATCGGGTCATCTCTTCACCATGAGCGATCATTCGTCTGCCGCCGGAACGCCGCCCGTGGTGCGGTCCAGTGTCGACGTGGCCCTGTGGTTCGTCGCCCGGGCCGAGGAAGCGCGCGTCTTCCTGCCGGCGAAGAAGCTGCAGCAGCTGATGTACCTGGCGCAGGCGGTGTTTTCGGGCCGGGCCGGCGCGCGGAAGCTGATGCCGGCCACGTTCCTCGCGGGAGAGCAGGGACCCTACGAGCCCACCATCCTGATCATGCTGGATGCCGGCCTCGCCACCACGCCGAAGCCGATGATCGCCAAGTCGGCGAAGAGCCTGCTCGAGATCATCTGGCGCGAATACGGCGTGCAGACGCCCCAGCAACTGGCCCGACTGATCGCGGCCGACGGGCTGTGGCGCGCCACCTTCGAACGCGGCGCCAACAGCGAGATCACCATCGAGGCCATGCGCCGCGCCTATGCCCCGGCGCGCAGTGCCAGGGGGCCCGAACGGCCGAGCGAGGCGACCACGGTGCGCTTCACTCTCGACGGCCGCCCGGTGGTGAAATGGGCGCCGAAGCGGCGGATCGAGCGCCCGGCTGCATCCGTTCGCGGAACCTGACGCAAGGATCGACATCGTCGACCCGGGGCGTGAACCAGACCAGATCATAGGGCCAGTCGGTCTTCGTCGGATCTGTTTCGCCCGCCGCCACTTCGCGGAAGGCGATCGAAACGATGCCGGCTTCCGGCTGGCGGGCAAGCAGGTGCCAGGGAACCGCGCGATCGGTCCGTACATGGCCGGCGCCGGCGATCAGGATGGATCTTCCGCCGCCCTCGGTCATCGCCGCAGCCATTGCCGCGTCGCGGGCCCATTGAATCACAGCAAACGGGGCGAGCGCTGCGGTCGGCAACATGCCGCAGTGGGAGTCGGCGATTTCCTGCTCCATCGACGCTCGAATCCCGGCCGGGATCGGCCGGTCCGCCCTGATCGCGGCGCGGCGATCCGGCGCCAATGCGGCAATGCCCCTGGTGCGCATTGCCTGGACTTCGGCCCGGTCGAGATTGGCCGGAACGATCGGCACGGCGAAGGTCAATGCCTGCTCGGCGATGGGCTGATAGATCGCCCAGTCGGGCCAGCCGGTCTCGCCCCAGCCCACCGCTTCCCCGAAACCGCTCGCATCCATCGGCCGCGACGCCAGGAAGCCGGCCGCGGCCCGTCCCTGGTCGGGGGTCAGCATCTCCATGGCGATGCGCCGGTTGCGGTCGGCGGACAGTGCGGCCTGGACGACCCGGGCCTGCAGACGGTGGTGATCGGCATTGTCGTGCCGTTCACCGAGCAGCAGGTGATCGGCCGCGGCGGCCCGGAGCATGGCTGCTTCCTCGGCGATGAAGACCTTCGCCTGCGGGTCGTAGATTCTCCCGACGAGGGGATGATCGGCCGATAGCGGGTGGGTCCAGGTCATCGGCCGCGGCCCGGCGCAGGCGGCCAGGAAAACTGCACATAGGAGCGTCGCGACTCGCATCGGGTACACGCTTTCGTTATCGGGAGGGATGGTCGGAGATCTTCTCTCCGGGCCCGGCGCATGTGAACATGCGTCCATCTCAGCAGGGAGATAGGGCATGCGCTCCAAAATTCTGCTCACCGCCGCGTTCATCGCTTCCCTCACCGCGCCGGCTTTCGCCCAGTGCGTGGAGGAAGAGAAAGCGGAGAAGAAGCCCCAGCCGGTGGCGTCGGTCGAAAAGCCCGCGCAGCCGTCGGCGGGCCCCCAGGGGGGCTGAAGCCGCCGTCGGGAACGATTATTTCGGCTGTCCTCAGTAGTTTTCTTGACAGGGGGCCGGCCGGCCCTTAGAGACGCGCGTCTCGCGATTGCGGGGGTGTAGCTCAGTTGGTTAGAGCGCCGGCCTGTCACGCCGGAGGTCGCGGGTTCGAGCCCCGTCACTCCCGCCACTTCCTCCTCGCAAAGCACTGAATTTTAACGTCTGAAGGTATCGTTGCCCTGCGGCAACGGGGCGCTTCGACAATCGCTTGCCTGAGGCAGGAAAAGCTTCCATACGGAAACCCGGTGCCTATACTGCGCCGCAGTATCGGGGGCGTCGTCGGTTGCGGTTCGGGAGGACTGCCGGCCGGCAGTGTCTCGTTTGCGGGGTCGAACCATATGCAGGACTTGCTGGCAGAATACCTGCCTATCCTGATCTTTCTCGGGATCGCCATCGGCTTGGCCGTCGTGATGATCCTGGCGTCGGTGATTGCGGCCAAGCAGCGGCCGGAGGCGGAGAAGCTGTCCGCCTACGAATGCGGCTTCGAGCCCTTCGACGATTCGCGCAAGCAGTTCGACGTGCGCTTCTATCTGGTGGCGATCCTGTTCATCATCTTCGATCTGGAAGTGGCCTTCCTGTTCCCCTGGGCGGTCAGCCTGGGCGAGATCGGCGTCTTCGGTTTCTGGTCGATGATGGCCTTCCTCGGCGTGCTGACCGTGGGCTTCATCTACGAGTGGAAGAAGGGAGCCCTGGAATGGGAATGACCGAAGGCTCCATCCAGCTCACCTCCGATCACGACGCGTCGTTCAAGATGTTCTCCGACGCGCTGGCCGACAAGGGCTACCTCGTCACCCAGATGGACAAGGTGGTGAATTGGGCGCGGACCGGCTCGCTCTGGCCGATGACATTCGGCCTCGCCTGCTGCGCGGTCGAGATGATCCACGCCTATATGCCGCGCTACGACCTCGACCGGCTCGGCGTCGTCCCGCGCGCCAGCCCGCGTCAGTCCGACGTGATGATCGTCGCCGGGACGCTTACCAACAAGATGGCTCCGGCGCTGCGCAAGGTCTACGACCAGATGGCGGAGCCGCGCTACGTCATCTCCATGGGCTCCTGCGCCAATGGCGGGGGCTACTACCATTACAGCTATTCCGTGGTGCGTGGCTGCGACCGCATCGTGCCGGTGGACATATACGTGCCCGGCTGCCCGCCCACGGCGGAAGCGCTGGTCTACGGCATCATGCAGCTGCAGAAGCGCATCCGCCGTACCACCACCATCGCGCGCTGACGCGGACAGGAGAAGCCGCCGCATGGATGAAGCGCTCAACGAACTCGGCCAGCAGGTGGCCCAGGCCTTCTCGGCCGACGTGTCGGGCTTCAGCGTCGCGCTGGGCGAGCTTCGGGTCGATGCTCAGGCCGGCGCCATCGTCCGCCTGCTGTCCTACCTGCGCGACGAGCCGTCCTGCCTGTTCCAGCAGTTGATGGATATCACCGCGGTGGACTGGCCGGAGCGCCCGCAGCGATTTGACGTCGTCTACAATCTGCTCAGCCTGAAGCACAACCAGCGCATCCGCATCGTGGTGCAGGCGGACGCGGAGACGGTCATGCCGTCCGTCGTCGGCGTCTATTCGACCGCGAACTGGTTCGAGCGCGAGGTCTGGGACATGTACGGCATCCTGTTCGCCGACCATCCCGACCTGCGCCGCATCCTGACCGACTACGGCTTCCAGGGTCATCCGCTGCGGAAGGATTTCCCACTCACCGGATATGTCGAGCTGCGCTACGACGAAGAGCAGAAGCGCGTCGTCTACGAGCCGGTGACGTTGACCCAGGAATTCCGGCGCTTCGATTTCATGAGCCCGTGGGAAGGCGCCCAATACGTGCTGCCGGGCGACGAAAAAGCCAAGGCGGGGGCGTAGGGATCGTGGGCGAAGTCCAGATCGAGAACTACACGATCAATTTCGGCCCCCAGCATCCGGCCGCGCACGGGGTGCTGCGTCTCGTCATGGAACTGGACGGCGAGGTGATCGAGCGGTGCGATCCGCATATCGGCCTGCTGCATCGCGGCACCGAGAAGCTGATCGAGAACAAGACCTATCTGCAGGCGGTCCCCTATTTCGATCGCCTCGACTATGTCTCGCCGATGTGCATGGAACATGCCTTCGCGCTGGCGGTCGAGAAGCTGCTCGGCATCGAGGTGCCGAAGCGCGGCCAGTACATCCGTGTGCTGTTCTCGGAAATCACCCGCATCCTGAACCATCTCCTCAACATCACCACGCAGGCGCTCGACGTCGGCGCCACTACGCCGGCGCTCTGGGGGTTCGAGGAGCGAGAGAAGCTGATGGAGTTCTACGAGCGTGTTTCCGGCGCCCGGCTCCATGCGGCCTATTTCCGTCCCGGCGGCGTGCATCAGGACATGCCGAAGGGCTTGGCCGAGGACATCCAGGTCTATTCCGAAGGCTTCCAGAATTTCATCGACGATCTGGAAGGCCTGCTGACCGAGAACCGCATCTTCAAGCAGCGCAATGTCGATATCGGGCTGGTCAAGCTCGAGGACGCGCTCGACTGGGGCATGACCGGCGTCATGCTGCGCGGTTGCGGCCTACCCTGGGACCTGCGCAAGTCGCAGCCCTACGACGTCTACGAGCAGATGGATTTCGATATCCCGGTCGGCAAGAACGGCGACTGCTACGACCGCTATCTGTGCCGGATCGAGGAAATGCGCCAGTCCGTCCGCATCATCCAGCAGTGCCTGCGCGAAATGCCGGTCGGTCCCGTTTCGACGCTGGACCGCAAGGTGGCGCCGCCGCACCGCGGCGAGATGAAGCGCTCGATGGAAGCCTTGATCCATCACTTCAAGCTCTACACCGAGGGCTACAAGGTGCCGGCGGGGGAGACCTATACGGCGGTCGAGGCGCCGAAGGGCGAATACGGCGTCTACGTCGTCGCCGATGGCAGCAACCGGCCCTACAAATGCAAGATCCGCAGCCCGGACTTCGCGCATCTGGCCGCCCTCGACTTCCTCTGCAAGGGCCACATGCTGGCCGATGCGCCGGCGGTCATCGGCAGCCTCGACATCGTTTTCGGCAGTGTTGACCGATGAGTGAAACCGACTTCACGCCCGCACCCGGCAACGGCCCCTTCGTCTTCACGCCCGAGAACGAGGCGGCGGCGAAGAAGCATGTCGCCAAGTATCCGCCGGGCCGCCAGCAGAGCGCGGTGATGCCGCTTCTGGATCTTGCCCAGCGTCAGAACGGCGGCTGGCTGACCGAGACGGCGATCCGCTACATCGCCGGCTACCTTGCCATGCCTGAGATCAGGGTGTGGGAGGTGGCGTCGTTCTACACGATGTACAACCTGAAGCCGGTCGGCCGGCACTTCGTGCAGGTTTGCACCACGACGCCGTGCTGGTTGCGCGGTTCGGCCGACGTGGTCTCGGCCTGCGAGAAGCATCTCGGCATTCATGTGGGCGAGACGACCAAAGACGGTCTCTTCACCCTGAAGTCGGTCGAATGCCTCGGCGCCTGCGTCAATGCGCCGATGATGCAGATCGGCGACGAGTACTACGAAGACCTCGATGCCGATTCGACGGTGAAGATACTGAAGGCGCTGGCGGCGGGAGAGGTGCCGAAGCCCGGCCCGCAATCCGGACGCCGCACCTCCGAACCCGCCGGCGGCCTGACGACGCTGACCTCTCTCAACCCTCCAGCCGAATAGAGCCGATGCTGAAGGATCAGGACCGCATCTTCACCAATCTCTACGGCTACGACGACTGGCGGCTTGCCGGCGCCCGCCGCCGCGGCGATTGGGACGGTACCAAGGCCATCATGGATAAGGGCCAGGACTGGATCATCGACGAGATGAAGGCCTCCGGCCTGCGCGGGCGCGGCGGTGCCGGCTTTCCGACCGGCGTGAAGTGGTCTTTCATGCCGAAGAAGTCGGACGGACGCCCGTCCTATCTCGTGGTCAATGCCGACGAGGGCGAACCCGGCACCTGCAAGGACCGGGACATCATGCGTCACGACCCGCACAAGCTGGTCGAGGGTTGCCTGATCGCGGGTTTCGCGATGCGGGCGGTAGCTGCCTACATCTATATCCGCGGCGAGTTCCATCGCGAGGCGAACGCCCTCGAGGCCGCGATCGACGAGGCTTATGCCGCCGGCCTCATCGGCAAGAACGCCTGCGGTTCGGGCTTCGACTTCGACGTCTATGTGCATCGCGGCGCCGGCGCCTATATCTGCGGCGAAGAGACGGCACTGATCGAAAGTCTGGAAGGCAAGAAGGGCCAGCCGCGCCTGAAGCCGCCCTTCCCCGCGAACATGGGCGTCTGGGGCTGCCCCACCACGGTGAACAATGTCGAGAGCATCGCGGTGGCGCCCACCATCCTGCGCCGCGGCGGCTCCTGGTTCTCCGGCCTCGGCCGCCCGAACAACACTGGAACCAAGGTCTTCTGCATCTCCGGCCACGTGAACAAGCCCTGCAACGTGGAAGAGGAGATGGGGATCCCGCTGAAGGAACTGATCGAGAAGCATGCCGGTGGCGTGCGCGGTGGTTGGGACAACCTTCTGGCGATCATCCCGGGCGGGTCGTCGGTGCCGATGCTGCCGAAATCGATCTGCGACACCATCCTGATGGATTTCGACAGCCTGCGTGCCGAGAAGTCGGGCCTGGGCACTGCCGCCGTCATCGTGATGGACAAGTCGACCGATCTGATCAAGGCGATCGCGCGGCTGTCGGAATTCTACAAGCACGAGAGTTGTGGGCAGTGCACGCCCTGTCGCGAAGGCACCGGCTGGATGTGGCGGGTGATGGAACGGCTGGTGAAGGGGCACGCGGAGGTGTCGGAGATCGACATGCTGCTCGAGGTCACGACCCAGGTCGACGGTCATACGATCTGCGCGCTGGGCGATGCCGCGGCCTGGCCGATCCAGGGTCTGATCCGGCATTTCCGGCCGCTGATCGAAGCCCGCATCGCGGCCGCCAAGCCGTCGCGCGCCGCGTAAGGAGCCGTCATGCCCAAGCTCACCATCGACGGCAGGGAAATCGAGGTCGAAGCCGGCACCACCGTGCTGCAGGCCTGCGAGGCGCTGGGGATCGAGATTCCGCGCTTCTGCTATCACGAACGCCTGTCGATCGCCGGCAATTGCCGCATGTGCCTGGTCGAGCAGGAAAAGGCGCCGAAGCCGATCGCTTCCTGCGCCATGCCGGTCATGGACAACATGGTGATCCACACCGATACGCCCGCCGTGAAGAAGGCGCGCGAAGGGGTGATGGAATTCCTGCTGATCAACCATCCGCTGGACTGTCCGATCTGCGACCAGGGCGGCGAATGCGACCTGCAGGACCAGGCTATGGGTTACGGCCGTGGGCAGAGCCGCTTTCATGAGAACAAGCGGGCGGTGAAGGACAAGTACATCGGCCCGCTGGTCAAGACGATCATGACCCGGTGCATCCACTGCACCCGCTGCATCCGTTTCTCCACCGAGGTCGCCGGCATTGAGGAGATGGGCGCGGTCGGCCGTGGCGAGGACATGCAGATCACAACCTATCTCGAGAAGGCGATGATCTCCGAGATGCAGGGGAACGTGATCGATCTTTGTCCCGTCGGCGCGCTTACCTCCCGCCCCTACGCCTTTTCGGCCCGGCCCTGGGAGCTGCGCAAGACCGAGACGGTCGACGTGATGGACGCTCTCGGCTCCAGCATCCGGGTCGACGCCCGCGGCACCGAGGTGATGCGCGTCCTGCCGCGCACCAACGACGACGTGAACGAGGAGTGGATCTCCGACAAGACCCGCTTCGCCTGCGACGGCCTCCGGCGCCAGCGGCTCGACACGCCCTATGTCCGCCGGGACGGCAAGCTGAAGCCGGCGACCTGGAACGAGGCCTTCGCCGCGGTCGCGGCCCGCATTGGCGACCTCCCGGGCGAGAAGATCGCGGCCATCGCCGGTGACCTCTGCGACGCCGAATCGATGCTGGCGTTGAAGGATCTGCTGACGGCGCTGGGTTCCGGCAATCTGGATTGCCGCCAGGACGGCGCGAAGCTCGACCCCGGCGCCCGTGCGAGCTGGTTGTTCAACAGCACCATCGCCGGGATCGAAGAGGCGGATGCTCTGCTGCTGATCGGTACCAATCCGCGCAAGGAAGCAGCCGTGCTGAACGCGCGGATCCGCAAGCGCTATCTGGCCGGCGGATTCAAGGTAGCCAGCATTGGCCCTAAAGTGGATCTCACCTATGCGCATGAAGACCTCGGCAACGACCCCGCGCTGATCGGCAGGATCGCCGATGGCACGCATGCCTTCGCCGAAGTGTTGAAGGGCGCCAAGAAGCCGATGATCGTTCTGGGCATGGGTGCGCTGGCGCGCCCCGACGGCGCGGCGATCCTGGCGGCCGCCAAGGCGCTGGCCGACGCCTGCAATGTCGTCCAGGACGGCTGGAACGGGTTCAACGTGCTGCATACCGCGGCGGCGCGTGTCGGCGGCCTCGAGCTCGGCTTCGTGCCGGCAGCAGGCGGGCGCGACTTGGCCGGCATCTTCGATGCGGCGCAAAAGGGCGAGGTGGAAGCCGTCTTCCTGCTCGGCGCCGATGAGATCGATACGGCGCGGCTCGGCAAGGCCTTCGTCATCTACCAGGGCAGCCATGGGGACGCCGGCGCTCATCGTGCCGACGTGATCCTGCCGGGCGCCGCCTATACCGAGAAGGACGGGACCTACGTGAATCTCGAGGGGCGGGCCCAGCGCGGTCGCCGTGCCGTCCTGCCGCCGGGCGAGGCGCGCGAAGACTGGACCATCCTGCGGGCGCTGTCCGAAGTGCTGGGAAAGACCCTCCCCTACGACAGCCTGGGCCAGCTGCGGGCAAAGCTTGCCGAAACGGCGCCCTGCTTCGCGGCGGTCGACAAGCTCGCGCCGGCGGCCTGGACCGATTTCGGCGCTGCCGCCGCCTTGGCGACAACGCCTTTCGCCACGCCGATCGCGGATTTCTATCTGACCAATCCGATTGCCAGGGCCTCCAGCACCATGGCGGAGTGCAGCGCCGTGGCGGCGGGCGTGAAGAGCGAGAAGGCGACCGGCACCCATGGCTGACCTCTGGTCCGGATACCTGCTGCCCGGCGGGATCATTGTCCTCCAGATCCTGGCACTCCTGGTGCCGATCCTGATCTCCGTTGCCTATCTCACGCTCTACGAGCGCAAGGTGATGGCGGCGATGCAGCTTCGCGTCGGTCCCAATGTCGTGGGCCCCTTCGGTCTGCTGCAGCCTTTCGCCGACGCCTTGAAGATGATCTTCAAGGAAACGATCATCCCGACCGCCGCCAACAAGATCATCTTCATGGCGGCGCCGATGCTGACCTTCATCCTGGCGATGATCGCCTGGGCGGTCATCCCGGTGGGCACCGGTCTCGTCATCGCCAACATCAATGTCGGCGTCCTTTACCTCTTCGCCATCTCCTCGCTCGGCGTCTACGGCATCGTCATGGCCGGCTGGGCCTCGAACTCGCGCTATCCCTTCCTGGCGGCGCTGCGTTCCGCCTCGCAGATGGTGTCCTACGAAGTCTCCATGGGCTTCATCATCATCTCGGTTCTGCTCTGCGTCGGCTCGCTGAACCTTTCGAAGATCGTCGAGGCGCAGAGCACGGTATGGTTCGCCCTGCCGCTGTTCCCGATGTTCATCATCTTCTTCATATCCACCCTGGCGGAGACGAACCGGCATCCCTTCGATCTGCCCGAGGCCGAGTCTGAACTCGTCGCCGGCTACCAGGTCGAATACTCCTCCATGTCGTTTGGGCTCTTCATGCTCGGCGAATACGCCAACATGATCCTGATGAGCGCCATGACCACGGTGCTGTTCCTGGGAGGGTGGTTGCCGCCGTTCTATCTTCCGACGCCGGACTGGATGGGGCCGTTCTGGTTTGCGCTCAAGGTCTTCCTGCTGCTGTTCGTCTTCATCTGGGTGCGCGCGACCTTGCCGCGCTACCGATACGACCAGCTGATGCGGCTCGGCTGGAAGGTCTTTCTGCCGGCTTCGCTCGGCTGGCTGGTGCTGACCGCGGGCTTCCTGGTCATGTTCGACCTGGCGCCGAAGACGGTGAATTGAGATGCGGACGGGCGCGGTTGCACTGACGCAAACCGAGACTATGGTGCGCCGCATCGTTCGGTTCGCAGGCGCGGAGGGGTAGATGGCTGTTCTCGACCGAGGCGCACGCGCGATCTTCCTGAGCGAGTTGGTTTCGGGTCTCGCGCTGACCTTCAGCTACATGTTCAAGAAGAAGGCGACGATCAACTATCCCTTCGAAAAGGGTCCGCTGTCGCCCCGATTCCGCGGCGAGCACGCGCTGCGCCGGTATCCGAACGGGGAAGAACGCTGCATCGCATGCAAGCTGTGTGAGGCGGTCTGCCCGGCGCAGGCGATCACGATCGAGGCCGAGCCGCGCGAGGACGGCTCGCGACGGACGACGCGCTACGATATCGACATGACCAAGTGCATCTATTGCGGCTTCTGCCAGGAGGCCTGCCCGGTGGACGCGATCGTCGAGGGGCCGAATTTCGAGTTCGCTACCGAGACGCGCGAGGAACTGTTCTACGACAAGGCGAAACTGCTCGCGAACGGCGAACGCTGGGAACGGCAGATCGCCTCGAACATCGCGGCCGACGCGCCGTACCGCTGAAGCCCGGCCGCTCGCGCGGCCGGAGGGGGAAGAAAACGATCGGGTCATGATCATCCAGGGGCTCGCCTTTTACCTCTTCGCCTTCGTCACCGTAGCCTCGGGCTTCATGGTGATCGCGGCGCGAAATCCCGTGCACTCGGTGCTGTTCCTGATCCTTGCCTTCTTCAACGCGGCTGGGCTCTTCGTGCTGCTGGGGGCGGAGTTCCTGGCGATGATCCTGGTCATCGTCTATGTCGGCGCGGTGGCGGTGCTGTTCCTGTTCGTCGTCATGATGCTCGACATCGACTTCACGGAACTCCGCGAAGGCTTCCTGCAGTACCTGCCGGTCGGCGGCCTGATCGGCCTCATCCTCCTGATTGAATTGATTCTGGTATTGGGGACCTGGGTGGTGGCTCCGGAAGCCGCCAAGGTCGCGACCACGCCGATCCCTTCGCCCGAGCAGATCGCCAATACGCACGCGATCGGCCACGTGCTCTATACGAAGTACGTCTTCCTGTTCCAGGCAGCCGGATTGATCCTGCTGGTCGCGATGATCGGCGCCATCGTGCTGACACTGAGGAGCCGGGACGGTGTGCGCCGCCAGCGCATCGGCACGCAGGTCGGCCGTCGGCGCGAAGACGCGGTGGAGATCCGTAAGGTCGGTCCCAGGCAGGGCGTGTGAGGGAGGGGCAGGGGAAATGCTGACCATCGGCCTCGGCCACTATCTCACGGTCGCCGCGATTCTGTTCACGCTCGGCATCTTTGGGATCTTCCTGAACCGGAAGAACGTCATCATCATCCTGATGTCGGTCGAACTGATGCTGCTCGCCGTCAACATCAACCTCGTCACCTTCTCCTCCTTCCTCGGGGACCTGGTCGGCCAGATCTTCGCCCTCTTCGTGCTCACCGTGGCGGCGGGGGAGGCGGCGATCGGACTTGCCATCCTGGTCGTCTATTTCCGCAACCGCGGCTCGATCGAGGTCGAGGACGTCAATCTGATGAAGGGCTAGAGCCTTGTACGCCGCGATCGTCTTCCTGCCGCTCCTGGCGGCGCTCATCGTCGGCCTGTTCGGGCGCATGATCGGCGACCGCGGGTCGCAGGTGATCACCTGCGGCGCCGTTCTGCTGGCCGCGGTGATGTCCTGCTTCGCCTTCGCCAAGGTCACTTTCGGCAACAGCCCGACCACGGTGGTGCTCTTCGACTGGATCGTGTCCGGCGACATGAAGATCGCCTGGGCGCTCAAGATCGATCAGTTGACCGCCGTCATGCTGGTGGTGGTGAACGGTGTCAGCGCGCTGGTGCATGTCTATTCCGTCGGCTACATGTCGGAGGATCCGCACAAGCCGCGCTTCATGGCCTATCTGTCGCTGTTCACCTTCGCCATGCTGATGCTGGTGACGGCCGACAACTTCGTTCAGATGTACTTCGGCTGGGAGGGCGTGGGTCTCGCATCCTATCTCCTGATCGGCTTCTGGTACGAGAAGCCCACTGCCAGCGCGGCGGCGATCAAGGCCTTCGTAGTCAACCGGGTCGGCGACTTCGGCTTCGCGCTCGGCATCTTCGGCATCTTCATGGTGTTCGGCTCGGTGGAGTTCGCCACCGTCTTCGCCAAGGCGCCGGAGATGGCGGGAAAGACGTTCCAGTTCCTGAACTGGGAGATGGACGTGATGACCACGATCTGCCTGCTCCTGTTCCTGGGCGCCATGGGCAAGTCGGCGCAGGTACCCCTTCACACCTGGTTGCCGGACGCGATGGAGGGCCCGACCCCGGTCTCGGCGCTCATCCATGCCGCGACCATGGTGACCGCCGGCGTCTTCATGGTGGCGCGCTGCTCGCCCTTGTTCGAGCAGGCGCCGATTGCGCTGCAGGTGGTGGCCGTGATCGGCGCCTTTACCGCCTTCTTCGCAGCGACCATCGGCCTGGTACAGAACGACATCAAGCGGGTGATCGCCTATTCCACCTGCTCGCAGCTCGGCTACATGTTCTTCGCAGCGGGCCTCGGCGCCTATCCGGTGGCGATCTTCCACCTCTTCACGCACGCCTTCTTCAAGGCGCTGCTCTTCCTCGGCGCCGGCTCGGTGATTCATGCCATGCATCACGAGCAGGACATGCGCAACATGGGCGGGCTGTGGCGGAAGATCCCGCAGACCTATGCCCTCATGTGGATCGGCTCGCTCGCTCTGGCCGGCGTTCCGATCTTCGCCGGCTACTATTCCAAGGATGCCATCCTCGAAGTGGCCTTCGCGGCCAATTCCGGGCCGGGCGACTTCGCCTTCGTGCTCGGCCTGGGAGCGGCGATCCTGACCGCTTTCTATTCCTGGCGCCTGATCTTCATGACCTTCCACGGTCATCCGCATGACCATCACCATTACGAGGCGGCGCACGAAAGCCCGCTCGTCATGATGATTCCGCTCTATGTGCTGGCCGCGGGCGCGATCTTCGCCGGTATCCTCTTCGCCGGCCCGATGACGGGTCACCACTGGCAGGAGTTCTGGGGCGATTCGATCGCCGTTCGCGACGGCAACAAGATCATGGAGACCTTCCACGCGGTCCCCACCTGGGTGAAATGGGCCCCTGTCGCTGCCGGAGCGCTCGGCATCCTGGTGGCGTGGTGGATGTATATCCGCGCGCCGCGCGTGCCCAAGGACCTCGCTGCCCGGAATGAGCCGCTCTACAAGTTCCTGCTGAACAAGTGGTACTTCGACGAACTGTATGAGCTGATCTTCATCCGTCCGACCATGTGGCTGGGCCGCCTCCTGTGGAAGGGTGGCGACGGCCGGATCATCGACGGTCTTGGGCCCGACGGCATTTCGGCGACGGTGATCAAGCTGGCCAAGCGCGCCGTGATGCTGCAGACCGGGTATCTCTACCATTATGCGTTCGCGATGCTGATCGGCGTGGCCGGGTTGGTTACCTGGTACTTCGCGACGTCCGCCTCCGGCGCGGGGCACTGAGCGATGGGCACCTGGCCGCTTCTCTCCACTGTCACCTTCCTGCCGCTGATCGGCGTGGTCTTCATCCTGCTCTTCATCCGCGAAGACAGCGATCTCGCCAAGCGCAACATCCGCATGGTTGCGCTGTGGACCACCATCATCACTTTCGCGGTCAGCCTGCTGGTCTGGAAGGACTTCGATCCGCGCACGGCAGGGTTCCAGTTCGTGGAAAAGGCGGACTGGATCGGGGCGGGGATCAACTACCACATGGGTGTCGACGGCATTTCGATGCTGTTCGTCATCCTCACCACCTTTCTTATGCCGATCTGCATCCTGGCCAGTTGGGAGGCGATCGAGACCAGGGTGAAGGAATACATGGTCGCGTTCCTGATCATGGAAACGCTGATGATCGGCGTCTTCTGTGCGCTGGACGTGGTGGTCTTCTACCTCTTCTTCGAAGCCGGCCTGATCCCGATGTTCCTGATCATCGGTGTCTGGGGCGGCGCCCGGCGCATCTACGCCACCTTCAAGTTCTTCCTCTACACGCTGGCGGGCTCGGTCCTGATGCTGCTCGCCATCCTTGCGCTCTACTTCAAGGCCGGCACCACGGACATTCCTGCGCTGATCCAACTCGCCGGCGAAGGCAAACTCTACGGTCTTTCGGTGCAGAAGTGGCTGTGGCTGGCCTTCATGGCGTCCTTTGCCGTCAAGGTGCCGATGTGGCCGGTGCATACTTGGCTGCCGGACGCGCATGTTGAGGCGCCAACCGCGGGCTCGGTCATCCTGGCCGGCGTGCTGCTGAAGATGGGCGGATACGGCTTCCTGCGCTTCTCCATCCCGATGTTTCCGGAAGCGACGCAGTTCTTCACGCCGCTGATCTTTGCCATGTCGGTGATCGCGGTGATCTACACCTCCCTCGTCGCCCTGATGCAGGAGGACATGAAGAAGCTGATCGCCTATTCATCGGTCGCGCATATGGGCTTCGTCACCATCGGGATCTTCACCTTCACCACCCAGGGTGTGCAGGGGGGCATCTTCCAGATGCTGGCGCATGGCGTCGTTTCGGGTGCGCTCTTCCTCTGCGTGGGCGTCGTCTACGACCGGCTGCATACGCGCGAGATCGCCCGCTATGGCGGCCTCGCCCGCAACATGCCGATGTATGCCTTCGTCTTCATGGTCTTCACCATGGCCACCGTCGGCCTGCCGGGGACGGCCGGGTTCGTCGGTGAATTCCTGGTCCTGACAGGCGCATTCAAGGTTTCGACATGGGTGGCGCTGCTGGCCACCACCGGCATCATCCTGGGGGCGGCCTACAGCCTCTGGCTCTACCGCAGGGTCATCTTCGGCGAGCTGACCAAGCCCGACCTGAAGAAGATGATGGATCTGTCGCCGCGCGAGATCGCGATCTTCGCGCCCCTCGTCTTCGTCGTCTTCTGGATGGGGATCTGGCCCGATCCCTTCCTCGAGGTGATGGCGGTTTCCGTCGACAACCTGATCGAGCAGCACCACGCGGCGTTGGACGCCGGCCGCAAGCTCGCGACCCTGCGCTAGAGGGCCTCCATCATGCTCGCCGACGTCACTCTCGCGCTGCCGGAAATCTTCCTCTCCTGTGCCGCCATGGTTCTGCTCCTCGCGGGCGTGCATGCCGGCGACAAGGCGACCCGGACCGTAGCCTGGGGCGCCGTCGCCGCCCTCCTCGTAACTGCGGTCCTGGTTCTCGGGCGTGGAACCGGAAGCGCTTTCTCCGGCATGATCGTGGTCGACGCCTTCGCCTCGTTCAGCAAGATCCTGATCCTGCTGGGATCGGCGGCGGCGATCATCCTCTCGCTCGGCTACCTGCGGGCCGAGCGGATCGAGCGCTTCGAGTATCCGGTGCTGATGCTGCTCGCCACCGTCGGCATGATGATCATGGTGTCGGCCAGCGACCTGATGTCCCTCTACATGGGGCTCGAGCTGCAGTCGCTCGCGCTCTACGTCTGTGCCGCTTTCAAGCGCGATTCGACGCGCTCCACAGAGGCCGGCCTGAAGTACTTCGTCCTTGGCGCGCTCTCCTCGGGCATGCTGCTGTACGGCGCCTCGCTGATCTACGGCTTCGCTGGCACCACCAGTTTCGCCAAACTGGCCGAGGTGCTGCATGGCGGGCATGAATCCTCGATCGGCCTCATCATCGGTATCGTTTTCCTGTCGGCCGGGCTCGCCTTCAAGGTATCGGCGGTGCCCTTCCACATGTGGACGCCCGACGTCTATGAAGGCGCTCCCACGCCGGTGACCGCCTTCTTCGCCGTGGCGCCGAAAATCGCGGCCCTGGCCTTGTTCCTGCGTACCTTCATCGCGCCTTTCGGCGACATGGTCGACGAATGGCGGCAGATCATCGTTGCCATCTCGGTCCTTTCGATGTTGCTCGGTGCCTTCGCGGCCATCGGGCAGAGCAATATCAAGCGCCTCATGGCCTATTCCTCCATCGGCCATGTCGGCTATGCGCTGATCGGTCTGGCCGCGGCCAGTCCCGAGGGCGTACGCGGAATCCTGATCTATCTCGCCATCTACCTCGCCATGAATGTCGGCGCCTTCGGCGTCATCCTCTGCATGCGCCGGGCGACCGGGTATGTGGAGGAGATCGACGATCTCGCCGGCCTTGCCCGCTCGCGTCCCGGTCTCGCTGCCGCCATGGCGATATTCATGTTCTCCCTGGCCGGTGTTCCGCCGATGGCGGGCTTCTTCGGCAAGTTCTACGTCTTCATGGCCGCGGTGAATGCCGGGCTCTATACGCTGGCGGTGATCGGCGTGCTCGCCAGCGTCGTCGGCGCCTATTACTACCTGCGTATCGTAAAGCTGATGTATTTCGACCAGCCGGCCGAACCCTTCGCGGCATCCGATCGCGAAGTCGGCGTACTGACTGCCGCCGCCGGTGTCTTCACGCTTCTTTTCTTCGTCTATCCGGCCCCCCTTCTTGCCGGCGCCGCGACGGCGGCCAAGGCACTGTTCCCGTGATCCTCCTCCCGGCCGGCTATTCGCTGGTCGCGCTGGACAGTATCGACAGCACGAACGAAGAGGCGCTGCGCCGGGCTGAGGCAGGCGCGGCGCATGGAACGGTGGTCTGGTCCCGGACGCAAAGCGGGGGCCGTGGTCGTTCGGGCCGCGTCTGGTCGTCGCCTGCCGGCAATGCCTATGTCTCCCTCCTGCTGCGACCGCTGACGCCGGCGGCGGTAACCGCGCAGCTTTCCTTCGCGGTCGCCGTCGCCGTGGCGGAGACGTTCGAGCGCCTGTTGCCACCCGGCACGCCCGTCGCCTGCAAATGGCCGAACGATGTTCTGGTCGCCGAGCGAAAATGCGTGGGTATCCTGCTGCAGAGCCGTCTGGCCACCGACGGCGGCATCGCCGTGCTGGTTGCCGGTATCGGGACCAATGTCGCCAACGCGCCGGCGGGAACAGACTGGGCGGCGATCTGCCTGGCTGAAGCTGGTGCGGCGGCGGAGGTCGAGGCCGTCGTCGAGGCCGAGGTGGCGGCCGTTGATCGCTGGTATCGGATCTGGAAGCAACAGGGCTTCGCCCCGATCCGGGAAGCATGGCTTTCCCGCGCCTATGCGCAGGGCCGCCGTATCAGGGCGCGCACCGGCGAGCGGGAGGTGCATGGCGTCTTCGAGACCCTGGACGACGGTGGCGCCTTGGTGCTTGCGGGGGATGACGGAAAGCGCCATGTCATAACCGCAGGTGAAGTTTTCCCCGTGGCCTGACCGATGTTGCTCGCCATCAATGCCAACAATACCAACACGAAGTTCGCGATATTCGACAATGGTCGGATCGTCGGCGATTGGCGTTGCGAGAGCAATCCAAGGCGCACGGCCGACGAATATGTAGTCTGGCTGAATGCCCTGATGACGCTGGAAGGCATCGATCCGAAGGGTATCGCCGGCATCGTCATCGCCAGCGTGGTGCCGGCGGCGATGTTCAACCTGAAGCTTCTCTGCTCGCGCCATTACGGCAAGGAACCGCTGGTGATTGGCGACCCGGGTTGCGCCATCGGTATCAACGTGCTGATCGACAAGCCCCGCGAGGTCGGTGCCGATCGCCTGGCGAACGCGGTCGGTGCCCAGATCACCTATCACGAACCCAGCATCGTCATCGACTTCGGTACGGCGACGACATTCGACGTCATCGGTTCGAACGGCGACTATCTGGGCGGCTTGATCGCTCCCGGCATCAACCTCAACCTCGAGGCGCTGCACATGGCGACGGCCAAGTTGCCGCGCATTGCCCTGGAAAAGCCGGACCGCGTCATCGGCAAGGACACCATCGGCGCCATGCAGGCCGGTGTCTTCTGGGGCTATGTCGCCCTCATCGAAGGGCTGGTTGCCCGCATCCAGAAGGAATTCGGCGGACCGATGATGGTCATCTCCACCGGCGGTCTCGCGCCCCTGTTCCAGGGAGCCACCGATGTCATTCGCCACCTCGATCCCGATATCACCATGCGCGGCCTGCTTGAGATCTGGCGGCGAAACCGTACCGGAGCATGAAAGCAACCGACACCCGCGATGGCCGTCTCGTCATGGTGCCGCTCGGCGGCGCCGGCGAGATCGGAATGAACCTCACCCTCTATGGTCATGCCGGCAAGTGGCTGATGGTGGATCTCGGCATTACCTTCGCCGACGAGAGCCTGCCCGGCATCGACATCCTGATGCCGGACCCGGCCTTCATCGAGGGGGAGAAGGACGATCTGGTCGCCCTGGTGCTGACCCATGCCCACGAAGATCACCTGGGAGCCGTACATCACCTTTGGCCGCGCCTGCGCTGTCCGGTCTATGCGACCCGATTTGCCGCATCCATCCTGCGCCGCAAGCTGGCCGAGGTCGGGCTCGAAGATGTGGTGCCGATCCACATCTATGAGCCGGGCGACCGGCTGGATCTGGCACCTTTCACGGTGACGCCTATCGGAATTACCCATTCGATACCGGAATCGATGTCGCTGGCGGTGGAGACAGCCGTCGGTACGGTCATGCATTCCGGGGATTGGAAGCTGGACGACACGCCGCTGGTGGGTGATGTCACCGACCGTGAAACGCTCAGGGCCTTCGGGGAGAAGGGTGTGCTGGCACTGGTCTGTGATTCGACCAATGTCTTCAATGCCACGCGATCGGGGTCGGAGGCGGATGTCCGCGAAAGCCTCCTGCCGCTCCTGCGCGACAAGCCCGGGCGCATCGCCATCACCACCTTTGCCTCCAATGTCGCGCGCTTCGAGAGCATTGCGCGCGTGGCCGAGGCACTGGAGCGCCACCTCGTCGTCGTGGGGCGATCGCTCTGGCGAATCCTGGATGCCTCGCGCGAAGCGGGATATCTCCGGGATCTGCCGCCGATCATCGCCGACAAGGATGCCGGCTTCCTGCCGCGCGACAAGGTGCTGCTGCTCTGCACCGGCTGTCAGGGCGAGCCTCAAGGCGCCATGGGGCGCATCTCGAATGGGGAGCACCGGCACATCACCTTGTCGAAGGGAGACACGGTGGTCTTCTCCTCAAAGATCATCCCGGGCAACGAGCGGACACTATTCGCCCTCCACAACAGGCTCGCGCGGGACGGTATCGAGGTGATCACCGAGAAGGATCATTTCGTCCATGTCTCCGGCCATCCGGGGCGCGAGGAACTGGCCGAGATGTATGCGCTGGTTCGTCCCAGATTGGCCGTGCCGGTGCATGGCGAAGCCCGGCACATAGCCGAACACGCTCGCTTCGCGCTCAGCCTGCAAGTGCCCCAGGCGGTGTCGGTGGCGAACGGCGATGTCCTCGAACTCGGGCCGGGGAAGCCGCGCGTGATAGGGCAGGTTCCGGCCGGACGGCTCGCCTATGACGGGGAAGCCGATCTCGTTGCCCCCGATGGCGAGTTGATTCGCCGCCGCCGCCGGCTGATGTTCAACGGCGTGATCGTGGTGACCGTCGTGCTGGACCAGAGCGGGGATCTCGCGGCCGATCCCTCGGTCTCTCCCGTCGGTGTCGCGGACGAGGAAAATGACGGATTCGACGACGACATGTCTGACGCGGTCGCTCGGTCGATCGAGGCGATGCCGCCTCGTCTTAGGTTCGACGATGGGAAAGTGATCGAGGCGGTACGCAAGGCGATTCGCGCCGCCGTGCGCGCGCGGGTGGAGCGCCGGCCTCATCTGGACGTGAATGTCCTGCGGATCGGAGCACGGCGATGAACTGGTACACTGGAATGATGGTCTTTGTGATCATCTGGTGGTGTGTCTTGTTCTGCGTCTTGCCGATCGGCGTGAGAACGCCCGAAGAGGCGGGCGAAGAGGCGGTGCCGGGCCAGGCTTCCAGCGCGCCTGTGCGGCCGCTGCTGCTGTACAAGGCGGCGCTGACCACCGGCATTGCAGCCTTGCTGTTCGTCGGGTTCTATTTCGCCCAAGCTTACGACGTTTTCGGTATCGGCACCTATTGGCGCCAGGAGTAAAAAAATGGCGCCGGATCCGAGGATCCCGCGCCATCGCCTTTCGGCAGTCTTGACCCATCTCTTAAGGATGGCCGCTCATGAACGGCAACCACCCTGCGGGGCCTTCCTCCCAAGACTTGGACCGCCCGGCCAACGAAACGCGCCGGAAGCTCTATTTATCGCTGGAAAAATTAGCGCGATTCCGCAGCCGCGTCATCAAGATTCTTTCGCTTGCTGGGGTTGTCGGCGCCATTTTCTTGCCTGAGATCGGTCTTGCACAACCACTTGAGATCGTGGTGGTCGGCAGGACTACCTGTCGCGCCCTGACGGCCCATCAGCCCGCGCCGGACGTTGCCTACCAGCCGGGCCTCGACGTTCATGGCAAGCCCGTGGCTCCCGCGGACCTTCCCTTGAGCGGCGTCGGTCCGGAGCAGGTGCGCGTCCTGCTGAAGCGCGACCTGCCGGTGGCGAGGGGCGCGCTCGGCGCCTCCGAGATCGTGGTGGGTGAAGTGAAGGTCGACCTTCTCACCGGGAAGGCCACGCTGGATGGAAAGCCGTTGGACGCCGGCCTGCAATCGGACGTGCTGCTCGCCTGTTCGCGGCGCTGAGAGCGTCATTGCGGCGATCCCTCGGGGTCCGTAAATAGGCCGGAAGCCCTTACCCTGGATGTCGCAATGCGCCTCAGCCGCTACTTCCTGCCTGTCCTGAAAGAGAATCCGAGCGAGGCCCAGATCGTCTCGCATCGCCTCATGCTGCGCGCGGGCATGATCAGGCAGGCTTCTTCGGGCATCTATTCCTGGCTGCCGCTCGGCTTCCGCGTCCTGAAGCGGATCGAGCAGATCGTGCGCGAGGAACAGGATGCGGCCGGCTGCCTCGAGCTTCTGATGCCGACCATCCAGTCGGCCGATCTCTGGCGCGAAAGCGGTCGCTATGAGGATTACGGCAAGGAAATGCTCCGCATCCAGGACCGCCACGAGCGCGAGATGCTCTACGGCCCGACCAACGAGGAGCTGATCACCACGATCTTTCGTTCCGAGGTGAAGAGCTACAAGGAACTGCCGAAGCTGCTCTATCACATCCAGTGGAAGTTCCGCGACGAGGTGCGTCCGCGCTTCGGCGTCATGCGGGGCCGCGAGTTCCTGATGAAGGACAGCTACTCCTTCGACATCGACCAGGCGGGTGCGCGGCGTGCCTACAACAAGATGTTCGTGGCCTATCTTCGCACCTTTGCCCGTATGGGCCTGAAGGCCATTCCCATGCAGGCCGATACCGGCCCGATCGGTGGCGATCTCAGCCACGAGTTCATCGTCCTGGCCGAGACCGGCGAAAGCGGTGTCTTCTGCGACAAGGCGCTCGTGGATCGCGACGTCCTCTCCCAGGAAGTCGACTACGACGTCGATCTGCAGCCCATCGTCGACAGCTGGACCGCACCCTATGCCGCGACCGACGAGAAGCACGATGCCGCCCGCTTCGACGCGCTGCCGGCGGGCCAGCAGTTGTCAGCCCGCGGGATCGAGGTCGGCCACATCTTCTATTTCGGCACCAAGTATTCCGAGCCCTTGAAGGCCCAGGTCGCCGGTCCGGACGGCAACCCCGTCACCGTCCACATGGGCTCCTATGGTATCGGGGTGTCCAGATTGCTGGGCGCGATCATCGAAGCGAGCCACGACGATGCCGGTATCATCTGGCCCGACGCCGTGGCGCCTTTCGATATCGGCATCATCGACCTGAAGCCCGACGATGCCGCCTGCGCCTCGCTCTGCAGCGACCTCTATGGACGCCTGCGCGCCGCCGGGCGCGAGGTCCTGTACGACGACACCGCCGACCGTGCCGGCGCCAAGTTCGCCACCATGGACCTGATCGGCTTGCCCTGGCAGGTGGTGGTCGGGCCACGGGGAGCCAAGAACGGCGTGGTCGAGTTGAAGCGCCGTGCCACGGGAGAGAAGCAGGAAGTGGCGCTGGATGCAGCGCTCGGCCGGCTCATCCCGAATGGTTGAACCGGGTGCGGTTGACAGGGCGCGGCGCTCCCGCATACTGGCGTCATTATGAAGGCATCGATCGGGCTCTGGTGGTCTTGGCGATGGCGCGGCGGCCGGTGAGCCGCGCGTCTTCCCTGTCCGTGCGCTGATCCGCGCGGGCGCCCGCTTTCCCAGCGATCGAGTACCCCCGCCATGAGTGCTGTCAGCCGATACCTCACCGAAGGCGGTGTCCGTGTCACCCGCCATGCCTATGAACTGACCGATCCGGCCAGTCTGGTCACCCTTGTCGACGGGCTGGATGCCCGTCGCGGCAGCTTCTTCCGCTGCGCCGTCGACTATCCGGGGCGCTACGCCCGCTGGACGGTGGCCTATATCGATCCGCCGCTGGAGATCGCCGCCCGGGGATATCGGATCGAGGTAACCGCGCTCAATCCCCGTGGCCGCGTCCTTCTTCCCGCCATCGCATCCGCGCTCGCGGGCAATCCGCACCTGCGGATCGACAGCGCCGACGAGGAATGCCTCACCGGCGAGGTGATCCGGCGATCCGAAAGCTTCACCGAGGACGAGAGGAGCCGGCAGCCTTCCGTATTCAGCCTCGTGCGCACGGTGCTGGATCTGTTCCGCTCCGACGAAGACCGCCACCTCGGGCTCTACGGCGCCTTCGGCTACGACATGCTGCACCAGTTCGAGCCGATCCCCCTGGCCAAGGAACGCCCGGCCGATCAGCGTGACGTCGTGCTGCACCTGCCCGACCGCATCTACGTGATCGAGAAGGGCAGCGACCGGCTGACCCGCTACGACTACGAGTTCGAGACCTTGGCCGGCAGCACCGTGGCGCTCGACCGCCGCACGCCGACGATCTCGCCGAACTCGGTCGCAACGCTCCCGGGCGAAGCCGATTTGCCGCCCGGCGGCTATGCCCAGATCGTCCGCGACGTGATGCCCTATTTCGCCCGCGGCGATCTCTTCGAGGTGGTGCCGTCCTTCTCCTCCTATCGCCGCACCACGGCCCGGGCATCGGAGCTCTTCCGGACGCTCTCGGCGGTCAACCCCAGCCCCTTCGGCTTCGTGATCAACTTAGGGGGCGAGCACCTGATCGGCGCCTCGCCCGAGATGTTCGTCCGCATCACCGGCAAACGGGTGGAGACCTGCCCGATCAGCGGCACCATTCGCCGTGGCCGCGACGCGCTCGAGGATGCCGACCGGGTGAAGGAACTGCTCAACTCGGTCAAGGACGAGTGCGAGCTCACCATGTGCACCGATGTCGACCGCAACGACAAGGCGCGCATCTGCGACCCGGGCTCGGTCAAGGTCATCGGCCGGCGCCAGATCGAAATGTACAGCCACCTGATCCATACGGTGGATCACGTGGAAGGCCGGCTCCGCCCCGATCGCGATGCCGTCGACGCCTTCCTCACCCATTGCTGGGCCGTCACCGTCACCGGCGCGCCCAAGGCCCGCGCCGCCGCGCTGATCGAACAGCGCGAGAAGACCACGCGGCGCTGGTACGGCGGCGCCGTCGGCCGCCTCACCTTCGACGGCGACTGCGATACCGGCCTGACACTCCGCACCATCCGCCTCGCCGGCGGTGTCGCCGAGATGCGCGCCGGCGCCACGCTGCTCGCCGATTCCGATCCGGAGGCCGAGGAGACGGAATGCCGGGTGAAGATCGCCGCCCTCCTCGAAACCCTGCGGCGCGCCGAGGAGGCGATGTCGGGCCAGGCGCCGGCCGGCGTCGCCCCGCCGCCGCCCGCCGGGCGCGGCATGCGGCTGCTCCTGATCGACTACGAGGACAGCTTCGTCCACATGCTGGGCGACTGTTTCCGCCGCCAGGGCGCCGAAGTGCTCACCGTGCGCCACAACCATGCCGGCCCCTATATCGAGCAGGACTGGTCGATGGTCGTGCTCTCGCCCGGTCCCGGCAATCCGGCCGAATTCGGCATCCCCGCCACGATCGCGAAGATCCGGGCCCGCGGCCTGCCGATCTTCGGTGTCTGCCTCGGTCTGCAGGCGCTGGTGGAGCATTTCGGCGGCACCTTGGGACAGCTCGACATCCCCCGCCACGGCAAGCCCTCGGGCATCGATGTGGTGGACGAGGGCAGCCGCCTCTTCGCCGACCTGCCGCGGCAGTTCCGCGCCGGGCGCTACCACTCGCTCTATGCGATCCCGGAGAAGCTGCCGGCAGCCTTCAAGGTCACCGCGCGCTCCGATGACGGCGTGATCATGGCCCTGGAGCATGTCAGCGAGCCGATCGCCGCGGTGCAGTTCCATCCGGAATCGATCATGACGGCGAGCGGTGACATCGGCCCCAACATCGTGGCCAACGCGCTCCGCGCCTTCGCCCGCCGCCCGGTGGCCGCGGCGGCGGAGTAACGACAACCCGAGGGGAGGGGCCGAGATGCAGCTCGCGATCGATCAGGTTCTTCCGAAGGATGCCGCCACCGCCACCCTGGTCGGCCGCGCCTGGCGGCCCGGCAATCCCCCCGGCCCGGCCGTGGTGGCGATCCGCCCCGACGGCGTCTTCGACATCAGCGAGCTGGCGCCGACCACCGCCGATCTCCTGAACCTGCCCGATCCCACTGCTTCCGTCCGAGGCTTCGCCGGCGAGCGCATCGGCGACACCGCGGCGATCCTGGCGAACTGCCTGAAGCGCGATCCATCACTCCCCTGGTTCCTCGCCCCTTGCGACCTGCAGGCGGTGAAGGCGGCGGGCGTCACCTTCGTGGCCTCCATGCTGGAACGCGTGGTGGAGGAGCAGGTGCGCGGCGATGCCGGCCGGGCGGATGAGGTGCGCGCCTCCATCCTGGCCGAGATCGGTGGCAGTCTCGCCACCCTGAAACCGGGTTCGGAGGAAGCGGCACGGCTCAAGGCCGTGCTGATCCAGCGCGGCGCCTGGTCACAGTATCTAGAGGTCGGCATCGGCCCCGATGCGGAGATCTTCACCAAGGCCCAGCCGCTCTCCTCGGTCGGCATCGGCGCCGAGATCGGCATCCATCCGGCCTCCTCCTGGAACAACCCGGAGCCGGAGGTGGTGCTCGCCATCGCCGCCTCGGGGAAGATCGTCGGCGCCGCGCTCGGCAACGACGTCAATCTCCGCGATGTCGAAGGCCGGAGCGCGCTGCTGCTCGGCAAGGCCAAGGACAATGCCGGTTCCTGCTCCATCGGCCCCTTCATCCGCCTGTTCGACGAGGGCTTCACCTTGGACGACCTGCGCAAGGTCGAGGTTTCGCTCAAGGTCGAGGGCGACGACAGTTTCGTGATGGAAGGCTCGAGCTCGCTTTCGAAGATCAGCCGCGACCTGCCCGACCTCGCCGGCCAGCTCGTCTGCTCCACGCACCAGTATCCCGACGGCGCCATGCTGTTCACCGGTACCATGTTCGCGCCGACCAAGGACCGCGGCGCGGCGGGGCAGGGCTTCACCCATCACCTGGGTGACGTGGTCACCATCGCCTCGCCCCGGTTGGGCGCACTCGTCAACCGGGTCACCACCTCCGACAAGGTCGAGCCCTGGGCTTTCGGAGCGAGCGCGCTGATGCGTAACCTCGCCGCGCGCGGCCTGATCTGAGTATTGTGGGTTTCGATCTCGTTCTTCGCCGCGCCCGTCTCGCCGACGGCACAGCGGCCGACATCGGCATCCGCGATGGCCTGATCGCCGCTCTCGAAGCGTCGATCGCCGCAGATTCGCCGGAGCAGGACGCCGGTGGACGCCTGGTGCTGCCGGGCTTCGTCGAAACCCACCTGCATCTCGACAAGGCCTGCATCCTCGACCGCTGCCGGGTGGACGGCACGCTGGCCGATGCCATCGCGGGCGTGGCGGCCGCGAAGCGGGCCTTCACCGAGGAGGACGTCTATGCCCGCGCCGAGACGGTGCTGAAGAAGGCGATCCCCCAGGGTACGATGCGGATCAGGACGCATGTGGAGGTCGACCCGCGTATCGGCTTGCGCAGCTTCGACGCCATTCGCCGGCTGAAGACAGACTATGCCTGGGCCGTCGATATCGAAATCTGCGTCTTCCCCCAGGAAGGTCTGCTGAACGATCCCGGCACCGAGGAGCTGCTGATCGAAGCTTGCGAGCAAGGCGCCGACCTGATCGGCGGCTGTCCCTATACCGACGCCGACCCGCACGGCCAGATCGCCCGCATCTTCGCCATCGCGCGGCGCTTCGACATCGATATCGACTTCCATCTCGATTTCGATCTCGACCCCTCGCGGATGACGGTGGAGGAAGTCTGCCGCCAGGCCGATCTCAACCGCTGGGGCGGGCGTGTCGCCATCGGCCATGTCACCAAGCTTTCCGCCATCCCGGCGGACAGGCTGGCGGCAATCGGCCGGCGTCTCTCCTCCGCCGGTGTCGGGCTCACCGTGCTGCCGGCCACCGATCTCTATCTCATGGGCCGCGATCGCGACCACAACGTGCCGCGCGGGGTAACACCGGCGCACAGGCTGGTCGAACAGGGTGTCACCTGTTCGCTCGCCACCAACAACGTGCTGAATCCCTTCACGCCTTTCGGCGATGCCTCGCTGATCCGGATGGCCAATCTCTACGCGAATGTGGCGCAGCTCGGCCGCCCGGCCGATCTCGCCACCTGCCTCGACATGGTGACGGGCAGCGCCGCGCGGCTGATGAACCTGAAGGACTACGGTATCGCCCTCGGCAATCCGGCCGATCTCGTGGTCCT
>JALHMN010000003.1 GCA_022844005.1 bacterium | reverse complement strand
ACGAGGAAGCCGCATCGCCCGGGCAGGAGAGGGGCGAAAGGGAAGCGGCCGCAACGACTTTCCTTCTCCCTGGGGGAGAAGGTGCCGGCAGGCGGATGAGGGGCCCGCTCGACGGTGATCTCTGCGGATAGGGTGCCCCTCACCCGGCGCTGACGCGCCACCCTCTCCCGCACCGGCGGGCTTGACCCGCCGGGCAAGCCGGCGGGAAGGAGAGGGAAATAGTCGGGGGGTATGCGCTTAAGTGATCGATCTCTACCCGTGGCTCCGGCCTCTCCTGTTCCGGCTCGACCCGGAAACCGCGCATGACCTGGTGATGACCGCGCTCGCCTGCGGGGCCGGCGCGCTCTATCGCTCGGGCCCGGACGACCCCGCCCTCGCCACCACGCTCTTCGGGCGGAAGATCTCGAACCCGATCGGCCTCGCCGCCGGCTTCGACAAGGTGGCCCGCCTCGGCGACAAGCTCTTCGACTTGGGCTTCGGCTTCGTCGAGGTGGGCGGCGTCACGCCCCGGCCGCAAGCGGGCAACCCCCGGCCGCGCCTGTTCCGGCTGGAAGAGGACCGGGCGATCATCAACCGTTTCGGCCTGAACGGCGGCGGGCTCGATGCCATGTCCGCGCGCCTGGAAAAGCGCGACCGCAGCAAAGGTCTCCTCGGCGTCAATGTCGGCGCCAACAAGGACAGTACCGACCGCGCCGCCGATTACGTGGAGGCGATCGAGCGCCTCGCCCATCTGGTCGACTTCGCCACCGTCAACGTCTCCTCGCCCAACACGCCGGGCTTGCGCACCCTGCAGGGCCGGGACGAACTCGAACGCCTGCTCGACCGCGTGCTCGATGCCCGTAGCCGGCTCGGCGTGAAGACGGCGATCGTGCTGAAGATCGCCCCCGACCTGAACGAGGCCGATCTCGACGACATCGCCGCCGTCGCCACCGACCGCCGCCTCGACGCCATGATCCTCGGCAACACCACCATTTCTCGACCCGAGACATTGAAGAGCCCGCACAAGGGCGAGGCGGGGGGCTTGAGCGGCGCGCCGCTGTTCGAGCTTTCCACCCGCGTGCTCGCCGGCATGCACGCCCGGGTGGGAGACAAGGTGCCGCTGATCGGCACCGGCGGGATCAGTTCGGCCGCCGAGGCGGCGGCGAAGCTCAAGGCCGGCGCGGTGGCGGTGCAACTCTACTCGGCGCTCATCTATCAGGGCCCGGCGCTGGTGGCCCGGATCAAGCGGGAACTGCCGGCGCTGATGCGAAAGTAGGAATCTATCGCCATATCGATGCAGCCGGTGGTAGAGACGGAGTTGCCTGCTGATGCACTTGGTTGGCCGGGAGTCGGATGCGGCTTTCACGTGACAGAATGGTTCGCTGGCTCGTTGCCCTGATCGTCCTGGCTCTGTCAGGCGCCGGTGCCTGGGCACAGGCGTCGACGGAAGGTGCCCCAGACGCCTTGGCGGCGGACGCACTCATCGCCGAGGTCGAGGCGATGTGGACCAGCGGTGATAAGGGCGTGATCGAGGCGAAGCTGCGGGAGGCGCTCGGCCTTCGCATGCTGGCGCTCGGCGATGACGACCTTGCCGTCGCCGATGTCTTGGGGCGTCTCGGCCGTAACGAGTGGAACCGGCAGCGCTGGGCCGAGGCCGAGGCGTTCTTCGCCCGCGCTCTCGCTATCGCCGAGCCGAAGGACCCGGTTTCGGCGGAAACGGCCCGCCTGATCGGCGACTACGCAGCGGCGCTGCGCGAGACGGGCAAACCCTATGCGGCTGAACAGCGGGCGCGCCAGTCGATCGACCTGCGGCGAAAGTTGCTGCTGCCTGACGATCCCTGGATCGCCGCTGGGCTGGAGAATCTCACCCTCACGCTACTCCGTGCCGGGCGGTTCGCCGAGGCGGAGGAGGCCGCGCGGGAGGGGCTTGCGATCCGGCAAGCTACCTTCGGTCCCGCTCACGAGGCGACGCTGCGTTCGGCCCGGCAACTGGAGACGGCGGAGGCCTTTCAGCTTCCCTGGTGGGACTGGAAGCGTGTGGGATGGCGGTCGCTGGCCCATTCGGTGCAGTGGGCTATCCCGGCCTGGATCGCCTCGATGCTGATCTTCCTGGTGATGTGGCATCCCTGGGTGGAGGCGAGAACCCCGAATAGGCTCCATCAACTGGGTTTGGTCGTGCTTATCGCCGCTGTCCTGCTCGGTGGCTATGTATTCGCTATCGCGGGGGCATTTTTCACTGCCGGATGGTTCCTCGATTTTTATCACCGTGAGGGTAGCCGCCTTAACGTACTCTTTGGCGCTATCGGGGCTGTTGCAACTTCGTGGCTTCTTTTCCGCCTGCGATGGATTCTGGCTGGTCGCCCGCCACCACCTGTCGATCCGGTAGTGGAATTCGCCGCTGTGCTGAAGACGTTGCCGCAAGTGAGGCGGGCGATCAACGTCGGCTGGATCTGGGTGATGTTGCCGGCTTTGCTGATCATGATCCTCTGCTTCGCGGTTCCCATTGTGGTCGCCAAGTGGTCGACGCCCTCCGGCTGGACGATCGTGATTGTCTGCGCCGGCATGGCCGCTGGTTTTCTGCTTTCCTGGCTATGGTGGTCGGTGTGGGTTCCGCACTGGCAGATCTGGTCGCTGCGCCGCATCGAAGAGATCGACTTCTGGGAGCAGGCTGCCATCCGTGACGGCGTCCTTAATTCGCGTTTCACGCCCTGGGGGCGCTTCTTCTGCCGTACCGAATGGTGGACGCCGGCGCTTCGGGCCGAAGCTCACGCGATCATCGCGGCAAGGTGGCCCGGCCGCATCGCTACGCGGTGACCCTTCAGTGCGAAATGAGGTCAAAGCCGTCTTCTCGGGCGTGATGGTCAGATCAAGTCCGGGTCTTGCGGTTCCGTTCAAACACCGAAGCAGCCATGGCTTCGTTCATCTCGTCGATTGACAGAGCGTCCTGATCTGACCGCTTCAGAAGACCCGCCAATGAACTTGCTGTCCGACCGATGGGATGTGCCGTCAACACGCCCGCTGCATCGACAGTTTCAAGTCCCGCGCCGAACTGCTCGGCGATCTCGTCGTTTGCGTCATCGATAGTCTCGGGGGCGGTGAAGACGCCTTTGGCGACGCCGATGCGCTGCCCGGTCACACGCGGTGGTGCCGCGATCAACAGCGCCACCGGCGCACCGGCGCGGGTGATGATGAATTCAGTCTCTTCGCCGGCACCGAGTACCGCCACGAGCCGCGGTAGCGCAGGGCCAGCTTCGTCCAGATCGATGCTTGGCATCGCGGGCCTCCCTCGCCTGGGGCAGAGTGACATCGCGGTTCGGATGGCGCAATAGAAATGTTGTGTTTTTGTTCCGTTTTCTATGTAATGGAACCTTGATTGAGAGAGGCGATCTACTCGGCGTGGCAGTGGGGAGGGCATTCGCTCGGCTGCGACCTGACAGATCAAGTGAAGCACAACTGGAAAGTTGGCTCAAATCGGCCAGATCTGGCTCTCTGTGGGAAAGGTTGGTCCTGCGCTGGCGCGAATTGGCCTGAATTGGCGCGAGTTGGCTGAAACTGGCAGGGATCGGAACCGCTCAATTGAAAGAAAATATATTTATATCAAATAGATAGGAGGGATTTTGGCATTGCTGCGTCGGTTGGCATCCATGGCATCTGTAAGCCAGGCACCAATCGTCTACCGGCCTATCCGGACGCAGCGGACAAAAATGTCCGCCTCGGTCCCCGAACGGACAAATTTTCCGAATCGGACAAATGTTCCGATCGGTCGTGATGCAAACCGCTCAGCCCCGGGCGGCGGCGACGATGGCCTTCAGCAGCGCTTCCGGCGTGTCGAACAGGATGCTGCCGTCGCGCTCGTCCTTCAGCTTGCGGAAGTCATCGGCGAGGCAGCCGAACAGGATCTGGTCCCAGGCCCGGCCGTCGCGGATGTAGTCCTGCCGGCCGCGGCCTTCGATCTGGAAGCCGAGCACGCGGATCATCTTGGCGAAGCCTTCCAGGCGCTCATGCGTGCCGTCATGCACGCGGTTGAGGTTGAGGCGGCTGAAGGCGTGATCGCAGAGGAGCCCGAAAGCCTCCACCCCGGCCGAGAGCCCGGCCTCTTCGCCCAAGGTCAGGCCGATATTGGCCTTGCGGTTGATCAGGTCGATGTTCTGCAGCGCGATATTGCCGATCAGCCGGTCGCTGCCCTTCTCGCAGACGACGAGGAGGAGCGTATTGGCCCGGCCCATGGCGGCGCGGACGAACTCCAGCTCCTGCTCGCGGCTGATCGGGAAGACCCCGTGGGTGTTGAAGCGGGTGACCGAATAGTCGTTGTACCAGCGGTGCCAGTTGCCTTCGGTGACGTCGCTCTCCACCGGCCGGCGGAGATAGATGCTGTGCCCGGTGAGGAAGGCCTCGTCGGCGCTCATGGTGCGCTAACCGCCATCAGGGCGAGATCGGCCTCGTGCGCGGCGCGGAAGGCGGCGGCATCGAAGCGGACAGAATTGTCCGCCGCTTGGCTGAAGGCCGGGTCCTCGAGGAAGTCGCGCAAGGGTTCGTTCCGGTCGGTCGCGGCGAAGTTGAGCGTCTTCGGCGCGAAGGGCTGCACGGCGAGCCAGGCCATGAAGGCCTGTTCCACCCGGCGCTGGAACACCCGGCAGGACAGCACGATCGCCTGCATCACGCCGTCGGCCCCGATCAGGCAAGCCAGGATCTCGCCATGACTGCCCGACTTGTCGTCGAGCTTCGCTGTGAAGAGCTTGCCCCCTCGGGCCAGGAGCGCCTCGACCTCCTCGTCGGCGAAGCGCCGGCCGTTCAGGTTGAACTGGTTGGTCTTGTTGATCAGCTGCACCGCCCGGGTCCGGTCGCCGGTGGAGGCGTCGCGGATGGCGAGCTTCATCTCCAGGCCCTTGAGGAAGCCGGTCACGTCGCCGCCCTGGCCGGCCTCAATCGGGGCCGTTTCCGCCATGCGGCGGTACATCTCGGTCCGCGCCTTGTCCTCGGCCGTCACCTCGCGTTTGCGGAACAGCCGGGCGAGCGTGTCGAGGAAGGCCGGCAGGTCGTCCTCGGACGCCGGGAAGAGGACGCCGGTGACGGCGGGAAGGGCTGCCGCCACTTCGGCGATCTCAACCGGGTTGTCGTCGACGAAGACCGCCGCTTCCAGCCCGAGGTTGAGCTGCTTCACGAGGCTGGCGATGGCGGCCGATTTGGCGCCGTATCCGGCCGCCACCGCCACCATGTCGGAGGCGCCGATCGGCATCCGCCCGTCGGCAAGGGCCGCCTCGACGTCGCGCCGGTCGTTGCGGCTGACCGCGGCGAGCAGGATGCCGGCCGCCTTCAGGCGCTTCAGCGCCATCTGGTAGATGTGGTGGCGGAAGCCCGGCCCTTCGGGCGCGAAGTCGAGCGCCTCCAGCCCGTCTTCGCCGATCAGTCCCTTCCACAGCGTGTTGTCGAGATCGGTGAGCAGGATCTTCTTCGGTTCCGCCTCCGGTTCCAGGAAGCGGGCGATCAGCTTTTCGGCGATGCGGTCGAGCGCGGCACTGGCGACAGGGCAGCCGGAGGCGAGATAGAGCGGCAGGCCGAAGGCGCCCGCCTCGATCACCTCCGCGCCAGCCGCTTCCATCAGCGCGCGGAGCCGCGAGGCGAGGGCCGCCGTGCCGGCCGGATCGGTGGTGACGGGCGGCAGCGGTGCGGCGAGATAGAACAGCGCCCCGGCCTTGCGGCGGGCGAGGGCGGCGGCCATGCGGGCGGCTTCCGCCTCCAGCGCCTCGGCATTCACCGGTTCGGCCGGCCCGCCGGTCCGCCAGTCCAGCGCATCGGCCAGGTCCCAGGGGCAGAGCAGCAGGATCTCGTCCTTGCCCTCGGTGGTGGTGAGCAGGTGCTGCCGCAGCGTGCCGAAGGGCAGCGTGGCGATCTCCAGCGCCACGTCGCGCGCCGCCGCCGCCGCCTTCATGTAGAGCAGCAGCGGATCGGGCGTGCCCGACAGGCAGAAGCGGGCGGTGACGGCGCGCCCGCCCTTCAAGTTGTTCAGCAGGCGCTTGGCTTCCAGGAAGGTCACGGCAGGGCCCCCCCGGTCAAGGACATGACGGCGCCGGAGAGCAGCCGGCCGCGGTTGGCGAGCAGCCAATGGATCTGCTCGGCCACTTCATCGGGGGTCGGCAGCTCGCCGAAAGGGACACGGTCGGCATGGGATTGCTTCACGGCGGGTGACACGGCCGCATTCATACCGCCATCGACGACGTCGAGCACCACCGTTGCCGCCCGCATTTCCGCCGGCGCCAGCTCCAGGGCCAGGATGCGGGTCAGCGTCGGCAACAGGCTCTTCGACAGCGCATACAGGGGTGTACGGAAATTATGCCGCCCGGCCTCGGCGAAGGTCGACCCCACCATCAGCAGCAGCGCGCCGGGTTCGCCGCGTTCGGCCAGCAGGCGGGCGAGCGCGATGCCGTCCTTCAGGGGCGCGGACAGATGATGTTCCACCGCGGCCGCCGGATCGGAGAGGTCGAGCAGCGGTGTGTCGTCCGGCGCCGGCCAGCCGCAATGCACGATGGCGGACAATTTTGTCCGCGCCGGCAAGATGTCGCCGCGTTTCCAGGGCATTGCGAGGCGGCCGATCTTCTCCGCCACCGCACCCCCGATGCCACCGCCGGCGCCGGTGACCAGGATGCGCGGCGCGTCGGTGTCGGTTTCGGGGCGGACAAAATTGTCCGGACGGGACTGTATGGTGTGCCGGCCGAAGCCGTAGGAGCCTTCCGCATAGGTGGCGCCGGTGACGGCGTCGCGGACGGTGGCGCGGACCTCGCCGGTCTGCCCGTCGTCGCGGATCACCTCCGCCTCCACCTTGAGCCGGGCGGGGGGCAGGATCGGTTTCAGGAAGCGCAGCTTCAGGTCGTGCAGCAGACAGTCCTGTCCGGGCAGGTGCATGCCGGCCAGGCGCGACAACAGCCCGGCCGAGAAAGCACCGTGCAGCACCGGGCGGCCATAGGCGGTCTTCGCCGCATGCGCCGGGTCGGTATGCAGGGGATTCCAGTCGCCCGAGAGTTCGGCGAAGGCGCGGGGCGTGTCGGGGCCGACCTCGACCTCGAAACAGGCTTTCTGTGTCACAGCCCCTTTTCCGACAGGAGCAGTTCGATGGCCTTGTAGGAGGTGAAACGGCCGTAATCGGCCACGGGAAGGCTGACGCCGAACTCGCCCTCGACGGCGGCGATCAGGCTGACCTGGGCGAGGCTGTCCCAGCGCCGCGTGGTGATCTTCTTCACCGCTGCCACATCGGCGCCCTCGGGCAGTTCGAGGACGGCCCGGACGATGTCCTGCAGCTTCGCCTGGTTGGTCTCCTTCACGCGGCGATCTCCTCCGGGGCCAGCCGGGCCTTGGCGAGTTCGAGCTTGTCGGCCGGGATGGCGAGCAGATAGCGGGCGCCGGTCTCGTCCTGGGGGGTGACGAAGCTGTGGAGCGTCTCCGGGGTCGCTGTGTCCAGCTTCTTAAGGGCCTGGATCAGCACCCGGGCGCAGTGGGCATAGAGATTGGCGCGGAGGTCGGGATAGGACCAATGCTGGGGCACGGAGAGCGGGGCGTCGCAGATGACCGGGCCGGTATCGATGCCGGTATCGATCAGATGCGCGGTGGCATGGATGGGTTCGCCCTCGGCCAGTGCCCATTCCGGGCAGCTGTTGCCGCGATAGGCCGGCAGCCGGCCGGGATGGACGTTGATCCAGCCGAGGCTGGGGGCGGCCAGGTGGTGGGCTTTCAGGATGCCGACGCCGCCCTGGATGCAGAGGTCGATCCGCTCGGCCCTGAGCAGGTCGAGGAGCGCGGGATCCCTCAGCCCGTCGAAACGATGGCCGGGCTCGAAGGCCGGCGGGTTCCAGCGGTGCGCCGTCCGCTCGCGCTCGAAGGCGATGCTCTCGGGCTTCATGCGGCCGACGGCGATGCTCACGTCCGGCTCACGCCCCGCCTCCTTCAGGCGCGCGTGATACTCGCGCCCGACGAAGTTGCCGTCCTGGAACAGGAGAGCGGTGCGTGGCCGGCTCATCTCAGTTGTGGTCCCAGATGTTGTCCTTCACCCAGTTCCCGTATTCGTTCTTCACCCAGACCCGCGGGTCGCGGAAAGTGTCTGCAATGGTCTCGAACTCGCTGCGGCTCATGCCGGTGTAGGTCAGCCAGCGCGGCAGGTCGCCCGGCACCACCGGGTCGTACTGGCGGACCAGCTCGATGCCCTGCTCCCGGGTCATCGCGCCCGAACGGATGTCGCGGCACACATGGTCGGTCGCCCGGCCGTAGCCGAACTTCACGTACTTCATGTAGTCGTGCACGCCGTTGTCGTGGATGTTGTTCAGGTTGCTGTCGCGCTTGTAGGTGCGGTCGAAGGGCAGCGGATTGGTCTCGAAGCCGTACAGGTCGACCATCAGCTTCGTATGGCCGTCCTGGTTCCAGCCGAAGAAGTTGGAGATGAAGATGCCGCGCACGCCGACGCGCTCGATATCCGCATCGTCCGGGTACTTGGCCCAGAGCAGGTTCTGCTCGGTCAGGCCCTCGTCGCCGACGAAATCCTCCCAGTCGAAGCCGCGCAGCAGGTGCTCTTTGCGGTACCGCGCCGTGTACTCGACCATGTCCTTGTAGGAATGCATGCCGCCGAGATTCATGAACCCGTGCTCGCCCCAGACGATCAGCGGGATATCGAACTTCACCGCGATCTGGATGGGGATGGAGTTGATGCCCATGTGGCAGTGCATGTCGGGATCGCCCATGCGGCGCAGCCCGATGCGGTTCATCTTCTTCAGCACGTCCACCGACGGCGTGAAGTTGAAGTAGTCGCAGCCGAAGACATCCTTCATGCGCTGGATGTTGCGGCGGCCGATCTCGGTCTCGTTGTTCTCGTTGTAGGTCACCAGGAGGGGATTCATGCCGTAGACGGTCTTCAGCAGGTGCACCTGGTAGAAGCTGTCCTTGCCGCCGCTGACCGGGATCAGGCAGTCGTAGGTCTTGCCGGATTTGGAGCGGTAGTCGTCACAGAGCTCGCGGAACAGCCGCTCGCGGCGCTTCCAGTCGACCTTGCCCTGCTCGTCATGCGTCCGGCAACCCGAGCACACACCGTCCTTGTCGAAGGTGAGCGCCGTCGCGGCCACGGCCGGATAGACGCAGCGGGTGCAGTAGGTGACGCGCGGCGGCTTGATGCGCGGAAGAAACTCGCCCTGGATCATGGCCTCGAGCCGATGCATTCAATTCGAGCCAAATCCTTACCGAATTGGGTTAACGGACGGTTAGGGCCGGCCTCAATTCGTATACGGAAAGCGCACGCCGTAGCCCTTGTCTCGCAGATAGCGCTTGGCGCGCTTGTAACTGGCTTCGGTGAAGTGGAAGACGTTGCCGGCGGCCACCGCGCTGGCATGACCCTCGTCGATGCCCTCGCGGAAATCGGAGAAGTCTCCGACCCCGCCGCAAGCGACCACGGGGATGGAGACCGCGTCGGCAATGCGGCGAATGATCTCGGTGTCGTAGCCTTCGGCGGCGCCGTCGCGATCGATGGAGTTCAGCAGGATCTCGCCGGCGCCGGCCGCTTCCATCCGCTTCGCATAGGTTTCCGGCGCCTCGTCGACCGGCGTGCGGCCCTGGTCGACATAGACGCGGTGGGTGCCGTCCTCCTCGCGCTTCACATCGAGCCCCAGCACCATGGCCTGGGCGCCGTATTTCTCCGCCACCGCCGTCACCAGGGCGGGATCGCGGAAGGCCTGGGAGCAGATCACCACCTTGTCGGCGCCGTTGCGGATGAAGCGGTCGACGTCCTCCATGCTCCTGATGCGCCCGCCGAAGGCGAGCGGCATGAAGCAGGAGGCGGCGATCTGGCGCAGGATGGAGAGGATGTCGCGCTCGCCCTTGAACTTGTGGTCGTCGCGGCCGAAGTCGTGCTCGCCGTCGCGGGTGATGTCGAGATAGACCAGCTCGTCGGCCAGCCAGTCGCCATAGCGCTCCATCTCGGCGATCGGGTTGCCGATGGCCTTGAACTCCCTGAAGCCTTCGCTGCGGACGATCAGCCCGTTCATCAGGTAGAGGACGGGGATGACGCGGGTCTTCAGCACGGCAGTTTCGCGAAGTTGTCGAGGATCTTGAGCCCCACGTTCTGGCTCTTCTCCGGATGCGCCTGCAGGCCGAAGACGTTGCCCCGCGCGACGGCTGCGACCAATCGCGAGCCATGCTCGGTCCAGGCAGCCACGTCGCTTTCATTCTTGCAGACGAGGGAGAAGGAATGGACGAAATAGCAGGCGGTGTCGCCGTCGAGCCCGGCCAGCAGCGGCGTCGGCTTGGCGATGGAAAGATCGTTCCAGCCCATATGCGGGATGCGGAGATCGGGGCTCGTCTTCGGGATCACCTCGACCCGGCCGGGGATGTAGCCGAGGCCGGAGGTTTCGCCGAACTCGGTGCCGATATCGGCCAGCATCTGCATGCCGACGCAGACGCCGAGGAAGGGGCGGCCCGACTTCACGAAGCGGTCCACGGCGGCGCGGAAGCCGCTTTCGTTCAGGCGGTTCATGCAACTCGGGAAGGCACCCACACCGGGCAGCACGACGCGTTCGGCATCGCCCAGCGCTTCCGGCGTCTCGATGGCCCGAGCGTCGTGACCGAGACGGGCGAAGGCGTTCAGCACGGACTGCACGTTGCCGATGCCACAGGAGACGACGCCGATCATTTCGCGTTCAGGCGGAGCCTGGGGAAGGCCCTGAGCGCATTGTCACGCAGGATGGCGCGGAGATGACCGGCTCCGAGTTCCAGCGAGGCGAGCTTGCCGAGCGTGAAGGCGGGCGACATCAGGGGCGCGTCGGAAGCATAGAGCACCCGGCCGGCGCCGACCCGGTCGATCAGGTCGGGGATGTCGCTCTGGGCGAGCAGCGGCGTGGAGGTGCAGATGTCGAACATCATGTTCTGGATATCTGCGTTCTCCCGGTGGCGCCAGGTGCCGTGTTCGGAGACGAAGGTGATGTCGGGGTGTTTGCGTGCCGCGGCGCCGATCCCGGTGGGATGCGCCATGACGGTCCAGCCCGGCATACGGTCGATGCGGTCCAGGATCGGGGCGTAGCGTGCGTCGTCGAGACCGAGGCCATGGGCGTCGTCCTGGATGGTCTTGATGCCGATGAAGCGGGGATCGCCGGCATAGCGGTCGATCTCGGTGAAGGTGGCCTCGTGATTCATCGGGTCGATGGCGATCAGGCCGCGCGCCCCCGGGCAGCGATCGAGGAAGGCCGCCGTCTCCGCATTGCCGGCCTGCATGTCGTCGAAGATCGCCCGCATGGAGGACAGGATGGCGATCTCGGCATGGAAGCGGCCGACGCTTTCGGCTACGGCGTCGTCGCCGGCTTCCGGCTCGATCGTGTCGAAGCTGCCGATGTTGTAGAGCGTGTCGATCTTCGGCGCCGTGATCAGTTCGGTGTAGCCGGCAGGCGCGGCTTGCTTCGTTGCCGGAAGATCCAACAGCCGGGCGAGCGTGCCGTCCAGGATCATCTGCCGCTCGGTCTCGCTGATCCGGGCCGACTGCGCCAGGAAATAGGGACAGGCCTCGTAGGCATAAGGTGCGTTGGCAGCGATGAACAGCCGCTCCGCGCCAAGCGTCTTCGTCAGCAGTTCGATTCCGCCGGTCTGCGGGGCCATGCCGGCATCGATCAGGATGTTGGGCCAGTCGCGCGCGACGGCCATTGCCTCGGCGAGTGCCGAATAGCCGGACCCGCGCATCCAACGCAGCGCAATACGCCCTCCGGCGGGAGCGAGATTGCGCGCCACCTTCGCGAAGTCGGTCCGCTGGCTGAGACCGAGGAAGAGGGGCAGGCCCTGTTCGGCCGCCGCGGCGGCGATGTGGCGAAGGGCGATGTCGTCGAAGTCGCCGCCATGCCCCGGCCAGTGCGGGAAGGCACCAACGGCGCGAAAGCCCTGCTGTCTGAGAGGGCCTATATCGCCCGCGTAGGCCATCGGCGCTGCGACAGCGATGGGCACGAAGAACGGATCTCCGGCGCAGAGGCGAAGCGTTTCGGCATTGCCCGCGGCGGCGTCATACTGCAGACCGCTGATGGAGGTGACCAGCGCCCGGGTGGCGCCGCAGCGCTGCAGGCGGCGCTTCAACTCGCTAGGCGGCATCCGGCGACCGCTGGCGCGGTCGGTGCCGAAGAACGAGCCGCCATCCATGTCAGATCGTTGCGCCGGTCAGCGAATGAACCGGGCGGCAGAGCACCTTGGCTTCGTGGAGCAGCATCGAATTCATGCCTACCACCAGGTCGGAAGCCAGGATGGCCTCGGTCGGCGATCCGCCACTGGATACGGCGACGCGCACATTCGGCCGTGCTTCATAGCGGTCATACTTGCCGATGCTGTCGCGCGGATGCGGGCGGATCACCACCAGCACCGGCTGCGTCTGCGTATCGATTCCCGCGACCGTCTCGCCGCGTTCGATCGCCGCGAGCAGGTTCTCCAGTGCCTGGATCTCGTCGTATGGCGCCGGCCGGCCCGCTGCCGTCATCTCGCGACCGCATTCCGAGGCGAACAGCAGCACGTTGTCACCGATCCCCGCACCCCAGAGGACGCGCAGCCGGTTCGCGGCCGTGCAATCGCGGAAGAAGCTTTCCGCGCGCAAGCGGTCGAGATGCAACTGCCCGACGACGGAAACGGAACGCGACCGGGCGCCGAGACCGATGACGGCCCGGCGGGCCTGGGGGCTGGGCACCAGGATCTGCTTGGGAAAGACGAGGGCGCCGGTTCTGTCGGTGAAACGGGATGCCATGTTGCCGGCCGTGTCGACGATGGCGCATGCAGGGATCTCGAGTGCCTCTGCCGCTTTCCACAGCGCGATATCGTCGTCATCGTCGATATCGCTGGTGCCGGTGATGATGAGCTGCGGTCCGAGCTCCAGCAGCAGATTGCGGAGCGAGAGATCGCGGGCGGTATCGGATATGGTCCTGGACCAGTCGCTGGCGCGGATGCCCGCCGCGGCGAAGGTCTCCAGCGCGAAGGTTTTGCCCAGCACGATGTCGCGCGGGTTGGGACCCAGACGGTATGCGAGGATCTGCAACGGCAGCGGGCAGATCGCCTGCTCCTCCAGTGCCGCGCGCGCGGCGACGATCATGTTCGCCGCGCCGGGGTCGCGCGCATAGTAGAGAATGTCGATGCTGCCCGGGTGGGGAAGCGGTCGCGGAAGCGCGCTCATGCCGCTCTCCTCAGGCTGAAGTCGAGCAAGCTGCCGAGGTTGTCGTGAACCTTGAGGAAGGCATTCGCGACGTCATTCAGGTCAGCATCGGTCATCGGTGGGCGCATCAGCTCGTGAATCATGATGCTGGCATTGGCGGCCTCCGCATCGGGGCATAGGCCCGCGCGGTAGTCCTGCTTGCCGTCGTAGTGGGGACAGCGGAACGGGCACTGCGCCCGGCCATAGGCCGTCTGGGTCAGGAACATCGGCTGCAGGTAGATCGGCTTCACATAGCCCGCGCGTACCAGCACGCCTTCGCCTTCGCGTCCCTCGGTCAGCGGCAGCTCGGCCTTGATCGCCTCGACATAGAGGTCGCGGCCGACCTCGGTCTTGGCGGGATCGTGACGAAGCGTGTGCGTGTAGTAGACGTGCTTGTCGCCGGTGCGTTCCTGAGGAAGGATCAGCTCGGGGACGCCGCCTAGGCGCTTTTCGAGATGCTGGACATTGCGGCGGCGCTCATCGACCAGGGTCGCGCCCTTGGCCAGTTGGCAGCGGCCGATCGCCGCCTCGATCTCGCCCATGCGGAAGTTGAACCCCAGCATGTTGGTCAGGTCGCCGACGCCTTTCGCGGCGACCACCGCCTCGGCGTGGTTCCGGATCAGGGAGATCTTCTCGGCCAGCACCGGATCGTTGGTGGTGACGACACCACCTTCGCCGGTGTGGATGTGCTTGTGATAATTCAGGCTGAAGACACCCATATGGCCGAGGGTGCCGACGGGCCGTCCCTTGTACATGCCGAAGGGTGCCTGAGCGCAGTCCTCGATCACGACCAGGTTGTGCTGGCGGGCGAGATCCATGATCGGATCCATGTCGGCGGCCTGGCCGAAGATATGGACGACGATGATGGCTCTCGTGCGCGGTGTGATGCGTTCGCGGATGCTCTGCGGCGACAGGCACCACGTTTCGGGATCGATGTCGGCGAAGACCGGAACGGCGTTGAAGACGATCGGGGCCGTGGCCGAAACGGTGATGGAGTAGGGAGTGACGATCACCTCGTCGCCCGGGCCGACGCCGGCGGCGCCGATCGCGCAATGCAGGCCGCTGGAGGCCGAGTTGACGGCAAGCGCATGGCGGGCGCCCGTTGCGGCCGCCCATTCGGCCTCGAAGGAACGGACTTCAGGCCCGCCCATGAAATCCTCATGATGCGCGCCCAGATAGCGTGAGAGAACGCCTGAATCCATTACCCGATTGACCGCCGCCTTTTCCTCTTCGCCGATCGTGCGATAGGCGGGAAAGGGTTTGGTGCGGACCTTGGGTCCGCCGAGCAATGCCAGTTCGCTCATCCGCGCATCTCCAGTTGCAGCAGGCCCTGAAGGCGCATCGCCTCGCAGAGCCTCTGCGCCTGCAGTGCCGTTCGCCCGGTGGAGGGCGGCGGGTGGCCTGCCAGCGCATCGCGCATAGCATCAAGACCAAAGCGTAAAGATTGGTGAAGACCGGTAACCAATTCGACAGGAATTCCAAGGCGCCGAAACCCCGGAAAGCGGGGATCCGGTTCCGGCCGGCGTTCCCGGATCACAAAGCCGCGCTCTTCGATATCGATCACGGCGTGCTGCGTCACCAGGCGAAGTTCGAAGATGGCGTAGTCCCGGCTGTCGGCTCCCATGAGGTGAACCGGCAATCCTTCGCCATCGCGCAGAACGGCATCCACCGTCGGGTCGTCGGCATCCCTGTCGGCTGTGGCGCGTAGAACCCGCTCCAGCGTCAGCGTGCCGAGCAGCATCCCGGCGAGATCGATCCAATGACTGCCATTGTTGAGTATCCCGCCGGCATAGACGCCCGAGGCGGCGCGGATGGCGCCGAATTCGCCCCGGGACAGGCGATCGCGCAGTGCCAGGATCGCGGGGTCAAAGCGGCGCGTGTGGTTGACGGCCAGAATCTTCCCCGCGGCCTCAAATGCGGCAACCAGGGCTTCGGCCTCCGCCAGCCCGGTCGTGATCGGCTTTTCGCAGAACACGGCCGGCACCGCCGATGCCAGCAGGTTTCGCAGATCCTCCCCGTGCAGGGGCGAGGGTGTGCACAGGCTGACCACCTTCAGGCGCGGCTGAGCTGCCAGAAGCGCGGCGAGGGTCGGATAGGCGCTCGGGATCGACCAGCGCGCCTGGAAGGCAGCCCGCCGCGTGTCGTCGGGTTCCACGCAGGCAACGAGATCGAAATCCGGGTGTGCCCGATAGGCAGCGGCATGGGTGAGGATGTCGTCGCCAGTTCCCGCATAGCCGCCGGCGATCTGTCCGCAGCCGACGATCGCCGCCTCAAGCCGCTGCGACATGGCGGTGGACGATATGGTCGTTCAAGGCGCGCAAGGAAGGATCGCCCCGCAGCAGTGCCAGGATCGCGTCGAGATCCGCCATCGGACCTAGCTTTCCGGTCACGGCACGGAGCAGGTGGAGATCCTCCGCCGTGTCGAGCGTGAGGCGCAGCACCGGGTCGGTCTGCCGATGAGGCGCCGCTGCATTCATCAGGCTGAACAGTTCAGGGTGGCGGTAGATGAAGACCGACACGTGCTCGTGGTCGAAGGGGTCCGATGTCCGTCGTGCCACATCGGCCAGTACGGAGCGCGCGAAAACCTGGGTGTCCATGCCGATCGGATAGGTCCGGCGGAGCACATTCGAGACATAGTCGACGTCGGCGGCGCGATAGAGGGCGATGGTCCGCTCCACGACATCAGGGTCGATCAGCGGGCAGTCTCCCGTCGTTTCGACGATGACCTCGATCCCGTGCGCCTCGGCGGCACCGAGCACACGGCCCAGGACATCGTCCTCGCTGCCGCGGAAACACCCGATACCAAGTGCGGCCGCGAGTTCGGCTATGGGGTCGTCCGACCGATTTACGGTGGTGGCGACCACGATGCCATCGAGGCCGGGTACCCGCCGCAAGCGCTCGACCATCAGGCTCAGGGCCGGCCGGCCGCCGATGTCCATCAGCACCTTGCCGGGGAGCCGGCTGGAGGTCATCCGCGCCTCGATGGTCGCGAGGATGCGCCGGCTCATGCGGCCAGATTTGCCGGCAGCCGGTAGAGCCCGTCGGCATCGAGCCTGTATCCCGCGGCGCGGAACAGGGCGTGGCTGCGGTCGTTGCCGGGCAGGACTTCGGCCCTGAGTTCGGCCCAGGGGAACATGCGGCTCGCCACGGCGAGCGCCGCCCGGGCGAGGCCTCGGCCAGAATGAGCCTCCGAGATCACGATGGAAACCTCGAAGCCGGTTTCGTCGTCGCTGCGATCCAGGCGCAGCATGCCGACCGGCTGGTCGTTCGAGAGCACGATGCACAGGAGGCGGCTCTGGTCGTCCAGTGTCCGCTTCAGCCACGCCCTGTGTTCCGCCGGCGTGGGGACACCGGGCGTGCGTGAGAAACGCCGGGTGGCGGGCTCCTTCTGCCAGGCTAGCAGCAGTCCCTCGTCCTCCGTGGTCGCACTGCGAAGAGCGACGTCCGCGCCCACCGGCGGCAAGGCGAGGGCTATCCGGGTCGCACCGAGACCGTCGCAAAGCGCGGCAGCCGCACGCGACATGCTGCGCCGCGCTTGGTCGTCGGCGATCAGGTGGCCAAGCGCCTTCGACACCATGTCGGGTGTGATCGTCTCGGTCGATCCGAGTGCGATCCCGGCTCCGGCTTCCTCGAGGCTCGCTATCGCGTCGCGCTGGTTGTCGGCAATCTGGATGAGGACGGTGGGCAGACCCATGCCGCACCGCTCCCAGGCCGTGACACCCACCGCGCCCAGGGCAATGTCGGCGGTTGTCATCAGGGCGGAGAGGTCGCGGACTCCAATGTGCAGGCCATAGTGCCGGGGGAAACGGGCAAGCAGGGCCGTCAGCGCGTTGATATCGGCGGCGCCACCGGCGACAAGGTCGACTTCGAGTTCCGGCGGGAGGTCGGCTACGCCTTCCAGGGCAACCCGGAGTGTGTCGAGTGCGTCGCCCGCGCCGAGCGAGACGAGAAGACGCTCGACCGGCGCGCGGGCGGCGCGGCGGGCGAGGGCTGCGGGCCGGGCCTGGGCGAAGGCACTCTTGAGCGGAACGAACCGGGATCCGGCGAGCACGCGCGTTCCCGGCGCCACGAGATCGGCATAGGCCGAGGCGGTCCGGCCGGCCGTGTAGTCGATCAGGACATCGACGGCGTGCCGGCGCGTCGGCAGGTCGTCGAAAGCGGCGACGGAGCCAGCGAAGCCGCGCGCTTCGAGTTCGAAATCGGCGGCCAGCCCGTAGTGGTCGACGATCAGCAGTTCGGTCTGCCCGGCGGATGCGCGCGCGAGCGTTTCACACTTCGCATCGGTCAGTTCGATGACACTTCGGCCGAGCGGGTGCGAACGCAGGAACGGGAGGGCCGGTGTTTCGACGGCGAACACGGTCTCCCAGCCGGCGTTGTTCAGGGCTTCGGCCAGCGCCAGGCATCGTGACACATGCCCACCGCCGATCCGGGGGCCGCCATCAGCGCGGAATATGACGCGAGGCGATGCGCCCAAGGCCTAGTCCTTTTTGCGTCTGTAGTTCATCCCGAGCTGGTCGAGCACCGTCTGGGTCGGTTCCGGCTCCTCGGCAAACATGCTCGTCAGCATGGTTTCGGCCGTCTTGGAGGAAAGCGCGATCGAAGACAAGGCGATCTGCGTGCGCGTCTGCAGCGCCCGGCTGAACGCCTTCAGCTCCTCGCCCTGGCGATCGATCGTGGCGTCGTATTCGGACTTGGTCGCATCGGCTTCCACCTCGATCTTGCCGAAGCCGCGGGCGACATCGAGTTCCGCCGCCGCCAGCGACCGGTCGAGATTGTTGACGAGCTTGATCGCCGCTCTCACGTCGTCCACGGCCTGCTGGCGGAATGCCTCAGACTCGGGGGATGCGTCGGCCGGAAGGGCGCCATAAGTGAAGGAACTGGTGATGCCGAGCCCGCCGCGCTGCAATGTGCCCGTATAGGTTTCCGGCGTGCCGTTGTTGTCGACCTGGAATGTCACCTCGTCGCCGGTCCGGGACACGAAGTTGACCGCCGGAAGATCGTACTTCTTGCCGTTCAGCCTGATGCTGTTCGAGTTCGGGTCCGGGGTGACTTGTGTGCCGTCGCTCAGCAGGATCGCATAGGTGGAAGAGATCGAACGCGTCTGCACGTCGACATCGCCATTCGGGACCGAGATTACTTCGGTCCGGCCGCCGACATTGGTGGCGCCCATGAAGCCGACCAGATTGTCGGGATCGGTGCGGGAGTTTCCCGCCCGCAGATTCACCGTCAGCAGGGCTGTGTCGAACGCACCGCGATTGCCCGCCTTGGCGGCGGCAGCCGCATCCGCGAGGGCACCTTTGACGGCAATGATGTTCTCGCGCGCACGGCGGATCCGGTCTAACTGGTCCGCGATGGTGTTCTTCGATTCACGAAGAGCCGCGCTACGCTCCTCCAGGGCGCTCCTTTCGGATGCCTGGGTCGCGTTGAAGGCATCCTGGTCCTTGATCGCCCGGGCCTGAATGGTCCCCGACAGAATCGTGAAGTTCCGCTCCACGTTGTAGGCGTAGAGGCTTTGCTGGTTCGCGAAGCTGAAGATCGACGTAATCGCCATGACGCTCACTTGCCCGGACGGAATCGTCCTCGCGACATCACCCTAGGACGAGTCGGCTTTAAAGAACGTTAACGATGCTGAAAGGGTTCCCGGACGTTGACCCTTTCCGCAGCCTCGAAAGGGAAAGTTAACGATACTGGCGGTAACCATGCATGCAACATTTCATGGCTTCTGGAAGGCGCACCACATGGCGTGGGTCGGCAAGACGGTTCTGGTTACGGGGGGGACGGGATCCTTCGGGTCGCGCTTCGTGGCGCATGCCCTGAAGCATCTGAAGCCCCGCAAGATCGTCATCTTCAGTCGCGACGAACTGAAGCAGCACGATCTGCGCGTCGGCGGCCTGGAAGATCCGCGCCTGCGCTACTTCATCGGCGATGTCCGCGACGCCGACCGCCTGCGCCGCGCCTTTCAGGGCATAGATATCGTCATCCACGCCGCGGCGCTGAAGCAGGTTCCGGCCTGCGAGTACAATCCGATCGAAGCGGTCAACACCAACATCAACGGCACGAAGAACGTCATCGAAGCGGCGCTCGATACCGGTGTGCAGAAGGTGATGCTGGTATCGACCGACAAGGCCTGCGCCCCGGTCAACCTCTATGGCGCCACCAAGATGGCGGCCGAAAAGCTGATCGTTCAGTCGAACAGCTATACCGGAGACAAGGGCACGCGATTCTCCGTCGTCCGCTATGGCAATGTCGTCGGCAGCCGGGGTTCAGTGGTGCCGCTGTTCCTGAAGCAGCAGGAGAACGGCCGGCTCACGATCACCGACGAGCGGATGACCCGCTTCTGGATCACGCTCGACCAGGCGGTCGCCTTCGTGGAGAGCTGCATCGACCAGATGGTGGGTGGGGAGATCTTCGTCCCCAAGATTCCCTCTGCCACGATCACCGATATCGCCACGGCGATCGCGCCCGGCGTGCGATGCGAAACGGTCGGAATCCGTCCGGGCGAGAAGCTGCATGAAACCCTGATCACCGAGGACGAGGCGCGCTCGACCCTCGATCTCGGCGACAAGTATCTCCTGAAGCCGCTGTTCCCCTGGTGGGCGGAAGGCGACGCCGCAGAGGGAAAGGAGCTGGCGCCCGGCTTCTCCTATTCCAGCGGAAGCAACGAGCATTTCCTCGGCGTGGAGCAGATCCGCGATCTGCTCGGCCAGTTGCGGCTCCTGCAGGCGGCGTGATCCCGTGATCCCCTACGGCCGGCATGCGATCGACGAGGACGACATCGCCGCCGTCACGGCGGTACTCAAATCCGACTGGTTGACCACGGGACCCGCCGTCAGCGCCTTCGAAGCGGCGGTCGCCGGCCGGATCGGTGCTCCGCATGCCGTCGCCATGAACAGTGGCACAGCCGCCTTACATGCCGCCGCCGCGGCGGTTGGCGTTGGTCCAGGGGATGAGGTGATCGTTCCTTGCATAACCTTCGTCGCCTCGGGGAATGCGGCCATCTACCAGGGCGCGCGGCCGGTATTCGCCGATGTCGACCCCGAGACCATGTTGATCGACGTGGCCGACGTGGCGCGGCGGATCACCCACCGCACGAAGGCGATCGTTGCCGTCGACTTTGCTGGCCAACCGGCCGATTGGCCGGCATTGCGCGCGCTCGCCGAACCGCACGGCATTGCCCTGATTGCGGATGCCTGCCATGCGCTGGGCGCGACCTTGAACGGTGTTCCGGTCGGTCTGCTGGCGGATGCCAGCGCCCTCAGTTTCCATCCGGTGAAGCACATCACGACTTGCGAAGGCGGCATGGTGGTGAGCGCCGACGCCGGCATCGCCAAACGAGCGCGCGCGGTGCGCAACCACGGGATCGACCTCGACTGGCGCGAACGGGCCGCCCAAGGGACCTTCGCCTATGAGATGACCTCGCTGGGCTGGAACTATCGGCTCAGCGACGTGCATGCCGCCCTCGGTACCAGCCAGATGGGTAAGCTGGACGGTTGGCTCGCCCGCCGGCGGCAGATCGCCGCCACCTACGATCATGCTTTCGCAGGGGTCAACGGCTTCCGTCCGCTGAGCCGGCGCAGTGGTGTCGAGCACGCCTATCATCTCTATATCATCCGCCTCGACGAGCACTATGGCGCGGCTGGCCGGGCCGCCCTCTATGGCCGACTGCGGGCACGGGGCATCGGTGTAAACGTGCATTACGAGCCCGTGCACCTGCATCCGTACTATCGCAATCGCTTCGGCACGGCTCCAGGACTTTGCCCGGCGGGCGAAAGCGCGGCCGAGCGGATACTGACGCTGCCGTTGCATCAAGGCATGACCGAAAGCGAGATTGGCCAGGTCGTTGACGCCGTACTGGCGGAAACGCAGTCACTCGCGGTATGAGAACGGTCTGCATCATTCAGGCACGGCTGTCCTCCCGCCGTCTGCCGGCGAAGGTCCTGGCGGATATCGGCGGCAAGCCGATGCTGGAGCGCGTGCTCGATCGGGTCGCCCAAGCCCAGACCCTGGACAAGGTGGTTGTCGCGACGTCGACCGACCCGTCTGACGACAGGCTGGCGGATCACTGCCGCAGATCGGGTATCCCGCATCATCGCGGGCCGCTGCATGATGTCCTCGGCCGGTTCGTCACGGCCGCGCGGCACGAACGGGCGGATGTCGTGGTGCGTATCACCGCGGATTGCCCGCTGATCGACCCCATCCTGATCGACGCCGTGGTGGCGCTGCGCGCCCGTCGCGGTACCGACTATGCATCCAACGTGATGTCCCGCCGGTTCCCCCGCGGTTTGGACATCGAGGCCTTCACGGCGGCGGCATTGTTCCGAGCAGATCGCGAAGCGCGCGAGCCCCATCAGCGGGAGCACGTGACGCCCTTCCTCTACGAGGATCCGGGCCGCTTTTCGCTGGCCTCCCTGATTGGGCAGGACGATTTGGGCGGGCACCGCTGGACCGTGGATACACCCGAAGATCTCTCGCTTGCGCGCGCGCTCTACGAGCGCCTCGCCAATCCTTCGGCTGGATGGCGCGACGTGCTGGCGCTCATCGAGCGTGAGCCGGCGCTCTCCGCGATCAACGCCCATGTCGAGCAGAAGGCGACCCGCGCCGCCTGACCCGGGCGGTGCATGCACGGGCGCTGTCGCGCTCGGCATCGCGCGGTAAACGCGTGCGGGTTCTCCCGTCCTTCGTCTAGTCTGCCGGCGGCATGGAGGGACGCCGTGGCGGGGATTCTCATCTATCGCGATCTGGGAGATCGTCCCCGCGCCGAACTTCGTCTGCCGAGTGGCGAGCGCATCGGGATCGCTGTAGACGCTGGAGGAGCGACCATCTCGCTGCTGGGCGACGCCTCGGTCGACCGCGTCTTGTTCAAGGGGGATGGAGCGGTCGTGGCTCGACTGGCGACGGCGATGCTCGAACCCGGGAAGCGGCCACCGGGCCCGTTGGATCTGCTGATCGCCCTGATCGCCCCGATGCCTTCGGCCGCCGCGATCGAGACCTCTTTCAAGGCCGCCGTCGGCGTCCTGGGTCCGGAGCTTGCAGCTTCCACGACCGAACCCCCAGCCATCGATCCCTTCCACGGGAAGGCCCGTGCCATCGCCCTGCTGATTCTCTGCGAGATGCTGGCGATGGCTGTCTGGTTTGCCTCGGCTGCGGCGCTCCCGGCGCTACGGAACAGCATGCAGTCGGGCGGCCCCCTGCTGGAAGCGCTGCTGACCAGTTCGGTCCAGGCCGGGTTCGTGATCGGCACGCTCGCCAGCGCACTGATGTCTCTTCCCGATCGCTATGACCCTCGCCGCTTGTTCGGATGGTCGGCGGCGTTGGCCGGCCTGGTCAGTTTTGCATCCTTGGGCCTGCCACCGGGATCGGCACTGCAAGTCGTCCTGCGGCTGTTGACCGGCATTTGCCTCGCCGGCGTCTATCCGGTCGGTCTCAAGATCGCATCGAGCTGGGCCCGCAGGGACGCGGGCGTGTTGATGGGTCTGCTGGTCGGCGCTCTCACCATCGGTTCGGCATCGCCGCATCTGATCGCCTGGTCTGATGGACTGGACTGGCGGGGAATCTATGTTGCTGCCGGTCTGCTCGCGTTGCTCGCCGCCTGGGGCACGCGCTATCTCGCGCTCGGGCCGAATCTCAGCAAGGCGCCACCTTTCGATCCGCGCCAGGTATTGCGGGCCTGGACGATCCGGCCGCTTCGGCTGGCCAATCTCGGCTACCTCGGTCACATGTGGGAGCTGTATGCCATGTGGGCGTGGATCGGCCTGTTCCTGCGGGCGAGCTTCGGCGAGACGCTCGGCTTGCCGAAGGCCGAGTTCTGGGCCCCGGTGGCGACCTTCGCAACGATCGCGTCAGGTGCGATCGGCTGTCTGGCTGCCGGAATTGCCGCCGACCGGATCGGGCGGACGGCGATAACCTCCCTGGCGATGCTGGTGAGCGGCATTTGCGCCCTGACCGTGGGATTGACCTTCGCGGGCCCGCCGACACTGGTCCTGGCGGTCTGCATCGTCTGGGGGGTGTCGATCGTCGCCGATTCCGCCCAGTTCTCGGCCAGCGTGTCCGAACTGTCGGACCGGGCCCTGGTCGGAACGATGCTCACCATCCAGACGACCCAGGGCTTCCTTCTGACGCTCGTCTCCATCCACCTGCTCCCTTATGCGGTGGACTGGCTGGGCTGGCGCTGGGCCTTCTCGGTCCTGGCGATCGGCCCGTTTCTCGGCGTAGTTGCGATGCTGCGTCTGCGAGCGGATCCCGCATCCGTGAAGCTCGCCGGCGGCAAGCGCTAGTAGAGGAAACGCACCCGGATCGTTCCGTCGATTGCCTCCAACTCGCCGCGGATGTCGCTCTCGTCGATGTCGCCGTCGATGTCGCTGACGACATAGCCCATGTCGGAATCGGTTTGCAGGTATTGAGCCGAGATGTTCAAGCTGCGGGTGGCGAAGATGTCGTTTATTCGGCGGAGAACCCCGGGAACATTCCTGTGGATATGCAGGAAGCGTGTTCCCGTCGACTTCGAGGGCAGGGAGACCTGAACGAAGCCAACCGCGCCGACGGTGGAGCCGTTGTCCGAATACTCGATCAGCTTTTCGGCCACTTCCGAACCGATATTGGCCTGCGCTTCCTCAGTCGAGCCGCCGATATGCGGCGTCAGGATGACGTTCTCGAACCTCTGCAGGGGGCTCGTGAAGCTCTCCGCCTCGCTGCCGGGCTCCTTGGGGAAGACGTCGATAGCCGCGCCGCGCAGCCGTCCCTCGGCGAGGGCATCCGCGAGCGCTTCGATGACGACGACGTTCCCGCGCGAGGCATTGATCAGAATGCCGCCCGGCTTCATCTGCGCGAGCGCCGCGGCATCGATCATGTCCCGGGTCCGTGCCGTGTCCGGGACATGGAGCGTCACGACATCCGCCTCGCGCAGCAGTTCGTGCAGGCTGGGGCAGGGGCGGGCGTTCCCGATCATCAGCTTCTTCGTCGTGTCGAAATAGATCACCCGCATCCCGAGCGCCTCGGCCAAGACAGAGACCTGCGAGCCGATGTGGCCATAGCCGACGATGCCGATCGTCTTGCCGCGTGCTTCCGTGGACCCCTTGGCGGATTTCAGCCAGCGGCCGCACTTCGCGGCCGCCGCCTTCTCGGGGATACCGCGCAGCAGCATGATGGCCTCGCCCAGCACGAGTTCGGCGACCGAGCGGGTGTTCGAATAGGGCGCATTGAAGACAGGCACGCCGACACGGCGGGCCGCGCCCAAGTCGACCTGATTGGTGCCGACACTGAAGCAGCCGACGGCGAACAGACGGTTCGCGGCCTGGAATACGGCGGGCGAGAGGTCGGTGGCCGACCGGATGCCCAGCATATGCACACCCTGGACGCGTTCGATCAGGGTCGCTTCGTCGAGGGCCTTCGGCAGCCGTTCGATCGAGGTATAGCCTTGCGCAATGAAGGTATCGACCGCGGTCTGGTGCACGTTCTCGAGCAGCAGGATCCTGATCCGGTCCTTGGCTAGCGAAAGACGCGTCACGTGTGCCCTCCTCGAAAGGCCGAGAGACATAGGCGATCCCTGCTGGGGACCCAACCCCGAAATTCCTCGGGTGGGACCGGCCGCCTCAGGCGAGGGGCGCCGTGGCGCTATCGAGCCAGACGGCCGTCTCGGGATCCAGTCGCGGGCGCAGATCGGAGCGGACCTGGGCGTGGTAGGCGTCCACCCATGCCAATTCGCTGCCGTCGAGGAGGCGTCTTTCGATCAGGAAGCGGTCGATCGGCGCCCGGGTGAGGGTCTCGAATGACAGCATCGGGCGCTCTCCGCCGACCGAGGCCGCCGGACGGACGGCAATGAGATTTTCGATGCGGATCCCGTAGGCGCCGGTCTTGTAGTAGCCAGGCTCGTTGGAAATGATCATTCCCGGCTCGAGCTTGATCAGGTTCGGCACTTTGGAGATCCGCTGCGGCCCCTCGTGCACGGACAGATAATGCCCGACGCCATGCCCGGTGCCGTGGTCGTAGTCGAGCCCCGCCTTCCAAAGCGCGCTCCGCGCCAGGACGTCGAGCTGACTGCCGGTGGTGCCCGGCGGGAAGAGCGCTGTCGCCAGCGCGATATGGCCTTTCAGGACCAGGGTGAAGCGTTCCCGCATCTCGGCGCTGGGCGTGCCGATGGCGACCGTGCGGGTAATGTCGGTGGTGCCGTCGAGGTACTGCGCCCCGGAATCGACCAGGTAGAGTTCTCCCGGGCCGAGTCTGCGGTTGCTGGCCGGCGTCGAGCGGTAGTGAACGATGGCTCCGTTGGGTCCAGCCCCGGAAATCGTGGGGAAGGACAGGTCACGGATCTTTTCGCCCTGAAGGCGGAAGGCCAGCAGCCGGTCGGCGGCGATCAGTTCGTCGACATCGCCCCGCGGCGCTTCGGCGGCGAGCCAGGCGAGGAACCGGGTCACCGCCACCCCGTCGCGCAGATGCGCGGCGCGGATACCGTCCAGTTCCACCGCGTTCTTGCACGCCTTTGGCAGCAGGCAGGGATCGCTACCGTATCGCAGCTGGGCGCCGGTGGCGCGAAGTCGCTCGACGATCCACACCGCTGCGGCCGTCTGGTCGATGCGCACTTTCTTCCGGGCCTGGCCGAGTTCGGCGAGGCCGGCGCCGAACTCGGCCAGCGGACGAACCGCAATTTCGTTGCCGAGATGGGCGCGGACATCGGGGCCGAGCTTGCGCGGGTCGATGAAGAGATCGAGGCCCGCGTCCGCCTTCAGGATCGCGAAGCCGAGCGGCAGCGGCGTATGGGGCACGTCGCCGCCGCGGATATCCAGCAGCCAAGCGATCGATTCGGGGAGCGTGAGGACGACCGCTTCCGCGCCGTCCTTCGCCGCATCGGCGGCGATACGGCGCCGCTTCTGTGCCGGGGCCTCGCCAGTGACGGTGACCGGCATCGGGATGGCAGGTGAGAGCGGCGGGGGGGGCTGGTCGGCCCAGACGGCGTCGATCGGGTTGCGCTCGATGGCGACCAGGGTGGCGCCGGCGCGGGCGCAGGCCTCCTCCAGGCGCGCCACGCCATCCACTGTGTGCAGCCATGGATCATAGGCAAACCGTTGGCCGGCCTGCAGATTCCCTGCAAGCCAGGTGGTCGGAGGTGTGTCGGTGATGTGATGCAGGGCGTAGAGGCTGGCATCGACTTCCTGTGCCAGCTGCAGCGTATAGCGGCCGTCGCTGAACACCGCGGCGCGGTCCCGCAGCACCAGGGCGACGCCGGCCGAACCGGTAAAGCCGGTGAGCCAGGCGAGACGGCGCGCCCGGCGCGGCACGTACTCGCCGTTGTATTCGTCGTTCAGCGGGATAATGAAACCGTCAATATCCTGATCGGAAAGGACTTTCCGGAGCGCCGCGAGACGGGCCGCCGCCTCGCCGCGCGCTTCGGCGCCGGCCTCGTAGCGCGCGGCCGTTTCGGCGGCGAGCCGTTCGAGCATGGGCACCCCCTTGAGAGCACCCAGCATGGAAACGCCCGAGAAGCCCTGCGGCGTCGGCGGAGCGGCCGCGATTCCCGCAAGGATTTCAGCGACTTCGGCCGGCTCGTTGCCGAGCGCATCGCGGTCGAGGCCGGCTTTCGCCAGGGCGGAGTTCAGGTCGTCGAGGAGGGACATGGCATAAAATATCGTCCGAACCGAGGCTCCGGGCAAGATCGTATCGAGACATGCATTAAATGCATTGCTGCGGTGCCCACAGAACTGCCTTCGTTAACTTGAGTTTTCCTGTGTGCAGCGCAACATATCCTCCATCGGCAGTCGGCCGATAGCTTTGCGATCGGAGCATGTCCCATGTCCGCAGAATTCACCCCCCGGTTCCCCTCGATGGACGAGGTTGCCCGCCTCACCGCGCAGGCGAATGCGATGCGCGCCCGGGCGGTGGTCGACCTCGTCGCCCGCGTCGCGGGCGGCATCAAGACCCTGTTCAGCGCCGTGCTGGAAGGGCGCGACAACGCCCGCGTCTTCGCCGAACTGCAGGGGATGGATGACCGTCTGCTGCACGATATCGGCATCACCCGCGGCGACATCATCGCGGTGGCGAACGGCCTGAAGACCGGTCGCGACATCGCGAACGAGAACCGCGCCGCCCTGTCCTCCGCAGCGCCGCGCCCGGCTGCCTGAGCGGCCGCGCGAGCGCCCTGTTTTTTTCCGACGGCCGCCCAGCCTCCTCCCCCCAGAGGGCGGCCGTCACGTTTGGCGGCGGTCACCGCGTAACAGTATGGTGGCCGCCGTCATTCCTTGCTGCGTCGCAGCACAAGCGTGCGCCAGGCGCCCAGATTGACGCTGAACCAGAGGCTGAGGCCCTGGATACGATAGGCCGCCTGAACGTATGGCGCCTGCCGGGCCAAAAGGCCCGCCAAGATCACCACACCCCCCGGCTCTAGATTGTCCGCGACCGATTTCGCTATCTTTGCCAATGGCTTGGCGAGAATGTTCGCGATGATCAGCGGATAGGGAGCATACGTCCGGGCGACCGCCGGCCGCAAGCCGGGGCCTGTTCCGGTATGCACCCGGCGCAGGACGCCGTTCCGCCGGGCGTTCTCCGCGGTCAGTTCGGAGGCCACGGGATCGATGTCCGTAGCCACGACGTAGTCCAGCGCTCGTCCAGCCTTCACCATGACCAGGGCAAGAACGCCGGTGCCGCAGCCGACGTCGAGGCCGTGGCTGAACCGGCGTGCGCGGAAGAGGCGGTCGATGGCCAGAAGACAGCCCCGGGTGCTCTCGTGCTGTCCGGTCCCGAAGGCGGCGCCGGCATCGATCACCAGATCGACCATGCCGGGATTGGGGTGGCGGGGGGTGTGGCTGCCGTGGACATGGAAGCGGCCAGCCTGGACGGGGGGCAGGAACTTCTGCGCCTCGGTCACCCAGTCGGCCTCCGGCACCGGGGCCAGCACCACCTTGGGGCCGAGGAGGCCGGTGAGCCAAGCCTCGTCCGGGCGTTCGGTGAAGATCGCTTCCATCCGCCAGAGCGGTGCCTCGGTATCCGGGCGGTAGCGGGTGAGGGAGAAGGCCTCGCCCTCCAGCAGGGTCTCGGCCAGGAGCGATCCGGCCTCGTCGGTTTCCAGCGTCGCCTGCCAGAGTGTGCTCACGGCTTCTCCACGAAACTGGCCAGCACCTTCTTGTTGCCGGCCTTGTCGAAATCGATCTCGAGGCGGTCGTGCTCGACGAGGCGCACGGTGCCCGGCCCGAACTTCTGGTGGAACACCCGCTCGCCCACCCCGAATGTGGACGCCGCCTGTTCGTCCAGGCGCTTCGCCGTCCCGTCGATCTGCTTCGTGCCGGCCGGGCTGCGGAAGCTGGTGCGGGCGCGTTCGGCCTTCAGCCAGGGCGCGTCGTAGACGAAGCCGCCCTGGTTCCAGCCTTCGTTGAAGCGGGTCGAGCCGCCGAGGCCGGGCGCGCCCAGGCGCTCCACGTGATCCGGTGGCAGTTCCTCGACGAAGCGGCTGGGGATCGAGGACTGCCACTGGTTGTAGATGCGCCGGTTGGCGGCGAAGGAGATGTTGCAGCGCCTGCGCGCCCGGGTGATGCCGACATAGGCGAGGCGGCGTTCCTCCTCCAGACCCTCGGTGCCCTTCTCCTCCATGGCGCGCTGGTGCGGGAAGACGCCTTCCTCCCAGCCGGGGAGGAAGACGGTGTCGAATTCGAGGCCCTTCGCCGCATGCAGCGTCATCAGGCCGACGGCATCGCCTTCGCCGCCCTGGTCGTTGTCCATGACCAGCGCCACGTGTTCCAGGAAGGCGGCCAGGCTCTCGAAGGTTTCGAGGGCGCGCACCAGTTCCTTCAGGTTCTCCAGCCGCCCCGGCGCCTCGGCCGAGCGGTCGGCCTGCCACATGGCGGTGTAGCCGCTCTCGTCCAGGATCATCTCGGCCAGCTCGACATGCGGCAGCCCGTCGATGAGGGCGCGCCAGCGGGCGAAATCCTCCACCACCTTGCGCAGCGTGCTGCGCGGCTTCGGCTTCAACTCGTCGGTTTCGATCAGGCGGCTGGCGGCCTGGAGGAGGGGGATGCGCTCGGTCCGCCCGTAGCTATGCAGAACCTGCAGGGTGGCGTCGCCCAGGCCCCGCTTGGGCGTATTCAGGATGCGCTCGAGGGCGAGGTCGTCGTCGGGCTGGCAGACGACGCGGAAATAGGCCATCGCGTCGCGCACTTCCTGGCGCTCGTAGAAGCGCAGGCCGCCATAGACGCGGTAGGGCACGCCCAGCGTGAGGAAGCGGTCCTCGAACAGGCGGGTCTGGAAGCCGGCGCGAACCAGGATCGCCATTGAGGCGAGACGGTCGCCGGCGCGCTGGCGCGCCTCTACCTCCTCACCGACGACGCGGGCCTCCTCGTCGCCATCCCACAGGCCGCGAAGCGTGATCTTCTCGCCCTCGTTCACCTCGGTCCAGAGCGTCTTGCCGAGGCGGCCCTGGTTCTTGGCGATCAGGCCGGAGGCGGCGCCCAGGATATGCGGGGTGGAGCGGTAGTTCTGCTCCAGGCGGATGATGCGCGCACCCTCGAAATCCTGCTCGAAACGCAGGATGTTGCCGACCTCCGCCCCACGCCAGCCGTAGATCGACTGATCGTCGTCGCCGACGCAGGCGATGTTGCGCGAGCCCTGGGCCAGGAGCCGCAGCCAGAGGTATTGGGAGACGTTGGTGTCCTGATATTCGTCGACCAGGATGTAGCGGAACTTCCGCTGCCATTCGGCCAGCACGTCCTTATGCGCCTGGAACAGCGTCGTCACATGCAGGAGCAGGTCGCCGAAATCGCAGGCGTTGAGGGTGGCGAGCCGGTCCTGATAGGTGCGGTAGAGCTGGACGCCCTTGCCGTCGAAGGCGCGCGCGGCTTCCGCCGCCGGCACCTTGTCCGGCGTCAGCCCCTTGTCCTTCCAGCGGTCGATGACGGCGGCGAGCGCGCGGGGTGGCCAGCGCTTCTCGTCCATGTTCTCGGCCTGCAGGATCTGCTTCAGGAGGCGCAGCTGGTCGTCGGTGTCGAGGATGCTGAAATTCTGCTTCAGCCCCACGGCCTCGGCGTGCCGGCGCAGCATGCGGGCGGCGATCGAATGGAAGGTCCCGATCCACATGCCTTCCACGGCGCCGCCGATGATGGCGCCGACGCGTTCGCGCATCTCTCGCGCCGCCTTGTTGGTGAAGGTGACCGACAGGATCTGAGAGGGGTAGGCGAGGCGGCGGTCGAGGATATAGGCGAGGCGGGTGGTCAGCACCCGGGTCTTGCCCGTGCCGGCGCCGGCCAGCACCAGCACCGGCCCCTCGGTCGCCTCCACCGCCTCGCGCTGGACCGGGTTCAGCCCGGCGAGATAGGGCGGCGTGCCGACGGGGCGGCCGGACGCACCTGTTCCCGCCGTGCCGGGAAGGGGCGAGGGTGGCGCCTCCAGCGCGGAAAGATCGAAGGGATCGCTCATGAGAACAATATAGGACTGATTCGGGCGTTCGTATGGCTGTCCTCGTGCCCGGGTCACGCTTGCGGCACGGCGGGACAAGCGATCGGCCGCCGATGACCTATATCAAGGCAGCCGGGCGCGCCACGGCGGATAGATGCCAGTTGGCGTAGCCCCCTGGCCCGGTACATGACCCGCAGACGCACACTTTCGTTTCTCATCCCGATCCTGCTCCTGCTTGCCGCGGGCCTGGGCGCGGCGGCCTGGGCGCAGCTCTTTCGCCCCCTGGAGGTCGCCGTGGTCGCGGTCCAGCGCAATGTGCCGATCCAGGTCTTCGGCCTGGGAACCGTCGAGGCGAGGGTGCTGTCGCGCGTGGGGCTCGAAGTGGCCGGTACGCTGATCGAGCTGCACGCGGATTTCGGCGACCGCGTGGCGGTCGGGACCTTGCTGGCGCGGCTTAACAGCCGGGAGCAGGAGGCGCGCCTGGCGCAGGCCCGCGCCGCGGTCGCCCAGGCCGAGAGTTCAATCCGTCAGGCGCAGGCCGGCATCGAACACGCCCAGGCCGTGGTGACGCAGAAGGCGCAGGTCAACGATCGGCGCCAACAGCTCGTGCAGCGGGGCAATGTGTCCACGGAGGCGGCCGAAGACGCGCGCGCGGCCTACGACATTGCCCGGGCCGATCTCACGCAGGCGAGAAGCGCGGTCGATTCGGCGCGCGCCAATCTGGAGCAGACGAGGGCGGCGGCGGCCTTCGAGGAAGCGCGGTTGGCGAAGTACTCGCTGCATGCGCCCTACGACGCCGTCGTCGTGTCGCGCAACCGCGAACTGGGCGCGATGCTCAATCCCGGCGAGCAGCTCTTCACGCTGGTCGACCCGAAGACGGTCTGGGTGCTCGCCTATATCGACGAAGCGAAGGCCGGACGTCTCGCCGTCGGGCAGCGGGCCGAGATCACGCTTCGCTCGTTCGCGGACCGACGGTTCTCCGGGCGGGTCATGCGCATCGACATCGAAAGCGATCGGGTGAACGAGGAGCGGAAGGTCTACGTGCGGTGCGACGATTGTCCGGCCGCGTTCCATCTTGGCGAACAGGCCGAGGTCGTCATCGACATTGCCGAACTCGCGGTGGCGCAACTGGTGCCGCAGGCGGCCGTCAAAGGGCTGGAAGGACAGCGGGGCATCGTCTGGACGGTCGAGAACGGCCGTCTCGCCGAACGGCCGGTCGTGTTCGGCCAGCGCACGCTGGATGGCCGTCTGGAAATCGTGGAAGGCCTGCCGGCGGATGCATCGGTGGTGCTGAAGCTGAATTCCGGGCTGCGGGTGGGGCGACAGGCGACCGTGGCGCCCGAGGGCAGATCATGAACCTCGCCTTCCGGGACATCCGTCACAAGCTGGGGCGCTTTGTCCTGACCTGCCTGGGGCTGAGCCTGCTCCTGGGTGTGGTGGTGACGATGGCCGGCATCTATCGCGGCCAGACCGCGGATGCCCTGGCGCTGGTGCGGTCGATCGGCGCGGATATCTGGGTGGTTCAGGCGGACAGCCACGGGCCGTTTGCCGAATCGTCGCGCATCCCGGGAGACACGCGCGAGATGATCGCGCGCATCGGCGGCGTGCTGGAAGCCGGGTCGATCACGCTGCAGACCGTCCAGATCGGACGCGACGGACGCCGCCTGCGGCTGCAGGTCGTGGGCTTCGAACCGGGGCGGCCGGGTGGGCCGGTGAACATGGTCGAAGGCCGTCCCATCACTCGCAGCCACTACGAGATGATCGCCGATCGGCAGACCGGCCTTTCCCTCGGGGACAAGGTCGATTTCGGGCGGCGCGCCTATACCGTGGTCGGACTGACGCAGGGCAGTGTGACGCTATCGGGCGATTCCGTCGTCTACATGACGCTGAAGGATGCCCAGGACCTTCAGTTCGATCTGACGCCGCCGGAGACGCGACGCGAATTCGCGCGTGGATCGCAGCGGACGAACACCGATATCGTCAATGCCGTGGTGGCGCGCATCTCGCCCAATATCCCAGCCGAAGCCATCGCCGCGGACGTCCGCCGCTGGAAACACCTGTCGGTGCTGAGCGCGGGGCAGCAGGAAGCGATACTGGTGACCACCGTCATCGAGCGTGCGCGCCGGCAACTGGGCCTGTTCATGGGTGTGCTGACGGTCGTCTCGGCGGTCATCATCGCCCTCATCGTCTATACGATGACGATGGAAAAGCTGCGCGAGATCGCCACGCTCAAGCTGATCGGTGCACCCGATCGCACCATCATCGGCCTGATCGTGCAGCAGGCGCTTCTGATGGGGGTGGTCGGGTTCATCACGGGTAGCACGCTGGTCGCCCTCGCCAGGGACCGTTTTCCGCGCCGTGTGGTAATGGACCCAGGCGATCTCGTCATCCTGTTCGGCGTGGTCGTCGTCGTCTGCCTGCTGGCGAGTGCGCTCGGGGTCCGCGTGGCCGTGCGGGTCGACCCGGCCCGGGCGCTGGTGGGCTGATGCCTGACGCGGTCCCCACGGATGCGCTGGTCTCGTTGCGTGGTGTCTCGAAACACTTCGGCGAGGGCGAGGCGCGCGTCGACGCGCTCCGCGACGTGACGCTCGAAATCAATGCAGGCGAGGTGGTCGGACTGCTGGGGCCGAGCGGGTCGGGCAAGAGCACGCTCTTGAACGCCATCGGCTGCATCGTCGAACCGAACGAGGGGTGGATCGCGCTGGACGGCGAAGTCGTCTTCGACAACCGATGGCAACGCAACGACCTGCGCCGCCTGCGGCTGGAGAAGATCGGCTTCATCTTCCAGTCCCACAACCTGCTGCCGTTCCTCAACTGCGTCGACAATGTCGCGCTGGTGCTCCACCTCGCCGGCCGCCCCAAGGGCGAAGCGCAGCACCGCGCCATCGAGTTGCTGGACTACCTGCAGGTGGGGCATCGCCGGCAGGCCATGCCGGCCCAGCTTTCGGGAGGCGAAGCGCAGCGCGTGGCCATCGCCCGGGCGTTGGCCAACCGGCCGCGCATCATTCTCGCCGACGAGCCGACGGCCGCGCTCGATTCCGAACGCGCCGGCATCGTGATGGACCTGCTGCGCAAGCTGGCACGCGAACAGGAGGCGGCCATCATCGCCGTCACCCATGACGAGAAGATCATCGGCCGGCTCGACCGGATCTGCCGCCTGCGCGACGGACGGCTGGTCTCGACGACGGAGAATCGTGCCGGCCCGCGAAGCGAGACGACGACGTAGCCGGGGACCTGACGCCGGCTACGATGCCGAGTGTCAGCGGAAGAGCATCACCGGGATCTTGCACGAGCGGATCATCTCGGTCGTGGTGCTGCCGATGATGAGGTTGCGGATGCGGGAGTGTCCGTAGGCGCCCATCACCAGGAGGTCGATCCCTTCCGCTTCCACCCGTTCGGCTATGACGGCATCTGGCTGGCCGGGGAGCAGGCGGGCGTCGACGGCATAGCCGGCGCCGCGCAGCAGGACGGCGGCGTCTTCGAGCCGCTTCTTCGCTTCGTCGGTCGGTGCGCCGACGCGCAGCAGCAGGCAGTCGAGGCCGGCGAGGAGCGGGCTGCGGGCCACATGATCCACCGCCTTCATCGCGCTGGTGCCGCCGTCGAAGGCGATCAGGAGGCGGCCGATCGGCTTGAAGGCGCGTGAGGCGACCATCACCGGCCGGGTGGAACTGCGGGCCACGCGTTCGAGATTGGAGCCGAGATGCAGCTTGGCGAAATCCGCCGCCTCGCCGCGCTTGCCGATGACGACGAGATCGGCGTCACGTTCGAATTCCTGCACCGTCTCGACGATGTCGCCGTGGCGCAGCCTGGTCACGACCTCGCGCACGCCGGCCTGTTCCAGCCTGGCCTTGGCCTCGTCGAGGAGGAGACGGCCGCGCTTCTGGGCGAGTTTCGCGCTCTGCTCGTCGAGGGATGACAGCTCCGCCAGCAGGGTGTCGCGCGCGTCGGCGTCGAGGTTGCCGCTGAGATTGACCGGCGCGGCCGGACGGCCGCGTCGGCCAAGCATATGCATAACCTCGACCGCGGCGCCGGTCCGCGTCGCCACCCAGGCGGCGTGATCGCAGACGCTCTGCGAATAGACCGATCCGTCGATCAGCGCGATCAGCTTTCTCACCGGACCACCTCCCCTAATGCCCCATCAGGCGCTCGAGGGCGCCGGGCTTGTCGTGGATGGCGAGCCTGTCGACGATCGTCTCGCTCGCCTTGTTCAGGCCGATGATCTCGACCTCGGCGCCTTCGCGCCGGAATTTCAGGACGACCATATCGAGCGCGGCGACGCTGGATATGTCCCAGATATGGGCACGGCCGACATCGATCGTCACCTTCTCCAACGCTTCCTTGAAGTCGAAGGCAGCGGTGAAATCGTCCGCCGAGGCGAAGAAGACCTGTCCTTCAACCAGATAGGTCCGTGCCGTACCGTCCGTCGAGAGGGTGGAGGTCACGCGGAAGACCTGGGAAATCTTCCAGGCGAAGAAGATGCCGGACAGGAGCACGCCGGCCAGCACCCCGATCGCCAGGTTGTGGGTGGCGACCACGGTGATCACGGTCGCCAGCATGACGATGCTGGAGCTGCGCGGATGGGTCTTCAGGTTGCGGATCGAGGCCCAGCTGAAGGTGCCGATGGAGACCATGATCATGATGGCGACGAGGGCCGCCATGGGTATGGATTTCACCCAGTCGCCGAGCACGACGATGAAGAAGAGCAGGAACACACCGGCGCAGAAGGTGGACAGCCGGCCGCGGCCGCCCGACTTCACGTTGATGATGGACTGGCCGATCATGGCGCATCCCGCCATGCCACCGATGAAGCCGGTCGCCGTATTGGCGATGCCCTGGCCGATGCATTCGCGGTTCTTGTCGCTCGCCGTGTCGGTCAGGTCGTCGACGATCGACGCCGTCATCAGCGATTCCAGAAGACCAACCGCGGCAATGGCCGCGGAATAGGGCAGCACGATGATCAGCGTCTGCAGCGTCAGCGGAATGTCGGGCAGCAGGAAAACCGGCAGGGTCGAGGGCAGCTCGCCCATGTCGCCGACCGTGCGCAGGTCGAGCTTCAGGATCAGCGCCAGCGCGGTCAGCACGACGATGCAGACGAGCGGCGAGGGCACGGCCTTGGTGAGGCGGGGGAAGAGATAGATGATGGCGAGCCCGCCCGCGACCATCACATAGGTGAGCCAGGGCACGCCGATCAGTTCGGGCAATTGGGCCATGAAGATCAGGATGGCGAGCGCGTTGACGAAGCCGGTCATCACCGACCGCGAGACGAAGCGCATCACATAGCCGAGACGAAGCGCGCCGGCCGCGATCTGGATCAGGCCGGCCAGGACGGTCGCGGCGAGCAGGTATTGCAGCCCGTGCTGCTTCACCAGGGTGACCATCAGGACGGCGGTGGCGGCGGTGGCGGCGGAGATCATGCCGGGGCGCCCGCCGGCGATGGCGGTGATGACGGCGATGGAAAAGGATGCGTAGAGGCCGACCTTGGGATCGACGCCGGCAATGATGGAAAAGGCGATGGCTTCGGGGATCAGGGCAAGGGCGACAACGGTTCCGGCGAGAATGTCGCCGCGGATATTGCCGAGCCATTCCGTGCGCAGCCGGAACAGGAAATCGGGTCTCATGATTATCTCCGAAAATGTCCCCGCCCGGCCAATGCCGGGTTGGGAGGAGGAGCGAATTGGAGGCGGGCGAAAAGGATCAGGCGGTCGTGCTGGGCCGACGGTCACGAAATCTTGCGTCTTGCAGGCCGCACCCTAAACGGGTCGAAAGCGCCAGTCGGGATGGCTGCTGCGCAGGGGAAATTTCGAGCTACATCGGTGGGTGACCCGCCATCGGACGCCGAAACGAATTGCTGCAGTGCAGCAACCAGTTGACGGTATTGTTTTGCCGCAGTGGCGGCAAGGTCTTTCCGCGGGCCGGCCGGCGCTTTATGCGGCCGGATACTGGAAGCGCGATCCCTTCGGGGCCATATACTGAACCGGAGAGCAAAGAGGAGGACGGCCGGCTCATGACCGAATCCGATCCGCGGGTGCCGGCAAAAAAAGGCGCGGCCGCAGTGGATCAGTTCCTGCGCAAGCTGGCGGTGACCCCCAAGCGCGGCGGCGGCGGGCGCGGCCGGCTGCTGTTCGGCATGGACGCGACGGCGAGCCGGCAGCCGACCTGGGAGCAGGCGGCCCGGATCCAGACCGAGATGTTCACGGAAGCGGCCAGCCATGGCGGCCTCGAGATCCAACTCTGCTTCTTTCGTGGCTTCGGCGAATGCCGCGCCTCGTCCTGGATCACCGATCCCGAGACGCTGGCGCGGCGGATGGCATCGGTCACCTGTCTCGCCGGGCATACCCAGATCGGCAAGGTTCTGAGCCATGCACTTGCCGAAACCAAGGCGAAGAAGGTCGATGCGCTGGTCTATGTCGGCGACTGCATGGAGGAGGGGATCGACGATCTCGGCCGGCTCGCGGGCGAACTCGGCCTGCTCGGCGTGCCGGTCTTCGTGTTCCAGGAAGGGCATGACCCGATCGCCAACCGCGCCTTCGCCCAGGTGGCGAAACTGACCCGGGGGGCGCATCTGAATTTCGATGCCGACAGCCCGCAGGCCTTGCGCGACCTGTTGAAGGCCGTGGCGGTGTTCGCGGCCGGTGGCCGGCTGGCCCTCACCGATTACGCCAATCGTGCGAAGGGGGAGGTGCTGCGGCTCTCCCGGCAGATCGGCTGACGATGGCGGGGCTCGCGATCCTGGCCGGCGTGCTGGTCGTCTTCGGCGGCGGGGTCTGGCTGTTCCTGCGGACGCCGCCGGCCGTGCTCAGCCGCGCGATGCGCGGCATCGCGATGGGGCTCGCCGGCCTGCTGGCGCTCTTCCTGTTCCTGCGCGGCCGACCGGATCTCGCCTTCCTGTTCCTGGGGCTCATCCCGCTGATCAAGCGGTTCATGCCGGTGCCGGGCTTCGGCCATGTCGGCGGCGGGCCGGCCGGCGCCACGGCGCCGCCGTCATCGGTGACGACGGCCTGGCTCAACATGACGCTCGATCCCGGGTCGGGCGCGGTGGCGGGCGACGTGCTGCAGGGGAAGTTCAAGGGACGGCGGCTGGCGGAGCTGACGCTGGAGGACCTGCTCGCGCTCAGGGCCGAATGCGGCCACGACGCCCAGTCGGCCAGCCTGATTGAGGCCTTCCTCGACCGCACGCATGGGGCGGACTGGCGGGGAGACGACCAGGCGTCGGATGCCGGCGCACAGGCACAGGGCGCGGCCGATGACGGCAAGATGACCGAGGCCCGGGCGCTCGCCATCCTCGGGCTGGAGCGCGGCGCCGACGCCGCGGCGATCAAGGCGGCGCATCACCGGTTGATGAAGAAGATGCATCCCGACCAGGGCGGCAGCGGCTATCTCGCCGCCGAGATCAACGCGGCGAAGGATTTCCTGCTGGGATAGCGGGGCAGGGTGTTGGGACCAGCCGCGTCCAAAAAATTCCAGACGACATGAAAATGCTTATACTGTGGGCCTTTTCATCGCATTGGCGAAATCGCCATATCGGCGCAGGAGATATCGGATCCAAGTCATGGGACGATGATGGAGTTCGGTTGCGGCGGTTCTTCGGATGATTGAAGGCGCAACGCAAACGCGCGAAGCGCAACTGCTGGCAAGCAACCGCCATCTGACGTTGCTGACGCGGGTGGCGCAGCAATTGATTGTCGGCGATTCACCAGAGGACCACTTGGAGGCTGCCTTCCGGGCCGTCGCTGAGGAGTGCGGCGCCAAATACTATTTCCACTATGCGGTCGACCCAGCGGCCGGCGAAACGCTCGTGCTGCAATCCTCTGCCGGCCTCGACGCCCCCCACCACATAGCGGTATTCCACCGTATTGCATTCGGCCAGCACCTGTGTGGGAAGGTGGCTCGAACGCGCGCTGCGCTGACCCTGGAGAATGTCGATCTTCTCCATGACGAAGCCTCGGCAGGTGTGCGGGCGATGGGGATAAAGGCCTATGCGGGCCTGCCGCTTCAGGCGCATGGAAGGTTGTTCGGAACCATCGCGTTCGCCACCGCCGAGCGCGCCCGCTTTTCGGCTTCCGAGATAGAGCTGTTGCGGACCCTGGCAGACCAGTTCTCGGCATCGCTCGATCGGACGCGGCTGCTGGAAAGCCTGCGCCAAAGTGAAGCGTCCTACCGCTCGGCCCTCCTTGCCGGCCGAATGGGTAGCTGGGAAACCGACTTCTTCTCACGCACCCGGTCCTGGACGGCAGAAGGCATGGCTCTCTTCGGGCTCGACCTTCCCGACGGGCGTGGACAGGTGGGTGGCGAGGCGGACGAGTTCCGGCAGGCGCTGCATCCTGCCGACCGGCATCTGGTGAGTGCCCTTCACGAGATGGCCGCCAGGCAGGACTCGTTTCCGGCGGAGTATCGCGTGCTGCGCCCTGACGGGACCCTCGTATGGCTGTCGGGCCGGGGCATGGTGACCGCGCGTGGGCCCGATGGCGCGGCGCATCGTCTCGTCAGCATCATGGCCGACATTACCGAGCGCAAAGCCGCCGAGGAGCACGTGCGATTCCTGATGCACGAGGTCTCGCATCGCTCAAAGAACCTGCTGGCGGTGATTCAGGCAATCGCCAGCCAGACCGCGCGCTCTGCCACGTCGGTGCCCGATTTCCGGGACCGCTTCACCCAACGCCTGCGGGGCATCGCGGCCTCGCACGACCTGCTGGTCAACGAAAACTGGCAAGGTGCATCTCTCGGCGACCTCGTGCGTGAGCAACTGCTGCCTTTTGCCGGACCGGGGAGCCCGCGCCTGGTGCTCACCGGGCCGGAAGTTGTCCTCAACTCCGCCGCTGCCCAGTCGATCGGTCTGGCGCTGCACGAACTGGCGACCAATGCGATCAAATATGGCGCCCTCTCGATGCCGGACGGCAGAATCCTGATCTCATGGAGACTGGCGGAACGCAGCGGCGAGCACGACGGGCTGCAGATCAGGTGGGAAGAACAGGGGGGTCCGCCGGTGGTGGCGTCCTCGCGCAAGGGTTTCGGCCGTATTGTCGCAGAGGATATGGTGGCGCGGTCCCTTGATGGTGTCGTGCGTACCGACTACGCGGCGGGCGGACTGCGCTGGGAGCTGTCGGTTCCGCCAGTCAATCTCATCCGCGCCGAAGGACCGCCGAGGGAGGGCATATCCAGTCAGGCAAGCAGCGGTGACGGCGAAGACTACCTGTGAACCGCTTCCCGTCAGTAATGATCGAACGCTGCGCATCGGGCTGCGGCCTTTCGTTTTCTTGCCGTGGTGCGGGACCGCCGACTAGGGTCGCGCCACCTTCCGCCGACCGGATTCCCTGAATGGCCGACAGCCTCGATGTTTGGACGCTCCTCGCCGCCGCCTTTCTCGGCATCGTCGAGGGGCTGACGGAGTTCCTGCCGGTGTCCTCCACCGGTCACCTGATCCTGCTGATCGACCTCATGGGTTTCAAGGGGCCGCCCGGCAAGGTGTTCGAGATCGTGATCCAGTTCGGCGCCATCCTGGCGGTGATCTGGCTCTACCGGGCGAAGTTCTTCGGAGTCGCGGCCGGGCTGCTCTCGGGCGACCGCGCGGCGCGCGGCTTCAGCATCGGAATCCTGGCGGCGCTGATACCGGCCCTGGTGCTGGGTGCCCTGTTCGGCTCGCAGATCAAGAGCCTCTTGTTCTCGCCCTGGGTCGTTTCCACCACGCTCGTGCTCGGCGGGCTGGTCATCCTTCTGATCGAGCGCATCAAGCCCGCGCCCCGGCACCATGACGTCGACACCTTCTCGCCCTGGCTCGCCTTCCGCATCGGGCTCTGCCAGGCGGTGGCGATGATCCCAGGCGTATCGCGCTCTGGCGCCACCATCATGGGTTCGCTGATGCTGGGGGTGGACCGGCGGGCGGCGACGGAATTCTCCTTCTTCCTCGCCGTGCCGACGATGCTCGCCGCCTGCGTCTACGATCTGTACAAGAACCGGGACAATCTCGACTTCGACGATGCGGCCGTCATCGCGGCCGGTTTCGTCACCGCCTTCATAGCCGCGCTTCTCGTCGTGCGCGCCGCGGTCGACTTCATCTCGCGGCACGGCTTCGCGCCCTTCGCCTGGTACCGGATCGGCATAGGGACGGTGATGTTCGCCGTTCTGCTGATGCGCTAACCTCTGCGCAGTGATCAGGGGGAAGGAATGCTGCCGTTTCTGCTCTTCATCGTCGGCGGCACGGCCGTGATGGTCGGCATCGGCGCGATTGGTGCCAGCGTCCTGATCCAGGATCTTCAGATGGCTCAGTTCGGCATGCAGCTTCTGGTCAGCGGCGCCATCCTCTGCGGACTCGGCAAGGTGATATCCGCCCTCGAGGTGCTGACGTCGATCCGCCGATCCGAACAAGCGCCACGCACCGACGAGTAAGGCCGGCGCTCTCAGCTTCGACCTTCTCCTGGAAGCAGTGCGAGCAAGCGGAGCAGAGCAGCGTCGAGCTGTGGAAGGTCCTCCTGGATCGTGCGCCAGACATCCGGGTGGGAAACACCTTGTTCGTACTGGTGCGCCAGGAAGTCGCGAAAGCGAGAGGCTTCCCGCCACGGCCCAGCGGGATCAGAGCCTGAAGGTCGAGCATGCGCGCGAGGTTCTTGACCGCTTCACCGATGCCGATGAAGTTCCGTTCCACCGACTCCTGCCGCTCCTCGTTGGCCAGGTGACTTTCCAGGGTATCGCTTCGAGTGACCGTAAAGATACGCGTGATACGGCGGCGTGCGTGATGGACGGTTTGCGCCGGGTCGGTTCCCTGCCGCTCAGAAGGCATTGACGAGGTCGGGCGTCACGCGCCGCTGCAAACCGACCGTATGGACCAACCCCGCTTTCGATATGACATCGACGGGGCGTTCCAGGATGCGTTCCAACTCGTCCGCGACCCGCGCCAGTCGAAAAAGCCCGAGCGGCTCCCCGCCTTCGGCATCGACCACGACATCGATATCGCTTTCCGGGGCCGCGGTGTCGCGCGCGACCGAACCGAACAGATAGGCATGAACGACACCGAGAGCGGCGAGCCGCTCCCGGTTTTGTCGCAGCTGTCTCAATGCCTCGTCACGGCGCATGCAAGCTTCCTACTTCGAATCCCACACTGTCACCCGACCGCCTCTTCCGCCGTGGTATCGGCTTCCGGATCCTCGGCTTTGTGTGGAGCGTCGGTCTTCTCGATGTCGAAGGCGAGCTTGCCGTTCTCGACCCGCACCTTCACATGACCGCCCTTGGTCAGGCGGCCGAAGAGGAGTTCGTCGGCCAGCGCCTTCTTGATGTGCTCCTGGATCACCCGGCCGAGGGGACGCGCGCCGAAGGCCTTGTCGTAGCCGCGTTCGGCGAGCCAGGTGCGGGCCTCGTCGGTGAGCGCGATGGTGACATTGCGGTCGGAGAGCTGGGCTTCCAGTTGGAGGACGAACTTGTCGACCACGCGGGCGATGACATCGGGCGACAGCGCGTCGAAGCCGATCACCGCGTCCAGCCGGTTGCGGAATTCCGGCGTGAACAGCTTCTTGATCGCCTCCTCGTCCTCGCCGTCCTTCAGGCCGCGGCCGAAGCCGATGGCGTTCTTGGCCGATTCAGTGGCGCCCGCATTGGTGGTCATGATCAGGACCACATTGCGGAAATCGACCGTCTTGCCGTGATGGTCGGTGAGCTTCCCGTGGTCCATCACCTGCAAGAGGATGTTGAAGAGATCGGGATGCGCCTTCTCGATCTCGTCCAGCAGCAGCACGCAATGCGGGTGCTGGTCGACCTTGTCGGTGAGCTGGCCGCCCTGGTCGAAGCCGACATAGCCGGGCGGCGCGCCGATCAGCCGCGAGACCGAATGCCGCTCCATGTATTCCGACATGTCGAAGCGGATCAGCTCCATGCCCATGGTGAGGGCGAGCTGGCGCGCTGCTTCCGTCTTGCCGACGCCGGTGGGGCCGGAGAAGAGGTAGCAGCCGATCGGCTTCTCGGGTTCGCGCAAGCCCGCGCGGGCGAGCTTCACCGCGGCGGAGAGTGCGATCAGCGCCTTGTCCTGACCGAACACGGCCTGCTTCAGGTCGGTCTCGATGGTGCGCAGGGCTTCGGTATCGCGCTTGGAGACGCTCTTCGGCGGGATGCGGGCGATCTTCGCAACGATGCCCTCGATCTCCCTGACGCTGATAGTCTTCCGCCGGCGGCTTTCCGGCTTCAGCATCTCGGCCGCGCCCACTTCGTCGATAACGTCGATCGCCTTGTCGGGTAGCTTCCTGTCGTTGATGTATTTCGCCGATAGTTCGACCGCGGCGCGGATCGCCTCGCCGGTATAGCGGACCTTGTGGAATTCCTCGTAATAAGGCTTCAGGCCGCGCACGATCTTGATCGCGTCCTCGATCGTCGGCTCGTTCACGTCGATCTTCTGGAACCGGCGCAAGAGCGCGCGGTCCTTCTCGATGTAGGAGCGGAACTCCTTGTAGGTGGTCGAGCCGATGCAGCGGATGGCGCCCGAGGCGAGCGCCGGCTTCAGGAGGTTCGAGGCATCCATGGCGCCGCCCGAGGTGGCGCCGGCACCGATCACCGTGTGGATCTCGTCGATGAAGAGGATGGCACCCTTGATCGCCTCGAGCTCGGAGACGACGGCCTTCAGCCGCTCCTCGAAATCGCCGCGATAGCGCGTGCCGGCGAGAAGGGCGCCCATGTCGAGCGCATAGATGGTGGCGTTCCGCAGCACTTCCGGCACCTCGCCCAGCACGATGCGCCGGCCGAGGCCCTCGGCGATGGCGGTCTTGCCGACGCCGGGATCGCCCACGAAGAGCGGATTGTTCTTCGATCGCCGGCACAGGATCTGGATGGTGCGCTCGATCTCCTGCTCGCGCCCGATCAGCGGGTCGATCTTGCCGGCCTTGGCCTTCTCGTTGAGGTTGACGCAATAGTTGGCGAGCGCGTCCTGGTTCTTCTGCTGGCCTTGACCCGCCGGTCCGCCCTGGCCCGGGGCCGGCTTCTCGCCACCGCCGCCGCCGTTGGCGGTGGGACCCTCGTTGTCGACGCCGCGAACCGGGCGGCTCTCGCCGCGGCCCGGCGACTTCGCGATGCCGTGGCTGATGAAGCTGATGGCATCCAACCGCGACATGTCCTGTTCCTGCAGGAAGTAGACGGCGTGGCTCTCGCGTTCCGAGAAGATCGCTACCAGCACGTTGGCGCCGGTCACTTCCTCGCGACCGGAGGACTGCACGTGGAAGAGGGCGCGCTGGACGGCACGCTGGAAGGAGAGTGTCGGCTTCGCCTCCTCGCGGCGGTCGAGCGCCAGGTCGCGCAGGTCCTCGTCGACGAACTTGGTGACACGGGTGCGCAGGCGTTCGATGTCGACGTTGCACGCCTTGAGCACGGCGATGGCATCGGTGTCGTCGACCAGCGCCAGGAGCAGGTGTTCCAGCGTCGCGAATTCGTGCCGCCTGGCTGTGGCGAGGGCGAGGGCCCGGTGAAGGGTCTGTTCGAGGTTGCGGGAAAATCCGGGCAAGCGGGCCACTCCTCAGACGCTGAAGGGACAGGGTAGGCGGACGGCTATTCGCGCTCCATCGTGCATTGCAGCGGGTGCTGGTTCTGACGGGCGAGGTCGATCACCTGGGCCACCTTGGTCTCGGCCACCTCGTAGGTGAAGACGCCGCAGACGCCGATGCCCTTCTGATGAACGTGCAGCATGATCTCGGTGGCTTCCTCGCGGTTCTTGTTGAAGAACCGCTCGAGCACGTGGACCACGAATTCCATGGGGGTGTAGTCGTCGTTCAGAAGCAGCACCTTGTAGAGGGGCGGCTTCTTCGTCTTCGGGCGCGTGCGGGTGACGACACCCGTCCCCGTGCCCGTATCTCCGTCCCGTCTTTCCTCGCTCATCCCGACGAACCCTGACGCCAACTCCGGAGCGGCCCATGCCGGCCCGTAGAATATCGGACAAACCCTACCGATTGCCATACCCAGCAGATCAAAGGGGCGGTCAAAATGCAAAGAGCCCGGCCTTACGGCCGGGCTCCCAACGCCACCACTATCGAGGAAAATCGAGAGAGGAGGAAACTCCAGACCACTCCGAACGTAAGATCAGACGCCCGTGGTTCAAGCGGCGAGGGGCTTCGCGAACTTCTCGACGGCCAGCTTCATGCGCGCGCCGATCGGCTCGAAAGCCTCCTGGGAGATCTTCTGGCTGAGTTCGCCGAACTTGGTCGCTTCCTTCACGTAGGTCTCGACCGAGTCCTTGAAGAAGCCGGTCTGCAGATCGACCAGTTCCTTCAGCGTCTTGCAGGTCATCGCGGCCTTGGCGGCGGCGACGGTGCTGTCGAGCTGGGCCTTCGAGAAGGCGAGAACCTCGGCATTCAGTGCCTCGACGGCCTTCGCGGTCTTGGTCGAGGTCTGTACGACGATCTCGACGGTCTCCTGGTTGAATTGGGCGATGTCGCCGAAGCTCTTGGTCGCCGCCTCGAACTTTTCCTTGCTCATCGAGAAGGCCTTGGTGGCCGCCTCTTCGCCCGCCTTCATCGCGGCGTTCATCGCATCCTTGCCGACGATCTGGGCGTCGGTGGCAATCTTGGTCGCTTCGGCCTTCATCTTGGTAGCCATGGTTCTATTCTCCGCGTCTGGTTGACTTTGATTTCGGCGTGGTCTGATTGTGGGGGCCGCCCGCATGTTGCGCTGCAGCATGATCAGAATTTAAGCATGCTCTCGCCTTGCGTCAAGGGGTTTTGCTGCAGTGCACCAGGAAAAAAGCCCGCACAACCGGCCGGACTTCAATTCCGCTGCTGCGACGCAGCGCGGGGTGCTGCTGTTTCAGGCGGATAGCGGGCGGATCAGTTTGTCGACGCTGGCCTGCATGCGGGCATTGAGCGGTTCGGCCGTGCTCTGCGCCAGACGGGCACCGATCTCGCCGACCTTGGTCGACTGGGCCAGAAAGGCGTCCAGCGCCGACTTGGCGAAAGCGCTCTGGGCGGCGAAGAACTCCTGCGGCGTGCGCGCGGTCATCAGCGTCTTGACCGCGGCCATGCCGCTGTCGACCTGGGCCTTGCCGAAGTTCAGGATCTCGGCGTTCAACTCCTCGACGCCCTCGGCGGCAACGGTGGCGGAGGCGACCAGGGCCTCGACGGTCTCGCGACCGAAGGCCTGCGCCTCGTCAACGCTCTTGTTGAGGCTGCTGAAACGGCTCTGTCCGAATGCCATCGCCTTGTGGGCGGCATCCATGCCGGTCTGGGTGAAGAATTCGAAGCCCTTGGGAAGTGCTGACGTCATTTGAGGCATCTCCTATTGCCGCGGCCACTCATCGGGCCGTTATGTTGCGGTGCACAATCGGCGATATGCTCGTTCCGGTGCGCATTGTCAATGGCCCGAGGCAGAAAAATGGTGCGCCGCAATATAAGTCGGCGGAAAAAGCCTAGCCGCGCACCCTGGGGCCGACAGGGATGCCGGTTTCGTCGATCTGGAGCCGGAAATGCGGATAGGTGGTCATCGGATCGTAGTCGCGGAACGGCCCCTGAGGCGGGTTGGCCGCACGGCGAAACGGCACCTCGGTCAGATCCTGGCGTAGCAGGGGGGCAACGAAGGAGAGGGCGTTCACGTCTGTTTCGTCGGTCGTCCAGGCGGCGAAGCGGTACCGGCCGGCACGACATTCGGCTGCCACCCAATAGTAGCTGTCCGATCTGAGATAGCCGCCGGACTTCAGGCGAGCTCCGGCATGGGCGCGGTCGAAGGCCGCGCGGAGGGTGGCGAAAGCGGCGGCATCGAGCGTCGTGTCCACCCGTGGGCCGCGCCAGACGCCGAACGGATCCAGAAGGTCAATGCTCGCGATGTTGCCCTGGCCGAGCACCCTGGACTCCTGGCGCGCGCCGGGACCGACCGCCACGATGTCGTAGGTGCGCACCTGTTCGTGCCAGATTCCATTGTAGACGAAGCGCAGGCGGTCGAGCCCGCCCGCCGCGCAGGTTTCCCTGATGTCATCGCCGCCCAGGTAGCTGTACCACTTGAAGCTTCGCAGGATCGCATTGTCCTCCGGCCCGGCGGATTGGCAGGCGGCGATCGCCAGGACGGCGAGGAAAGGAAACAGAAACCGGCTCTGCCGTATCATCACGCGCTCCTGTGTCTATTGGGATCACCCATAGCGCAAATGCGGACGGCAAATAACGTTTCAATAGGGGCGTTGGCGGATGGGATTTGCGTCATGCGAATCTTGAGCAAATCCTTAATAGAATCAGCGAGACTTTGCTGGACACGCGACTCTGGCGACAATATGGTCAACGCCTATCGGTCATCGCGTCGGACATCTGGACGCTGCTGGCCAAGTGGCATGTATTCGGCAAGGGGGCGCAGCGGCATGGCAAGGATCGTGACGATATTAACGATCTTGTTCTTTGCCATTTCGACGGCGGACGCCAAGCCGAAGCAAAAGTCGGCTTCTCAATCGAACCGGACGGCCTCGATCCTGGTCGAAGCCGGTTCCGGGGCCGTATTGCATCAGGCGAACGCGGATGAACTGCGCTATCCCGCGTCGCTGACCAAGATCATGACCCTGTACCTGGTTTTCGACGCGCTCGACCAGGGCGCATTGCGGCTCGATCAGCGTATCAAGACTTCGGTGCTCGCCACCCGGCAGCAACCCTCCAAGTTCGGTCTCGCCGTGGGGGAAACCATCCGGGTGGAGGACGCGATCCTGGGCCTCGTGACGAAATCCGCAAACGACGTTGCGGTCGTGCTGGCCGAGGCCATCGCCGGAACCGAGGCGGAGTTTGCCCGGGAAATGACCGTCAAGGCCCGCCAACTGGGGATGAGCCGCACGACCTTCCGCAACGCCTCGGGCCTGCCCGACCGCCTGCAACAGACGACGGCGCGCGACATGGCGACGCTCGGGCTCGCCATGCTGCGCGACCACAAGCGGCGCTACAGCTATTTTTCGCGTTCCGAATTCGCCTTCGACGGCGTGGTGCATGCCAACCACAACCGGCTGCTGAATGCCTACGAGGGCATGGACGGCATCAAGACCGGCTTCATCAACGCCAGCGGCTTCAACCTCGTCGCTTCCGCCACGCGCGACGGCAAACGGCTTGTCGGTGTCGTCTTCGGCGGCAACACCGCGGCGCTGCGTGATCGCGAGATGGTTCGGATCATGGATGCTGGGTTCAACGGCCGGCCGCACTCCTCGCCGCCGACCATGATGGTCGACGCCGACCGGGACGCAGTGGGCAAAGGCGTGAAGCGTGCCCTGCAGGCACTGAACCCCGTGTCGTCGGCGCATGCCGCGACGAGCGAGCGCGGTTCGGGCTACGGCGTCCAGGTGGGGGCCTTCGTCCGGTCGCAAGCGGCCGAGAGCGAGGCGAGGCGCGTGGCCAGCCTGCTTCCGTCGCTCAGCGACAACCGCATCGTGGTCGATCAGTCCGAGGGCAAGAAGAAGTTCTACCGCGCGCGCATCGGCGGGTTGACGCAGGACGGAGCGCGGGAAACCTGTCGCGTGCTCAAGACCAAGGGCGTGGATTGCCTGGTCGTTACCCTATAGGTCCGCGGCGATCCGGGCGGCGACTTCGGCGTTCGCGATCGCCAGCCCCCGGTTCACGCGGACGCTGGCTCCCTTCGACAAGCGGCTGAGTGCGCCCAGCAGATAGGGGGTGACCGCGCCGCCGCTGATGCCCGCGGCATGCGCCTCAGCCATGGCCGCGACGATCCAACCTTCGAGGTCGGCGCGCGACAGGGCCAGTTCGGCCGGCGGCGGATTGCACACGAGAAGCGCCCCGGGGAGACCGAGGTCCAGATGTGTCCGAACCACGCTCGCGAGTTGCGCCGGATCGTCCGTCGAGAAAGCGAGGGGCAGGCCGCTCGACGGCGTATGGAAGGCCGGGAACTCGCGCGTACCGAACCCGATCATGCCGACACCGTAGGTTTCGAGCATCTCCAGGGTAGCCGGCAGGTCCAGGATCGACTTGGCGCCGGACGTGACGACTGCAATCGGAGTGCGCGACAGTTCGAGCAGGTCGGCTGATACATCCGGCGGTCCCTGGTCTCCCTCGAAATGCCTGTGCACGCCGCCGATGCCGCCGGTGGCGAACAGCCGGATACCGATGCGGGCGGCGATATGGGCCGTCGCCGCGACAGTGGTCCCCGCCGTCCGGCCCGCCGCAATCAGGGGAGCAATGTCGCGGGTCGAGCATTTCGCGACGTCCCGGGCGCTGGCGAGGTGCAGGACATCCTTCTCGTTCAGGCCGACGTGAATACGCCCGGCGACGATCGCGATCATCGCCGGCGTGGCACCCGCCTGACGAACCGCCGTAGTCAGCGCACCGGCGAGATCGAGGTTGTCGGGATGGGGGAAGCCGTGGGCGATGATGCTCGATTCGAGTGCCACCACCGGCGCCTTGCGCTCGAGCGCGGCCGCGATCTCGGGTGCGATGAACAGGTGGCGCTCAGGGTTCATGCGCAAGCATACCTTCTCCCCCGTCGAGGCGGCAGCTATCATGAGCGCATGGAGGAAACGCCGACAGCGGCCGGGCCGGCGGGTCCGCCGCCGCTCATACGCCTCGTCGCCACGGTGTTGCTGCCGTTCGGGCTCGGATTCTTCCTTTCCTATCTGTATCGGAGCGTTACCGCGGTCATCGCTCCGAACCTGATTGCCGAGGTGGGCCTCGCGGCGACCGATCTCGGCCTGCTCGCCTCGGCCTATTTTCTCACCTATGCCGCCATGCAGCTGCCGCTCGGCCTTGGCCTCGATCGCTTCGGCCCGCGCCGCATGCAGGCGGGTCTCATCCTCATATCCTCAATCGGCGCGCTCTGCTTCGCCTTCGCAGAGTCCCGCAACGGCCTGGCGCTGGCACGGGCGCTGATCGGTGTAGGTGTCTGCGGCGGGCTGATGGCTTCCCTGAAGGCGATCACCTTGTGGTTTCCACAGGAGCGCTGGCCGCTGATCAACGGCATCTTCATGACCATGGGCGGCGCAGGCGCGCTGGTCGCGACAGAACCAGTCGAGCTGCTGCTGCATCTGATCGACTGGCGCGAGCTCTTCCTCGGGCTTGCGGTGCTCAGCGTCGTCACCTCGATGGTGATCTTCTTCGCCGTGCCGGAGAAGGAACAGCCGACAACGGCGGCCGGCTTCCGTCAGCAAGTGGACGGACTGGTTCGGATCTACCGCGACCCGGTGTTCTGGCGCCTGGCACCGGTTGCCTTCCTGACCATGGGAGCCGGGATGGCGGTACAGGGATTGTGGGCCGGGCCCTGGCTGCGGGATGTCGCCCTCCTGGACCGAGCCGACGTGGCCCGCCAACTATTCTTTCTTGCCGCCGCCCTGACCGCCGGCTTCTTCGTCAACGGCGTCTTCGCAGATGTGATGAGCCGCCGCGGCGTGCCCTTGATCCAGTCGATGCGGATCGGGCTCATCGCGTTGCTCGCGGTCAATGCGGTGATCGCCTTTCAGCTTTTCCCGAATTCCAGCATTCCATGGATCATGTTCGGCCTGATCGGCAACGCGTCGGCCTTCGCCTTCCCGATCCTGTCGGGCTATTTCCCGGCCGAGTATTCCGGACGGTCGAACACGGCCCTCAACGTCTTCATCTTCGGCTGCGCTTTCCTCACCCAGTTCGCGATCGGCTGGATCCTGGATTTCTGGACGCCGATCGACGGCCGCTATCCGGCCGAGGGCTATCAGGCGGCCTTCGGGATACTGCTCGGACTGCAGGTGGTCGCGCTGTTGTGGTCGCTAGTGCCCGTGCGGCGTTGATCCGTCGGGCAGATCGATCCCACTGGCCTTCAACTGGGCGGCCAGGGTCGCCTTCAGGCGTTCCAGTCCGGCCTCGGTGCGGGATTCGCATCTGGCGACCAGAACGGCCTGGGTGTTCGACGCGCGCAACAGCCACCAGCCATCGGCGGAATTGACTCGCACGCCGTCGACGGCCTGCACGTCGGCACCGGTCCGGGCCAGTCGCGCCGCGACCTCCTTCACCACCTCGAACTTGCGCTCCTCGGCACAATCGAACCGCAGTTCCGGGGTGTTCATGAATTTGGGGAGCTTCCGGCGGAACTCCGCGGCCGAGTAGCCGGCCCGCGCGATGATGCTGGCCATGCGCACGGCGACATAAAGACCGTCGTCGTGGCCGTAGAACCTGTGGCCATAGAAGATATGCCCGCTCATCTCGCCGGCGAGGGGGCTGCCGATCTCGGCCATCTTCGCCTTGATCAGAGAGTGGCCCGTCTTCCACATCAGCGGCTTGCCGCCCAGACGGGCGATCTCGTCGAACAGGACCTGGCTTGCCTTCACATCGGCGATGATGGTGGCGCCGGGGTGCTCGGCCAGCACCTCGCTCGCGAGCAACGCCAGGATCTGGTCGCCCCAGAGGATGCCGCCCTCGCCATCGACGACGCCGATGCGGTCGCCATCGCCATCGAAGGCGAAGCCGAGATCGCACTTGTTCTTGGCCACCGCCTCCTGAAGCTGAACCAGATTCTCGGGCACCGTCGGGTCCGGGTGATGGTTCGGGAAGGTTCCGTCGATCTCCTCGTTCAACAGGATATGCGTGCCGGGCAGGCGGGCGGCGAGTGCCGCCATCGCCTCGCCGGGGGCGCCGTTGCCGGCATCCCAGGCGATCTTCAGGTCACGGCCGGGGATATAGTCCTGCACCAGCCGGTCGATATAGGCTTCGAAGACCGATTCATCGCCTACCGACCCCTGGCCCTCGGTAAAGGCGCCGGCCGCGGCAATGGTGCCGATCTCGCGGATGTCCTCGCCGAAGAACGGCTTCTTCCCCAGCATCATCTTGAAGCCGTTGTGGGTCGGCGGATTGTGCGACCCGGTGATCATGATGCCTGCATCGGCCTTCAGGTGATGCACGGCGAAATAGAGCATCGGCGTCGGCCCCAGCCCGACGCGAACCGCTTCGGCGCCCGCCGCAACCAGCCCCCGCACCACCGCCGCTTCCAGGGTGGGGGAGGAAAGGCGCCCGTCGCGCGCCACCGCGACCCGCTTGCCGCCGCCCCGCAGGACGATGGTGGCGAAGGCTTGCCCGATCGCCTCCGCATCGGCCTCGCCCAGGGTCTCGCCGACGATGCCGCGGATGTCGTATTCGCGGAGCACGGTGTGGTGAAAGGCGTAGGGCTTGCTCATTTGGGGGCACCGACAGGGGGAATGTAGGGGCGACCGATACAGTGATACTCGATGCCCGCTTCGGCCATGTCGGCGGGCTTGTAGACGTTGCGGAAATCCACCATCAGCGGGCGCTTGGTCAGGCTTTTCAGCCGCTCGAGGTTCAATGCACGGAACTGGTTCCATTCGGTGACAATCGCCACGCAGTCGGCGCCTTTGATCGCGTCATAGGCGTCCTCGCAATATGTGATGTGGGGCATCATCTTGCGGGCCTCCTTCATCCCCTCCGGGTCATAGGCGCGGACGACAGCGCCCTTGCCGACGAGGACCGGGATGATGTCGAGGCTGGGGCTCTCGCGCATGTCGTCGGTATTGGGCTTGAAGGTCAGGCCCAGCACGGCGACGGTCCTGCCGGCGACATTGCCGTCGAAGATGTCGATGATGCGCTCGGCCATCTCGCGCTTGCGCGCATCGTTGATGGCGACCACTTCCTCGACGATGCGGATGGGCGCGCCGACCTTGCGGGCGGTGCCGACCAGGGCGCGCGTATCCTTCGGGAAGCAGGAGCCGCCGTAACCGGGGCCGGCATGCAGGAACTTCTTGCCGATGCGCCCGTCCAGGCCGATGCCGCGCGCCACGTCGTCGACATTGGCACCGACCTTTTCGCACAGGTTGGCGATCTCGTTGATGAAGGTGATCTTGGTGGCGAGGAAGGTATTGGCGGCGTACTTGATCAGCTCGGATGTCTCGAGCGCGGTGAACATCACCGGCGTCTCGAGCAGGAACAGCGGCCGATAGAGATTCCGCATGACCGTCTTCGCCCGCTCGGTCTCGGCGCCGACGACGACACGGTCGGGACGCATGAAATCCTCGATCGCGGAACCTTCGCGCAGGAACTCCGGGTTGGAGGCGATGTCGAGGCCGAGCTTCGGATTGGCCTCGTCCAGGATGCGCTTCACCTGCCGACCGGTACCGACCGGCACGGTCGACTTGGTGACGATCACCGCATAGTGGTCCAGCGCCTCGGCGATCTCCTTCGCCGCGGCATAGACATAGGTGAGATCGGCTTCGCCATCGCCGCGGCGGGAGGGTGTGCCGACGGCGATGAAGACCGCTTCCGCCTTCCGGATCGCCTGGTTCAGGTCGGTGGTGAAGCTGAGCCGGCCGGCAGCCACGTTCCGCGCCACCAGCGTATCGAGGCCGGGTTCGTAAATCGGGATTTCGCCGCGCTTCAGGCTCTCGATCTTCGTCGCGTCCTTGTCGACGCAAATGACGTCATGCCCGAATTCGGAGAAACAGGCGCCGGACACCAGCCCGACATAACCCGTTCCGATCATCACCACGTCCATTCAGTCCCCCGTCGGTCAAAAAGCCCCGGATACCCGTTTACAGGCTGGGTGCGAGCTCGCGGATGAAATCGGAAACCTCGCCCCGCATGTCCGCACGGTCGAGTGCGAAGGCGACGTTTGCGTGCAGGAAACCCACCTTGTCGCCGCAGTCGAAGCGCTTGCCTTCGAATCGCAGGCCATGGAAGGGGTGGGTGTCGATCATTTTCGCCAGGGCGTCGGTCAGCTGGATTTCGCCGCCGGCGCCGCGTTCGCCGCGCTCCAGGTGTTCGAAGACCTCGGGCTGCAGGATGTAGCGGCCGATCACGGCGAGCGTCGAGGGAGCCTTGTCCACCGCCGGCTTCTCGACCATGCCCTTCACCGTGGCCAGCCGCCCGTCGTCGGTGCTGACGTCGAGGATGCCGTAGCGGGAGACATGCGCCTTCGGCACGTCCATCGCCGCCACCATGACGCCACCCGTTTCGACATAAGCGGCCGTCATCTGCTTGAGGCAGGCGGTACGGGACAGGATGAGGTCGTCGGCAAGCAGGACGGCGAAGGGCTCGTCTCCGACCCAGTCGCGGGCGCACCAGACCGCGTGGCCGAGGCCGAGCGGCTCCTGCTGGCGGGTATAGGCGATCGCGCCGGGCCCCGGCACCCAGTCCGTTATCGACTTCAGCGTCTCGTCCTTGCCGCGCGAACCCAGCAGGTGGGAAAGCTCGAAGGAGTGGTCGAAATGGTCTTCGATCGCCGATTTCCCGCGCCCGGTGACGAAGATGAACTGTTCGATCCCGGCGGCGCGCGCTTCCTCGACGGCGTATTGGATCAACGGCTTGTCGACCACAGGCAGCATTTCCTTGGGCAATGCCTTGGTGGCCGGAAGGAATCGCGTTCCCATGCCACCGACGGGGAATACTGCTTTGCGGACGGATTTTCTCATGACGGGCCTGTCTCCGGTGCGGTGGAACGCCTGTTAACCATGCACGGTCGCTTTTCGTTGTGCCATGGCGGTCCGCCGTGGCGCAACCGTCGGGGAGGATAGTGAATTTTCCGTCTCCGAGCGTCGCGGCAGGGGGTATAGAGGGCGCCCTGGGTTCCTCCCAAGGCATGGATACGGCTGCATTGTGGCAGCCGAGGATGTGAATGATGCGAAGCCCCGGTTTTGTTCCAGACTTCATCGAGAAAATCTCACAGCGGGCGCTTCGCGTCGGCGTGATCGGCCTGGGCTATGTGGGCCTGCCGCTGGTTCGCGCCTTCGTGGACAAGGGATTTCCGGTCATCGGCTTCGATATCGACCCCGAGAAGATCGATCTGCTGTCGAAGGGGCGCTCCTACCTGCGGCAATTCGCCGATGCCAAGATCGCCGAGATGCGGGCGACCGGCCGCTTCGACGCAACCGCCGATTTCGCCCGACTGGCGGAAGCGGACGCGATTCTGATCTGCGTGCCGACCCCGCTGACCCGCCAGCGCGAGCCCGACATGAGCTTCGTCGAGGCGACCACCGAGGCGATCGCCGCCCGCCTGCGGCCGGGGCAACTGGTCATCCTGGAATCGACCACCTATCCCGGGACGACGCGGGAGCTGGTGCGGCCGATCCTGGAGCGGACGGGGCTGAAGTCGGGCGTCGATTTCCTGCTGGCCTTCTCGCCCGAGCGCGAGGACCCGGGCAACATCAACTACGAGACGTCCAGCATTCCGAAGGTCGTGGGCGGCGACGGCGAGGACGCGCTGCAGGCCGCGGCGGCGCTCTATGCGGCCGCCGTCGTCAAGGTGGTGCCGGTGTCGAGCCCGGACGCGGCCGAGGCGGTGAAGATCACCGAGAACATCTTCCGGGCCGTCAACATCGCGCTGGTGAACGAGCTGAAGGTCGTGTTCGAGCGCATGGGGATCGACATCTGGGAGGTGATCGAGGCGGCGAAGACCAAGCCTTTCGGCTACATGCCCTTCTATCCGGGCCCTGGCCTGGGCGGGCACTGCATTCCGATCGACCCCTTCTATCTGACCTGGAAGGCGCGCGAGTTCGAGGTGGCGACGCGGTTCATCGAACTGGCCGGCGAGATCAATACCGGCATGCCGGGCTATGTGGTCGAGCGGTTGAGCGAAGCCCTGAACGAGCGCTTCGGCAAGGCGCTGAAGGGTGCGCGCATCCTGCTGCTGGGCGTCGCCTACAAGAAGAACGTCGAGGACTGCCGCGAAAGCCCGGCCTTCAAGCTGATCGAGAACCTCGAGCGGCGCGGCGCCATGGTCGATTTCCACGATCCCTTCGTCCCGGTGATCCCGAAGCTGCGCGAGCACCCGACCCTGATCGGGCGCCGGTCGGTGCCCTGGGCGCCTGCCGATTTCGTCACCTATGACGCGGCCCTGATCTGCACGGATCACGATGCGGTGGACTATGCGGCGCTGGTAGCATCGGTCCGCCTGGTGGTTGATTCGCGCAACGCCACCAAAGGCGTCACCAGGGATCGGGACAGGATCGTCAAGGCCTGATCCACGCGGGAGGAAAGATTGATGGAGCAGGGCGCCAAGCCCTGGCGGGCGATCGCCGCCTTCGCGCTCGCCTCCGGCTTCTTCTGCTACGGTTTCATCCATCGGGTCGCGCCCAGCGTCATGGTGGGCGAGTTGATGGCCGAATTCGCGGTCGGGGCGGCCGTGCTCGGCAATCTCGCCGCGCTCTACTTCTGGGCCTATGCCGGCCTGCAGATTCCCGTCGGCGTGCTGCTCGACCGGCTGGGGCCGCGGCGGCTGATTTCCGGTGCGGCTGCGATTGCGGCGGTGGGCAGCATCATCTTCGGCCTGGCCGACAGCCTGGCGATGGCGGGCGCCGGCCGTCTCCTGATCGGCGTCGGCGCCGCCTTCAGCTGGGTCGGCTGCCTCACCGTCGCGACCCAGATGTTCGCGCCGGCGCGCTTTCCCTTGCTGGCGGGCATCGGCCAGACGGTGGGGGTCGCGGGCGCCGTCTTCGCGCAGGTGCCGCTGGCCATCGCCATGGAGACGCAGGGCTGGCGCGGCGCCAGTTTCTTCCTGGGTGCGATCGGCGTGATGATCGCCATCGGCTTCTGGTTTGTGGCGCGCGATCCGGCAAAGGGCACCGCCAAGGGGATGGGACTGCTGGCCGGCCTCGCCCTGGTGGCGCGCAACCCCCAGACATGGCTGTGCGCGTTGTTCAGCATGTCGCTCACCGCGCCGATCCAGGCCTTCGCCGGCCTCTGGGGCATACCCTATCTGCAGACGGCCTACGGGCTGGACAAGGTCGGCGCGGGGCAGGTCACCACCTTCATCTTCTACGGCTGGATCGCCGGTGCCGTTCTCTTCGGCCTGGTGATGGACCGGCTGGGGCGGCGGCGCGTGGCGGCCAGCATCGGCGCCGGGCTGGCGACGGCCTCCTTCGCCGCCACCTTCTGCCTGCCCGGCCTGTCGCTCGGCGCCATTTCGGGCCTGCTCTTCCTGCACGGCCTCAGCGCCTCGGTGATGCTGACCGGCTTCGTCGTGGGCCGCGAGCAGAACCCGCCGGCGGCCTCGGGCGCGAGCTACGGGCTGATCAACACCCATGTGGTCGGCATCGGCGCGGTGATGCAGATCATCATCGGCGCCGTGCTGGATGCCTACTGGGGCGGGACGACGGCCAACGGTGCGCGGGTATACGACGCCGACACTTATCGCCTGGCCTTCCTCAGCCTCACGGTGCTCGGGACCGCGGGGTTCCTTGCCGGTCTCTGCTTCAAGGAACCCCGGCGGGATTGAGCGTCAGGCGCCCTCGGCCACGATCCGGTCGTAGGCCGGCAGTGTCAGGAACTCGTTGAAGCGGGGCGCGGCGATCAGGTCGTCCAGGAGCTTGGCCGCATCCTCGAACCGGCCGGCCTTGTAGCGGTTGTCGCCGACCTGGGCCCGGGTCTTCTCCAGTTCCTCCTTGATCACCTGACGGCAGAGGGCCAAGTCGATGAGCCGCCCGTCGGCGAGCTTCGTCTCGTGGCGCACCCACTGCCAGACCTGGGCGCGGCTGATCTCGGCCGTCGCCGCGTCTTCCATCAGGTTGTAGAGCGGCACGCAGCCGACGCCGCGCAGCCAAGCCTCCACATAGCCGATGCCGACGTTGATGTTCTGCCGCAGGCCCGCTTCGGAAATCTCGCCTGTCGGCATGGCGATCAGGTCGGCGGGGGTGACCTTCACGTCCTCGCGCTTCCGGTCGATCTGGTTGGCGCCTTTCATCACGGCGTCGAACTCGGCCTGGGCGATCGGGACGAGGCCCGGATGGGCGACCCAGGTGCCGTCATGCCCGTCGCCGGCTTCGCGCTTCTTGTCGGCGCGCACCTTTTCCATGGCCGCGTCGTTCGCCGCCGGATCGTCCTTGATCGGGATCTGCGCCGCCATGCCGCCCATGGCGTGGACGTTGCGGCGATGGCAGGTCTTGATGACCAGCTGGCTGTAGGAACGCAGGAAGTGCGCGGTCATGGTGACCTGGCCCCGGTCGGGCATCACCGCCCAGGGCTGTTCGCCGAACTTCTTGATGAAGCTGAAGATGTAGTCCCAGCGCCCGCAGTTGAGGCCGGCGGAGTGGTCGCGAAGCTCGTAGAGGATCTCGTCCATCTCGAAGGTGGCGAGGATGGTCTCGATCAGCACCGTGCCCTTGATGGTGCCGCGCGGGATGCCGAGCCTGCCTTGCGCCTCGACGAAGATGTCGTTCCACAACCGCGCCTCGAGATGGCTCTCCATCTTCGGCAGGTAGAAGTAGGGGCCGGAGCCGTTGGCGAGCAGCTGCTTGGCGTTATGGAAGAAGTACAGCGCGAAGTCGAAGATCGAGCCCGACATGGGGGCGCCGTCGACCTCGACATGCCGCTCCGGCAGATGCCAGCCGCGCGGCCGGACCAGCAGGACCGCGTGCTTCTCGTTCAGCTTGTAGGCCTTGCCCGTGCTCGGTTCGGTGAAGTCGACCTTGCGGGCGATGGCGTCGCGCAGGTTGATCTGGCCTTCGATCATGTTCCCCCAGGTGGGGGTGCTCGCATCCTCGAAATCGGCCATGAACACCTTGGCGCCGCAGTTGAGCGCGTTGATGATCATCTTGCGGTCGACCGGTCCGGTGATCTCCACCCGGCGGTCCAGAAGGTCGGCGGGGAGGGGGGCGACGGTCCAGTCGCCGTCGCGGATCGCCTTGGTCTCGGGCAGGAAGTCCGGCTTTTCGCCGGCGTCGAGACGGGCCTGGCGGGCCTTCCGCTTTTCCAGCAGCTGAAGGCGGCGGGCGTCGAACTTCCGCTGCAGCGTCGCGGCGAAGGCCAGCGCCTCGCGGGTCAGCACGGTTTCGTAGCCCGGCTTGATCGGACCCAGTACGCGGACGCCCGGCAGATCGGTCATCAGTTCTCTCCCTGTCCCCAAGACATAGAATGAAATAGCCGCGGACCTTAACCCGTATTTCTCACACAGGGGAGCGCTTCCCGGTGTGAGAAAACTGCCGGTTCGCGCTGGCAATGACATAGGCCAGCTGATCCTCCAATCGATCCACAGTCACCGCGTCTTCTCCCGAACCGAAGTCTTGTTTTTTCCAGACGGCAATCCAACGGGAGTTGGATTAGCCGCTGCGCCGGCCTGTGTTCGACATGTTTCATGGAGTGTCGCGCGACTTGCCCTGACGCGAAGGTCCACCCGGTGCCACGCCGGGAGAACGGAACAATTGTCCGCGGACAAATTTGTCCGCCGGGATACCGTTTCGAGGCCGACGAGACGACGGCTGCCGCGACATCCCTGTAGCTTGACCGGGGGGGATGCCCGCCTATGCTCCGCGCAAAGGGTCCCATAGGAGGCTGGTCTTTGGCGGTCGTCGTTTCCCTCGATCGCAGCGGTGGCGGAAAAAAAGCGTCGATCGAACCGCTGCTTTCCCTTGTGCGCGAGGATCTCGACCGCGTGAACGCCGAGATCGTCAAGCGGATGGAGAGCCGCATCCCGCTGATCCCTCAGCTGGCCGGCCATATCATCGCCTCCGGCGGCAAGCGGCTGCGCCCGCTGCTGACCCTGGCCGCGGCCCGTCTCTGCGGCTATCAGGGCACGCGGCAGGTGCTGCTGGCGGCCTGCGTCGAGTTCATCCACACCGCCACGCTGCTGCATGACGACGTCGTCGATGCGAGCGAACTGCGCCGCGGGCGGCAGACCGCCAACACCGTCTGGGGCAACGAGGCTTCGGTCCTGGTCGGCGATTTCCTCTTCACGCGCGCCTTCCAGCTGATGATCGAGGACGGTTCGCTCGAGGTCCTGCGCATCCTCTCGACCGCCTCTTCGGTGATCGCGGAGGGTGAGGTGCAGCAATTGATGACCTCCAACGACACTTCCACTTCGGAAGACGCCTATCTGGAAGTGATCGCGGCCAAGACCGCGGCGCTGTTCGCCGCCGCCTGCCGGGTGGGCGCGGTCATCGCCGACCGGCCACGGGCGGAATGCGAAGCGCTGGAAAGCTACGGCCGCAACCTCGGCATCGCCTTCCAGCTGATCGACGACGCGCTCGACTATTCCTCGCGGAGCGCGACGCTCGGCAAGAATGTCGGCGACGATTTCAAGGAAGGGAAGATCACCCTGCCGGTGATCCTGGCCTTCCGGCGGGGCGATGGCGCCGAACGGACCTTCTGGAAGCGCGTGCTGGAACGGCGCGAGCAGAAGGAAAACGACCTCGAACACGCGATCGGCCTGATGGAGAGGCACGGTACGCTGCGCGACACGGTCGAGCGGGCCCGCCACTACGGGGCCATGGCGCGCGACGCGCTCGGGCTGTTCGCCGCCGGCCCGGTGAAGGACGCGCTGGTTGAAACCATCGAATTCAGCATCGAGCGCGCGCACTGACCGGCGGACATTTTTGTCCGCCTTCTCGACGCCGGCCGGAACCGGCCGCTCGCGGTGGCAGGGGGGCCTGTCCGTGGGCGGCGTGAGCGCGTGCGGGAGAAGCCCCGAAGTTCTTCTAAGCGATTGATCTGAAATATAATTGTGGAATTTCCCCGGAATTCCACCCTCACCAAAGTCAGCCAATTCGAGCCAATTCGAGCCAATTCGCGCCAGAACGGGGCCCGGCGAAGCCTGTTCGGCGCCATTTTCCGCCAGCTGCGGCCACCGGCTGCCAGGCCACTTGCGCCGGGAGGGGGGCTGTGGGGCGGCAAGTGCCCTTCGGGACCGGGATGCCCGTGTTCCGGGAGCCGGACAATTCTGTCCGCCACGCTTGGCGCCGACGCGAATCGCGTCGCGGATCAGCCATGGATGTCCCAGGGGAAGAGGGGGCGGGCTGCTTGACGCCGGATGCCTCACCGCGATGGCCCTCGTCCAACATTTACTTACGAAGATAATAGAACAAAAATGGTCTCTCTGTCAATCCTGCTGAGCGATCCGAAAGGGCCGGCCGGCGGCCTGATATGCGGTTTCGGCGTGTCCCGGGAGGGTTTGCGTCGGGCGCTGGATTACCGGTACTCCGGAAGGGGTGTGCTCAGGACTGCTCAGGGGGACAGCGCAGGGTGAAACGCAGGCAGGCGCCTTCTTCGTTGACAGGGAGGGGGCGCCGCTTCATATCTCCCGCCCGCACCGCCGACGGCGGCCGCGAGAGTGTGGAAGGGGCCGTAGCTCAGATGGGAGAGCGCCTCGTTCGCAATGAGGAGGTCAGGGGTTCGATTCCCCTCGGCTCCACCAACCTTCCACTCCATCCAGCACTGCGGAGACCGGCATGAAGACCCTCGTCCTGGGGGCGGCAATGCTGCTCGCGGCGGCACCCTCCTTCGCCTTCGATCTGCAGGGCCATCGCGGCGCCCGCGGATTGTCGCCTGAGAACACGCTTCCGGCCTTCGCCGCCGCCTTGTCGTTGGGGGTGAGCACGCTCGAACTGGACGTGCAGGTCACCCGCGACGACGTGATCGTCGTCGGTCACGACCCGGTGCTGCTGCCGCGAATCGTGCGCGATCCCGAAGGGCGTTTCCTGTCCGGTCCGGGACCCGCCGTGCGCAGTCTCGGTTTCGCCGACCTGCAGCGCTACGACGTGGGCCGGATCAACCCCGACGACCGCTATGCTCGGCAGTTCGCGAACCAGACGCCCGCGGACGGCACGCGGATGCCGAAACTGACCGATGTCTTCACCCTGGTCCGCAAAGCCGGGAACGAGGGGGTCCGCTTCAACATCGAAACCAAGCTCGACCCCGGAAAGCCCGACCTGTCGCCCGCGCCGGATGCCTTCGCCGATGCGCTGGTGGCGCTGGTGAAGGCCGAGGGCATGGCGGCGCGGACCAGCATCCAGTCCTTCGACTGGCGGACGCTGGTCCGGGTGGGGAAGGTGGCGCCGGAGATCCCGCGCGTCTGTCTCACCGCCGAGCAGCGCTGGCTGGACAATGTCCGCATCGGCCAGCCGGGGCCGAGCCCCTGGACCGCCGGCCTGGACGTCGACGATCACGGCGGTTCGGTACCCGCCCTGGTGAAGGCGGCGGGCTGCGCCGTCTGGTCGCCCTATTTCGGCGACGCCTCCGCGGCGCGGGTGGCGGAGGCGAAGAAACTCGGGCTGCAGGTGGTCGTATGGACGGTGAACGACGCGGCCGAGATGGCCACCCTGATCGAGCGCGGCGTGGACGGCATCATCTCCGACCATCCCGACATCCTGCGCCGGGTCATGGCCGAGAAGAACCTTCCCCTTCCGAAGGCGACACCGGTGGCGCCGTGAAGGCCCTCGTCATCATCGACTTCCAGCGAGCCCTGTCCTTTCCCGACGGGACCGAGCCGCCGGCGCATCGGCTGGAGGCGACGCGGGACATTCTGGCGCGGGCGCGCGAGAGCGCCCGGGCGGCCGGGGCAGCGGTGATCTTCATCCGCCACGACCATGTCGATCCGGAATCGATGTGGGCGCCGGGAAGGCCGGGGCATGCGTTCTTCCCCGAGCTGGCGCCGGAGGGCGACGACCTGGTGGTGGTGAAGACATC
>JALHMN010000002.1 GCA_022844005.1 bacterium | reverse complement strand
CAGCGGCACCGACCGGATCCTGGCCACCGCGAACAACACGCGGATCGGCGTCCTGGGCGACTTCTCGGCGGCGCTGACCGGGATCGAGGAGATCTCTGCCGGCGGCTTCGCCAACGTGGCGCTGCTGGGCGATGCCGGCGCCAACAGCTTCGACCTGACCGGCATCGTGCTGGACGGCGTCGCCATCGACGGCGGCGCCGGCAACGACACCATCCTGGGTTCGGCCGGCGATGACCTGATCATGGGCGGCGCGGGCAACGACACGCTGCTCGGCTCGGGCGGGGCGGACACGCTGCAAGGTGGTGCCGGCAACGACAGCCTGGATGGCGGCGAGGGGGGAGACACCTACCGGGTGACCGGCACCGGGGACGGGGCCGATCTGTATCGCGACACTGGCGCGAGCGGCACCGACCGGATCGTCGCCATCGCGAACAACACCCGGATCGGTATCCTGGGCGATTTCTCTGCCGTGTTGACCGGGATCGAGGAGATCTCCGCCAACGGATTCAGCAATGTCATCCTGCTGGGCGATGCAGGCGCTAACAGCTTCGACCTGACCGGCGTCACACTGGACAGCGTCGTGATCGACGGCGGCAGCGGCAACGACAGCATCCTCGGTTCGACTGGCGACGACCTGATCCAGGGTGGGGCGGGCAATGACAGCCTCGACGGCGGCGAAGGCAGTGATACCTATCGGGTGACAGGCACGGGATCTGGCGCCGACGTCTATGCCGATACCGGCGCGGCCGGGTTCGATCGGATCGTTGCCCTGGCCAATGCCACGGCGATCGGGCTGGGCGGCTTCGGCCCGGCCAGCGGGATCGAGGAGATATCGGCCGGCGGCTTTGCCAACGTCCGGGTGGTCGGGACGACAATTGCCGATGGGCTGGATTTCAGCGCGACCGCCCTTGTCGGCATCACCCAGATCGATGCCGGCGCCGGCAACGACACGGTGATCGGCTCGGCCGGCGCCGACGTCATCCTCGGCAACACGGGCAACGACAGTCTGGACGGCGGCGAGGGCGGCGACACCTATCTGGTGACTGGCACCGGGCACGGGGCCGACACCTTCCGCGACACCGGCGCGAGCGGTACCGATCGGATCCTCGCCACCGCCAACAACACCAATATCGGCATCCTGGGCGACTTCTCGGCGGCGCTGACCGGGATCGAGGAGATCTCTGCCAATGGGTTCAGCAACGTCGTCCTGCTGGGCGACGGCAATTCGGACAACTTCGATCTGTCCGCGGTCGCGCTCTCCGGCATCGCCCGCATCGACGCGGGCGCCGGCAACGATACCGTCATCGGTTCGGCCGGGGACGACATGATCCTCGGGAATGCCGGCAACGATCGCCTGGATGGCGGACTGGGCAACGACACGCTGATCGGGGGTGCCGGCGATGACGTCTTCGTGATCAGCCTGCTGTCCGGCCAGGATCGGATCAATGATTTCGCAGCCGGAGGTGTTCTCGACCGCATCGACCTGACGGCGATCTTCCTCGCCGATGTGGATGCCGACGGCCGCGACCTGGACGATGTCCTGGCGCTGGCCTCGATGGACGGGGCGAACGCGCTGATCGATTTCGGCGGCGGCAACACGCTGACCCTGGTCAACGTGTCGCTCGCCGCCCTTCAACCGGTCGACTTCATCCTTTAGGGAAGCCGCCCTCGAAGGCGATGTCGCCGAGCGGATTGCGCGGGCTCGGCTTCTCGCGGGCCGCCAATGCTTCGGGAAGACTCGCGGGATCGCCCTGGCGGCCGATGGCGACGGCCGCCTCCACCCGGTAGCCCTCGGGCACGTTGAGCACCGCCGCCGCCTTCGACATGTCGAAGCCGACCATGCCGTGTGCCTGCCAACCTTTCAGTGTCGCCTGCAGCGCGAGGCCGGCCCAGGCGGCACCGGTATCGAAGGAGTGGCTGTGCGAGGGGACATCCTTGTCGCCCTGCCGCATGGTGGTCTTGGAGACGACGACGATCAGCGCCGCCGCGCCCTTCGCCCAGCCCTGGTTGAAGGGAATCAGGAGGTCGAGGAACTTGTCCCAATGCGCGGTGCCGCGTCTGGCATAGAGAAAGCGCCAGGGCTGCGAGTTGTAGGAGGAGGGGGCCCAGCGCGCTGCTTCCAGGAGGACGTTTAGATCCGCTGCCGAGATCGTCTCCTCGGTGAAGGCGCGCGGCGACCAGCGCTCCAGGAATATCTTGTCTATCGAATGATCAGCAGTGCGGCCATTGGCGGTCGTCATAAGAGTTCCTGTCGTCGGGCGGTAGGGTGAACGTGGTCATGGTAAGCGCTGGCTGATCGCTGGCCAACTGGCTGGACAACCTCTATCGTTTACCTCGAATGCAACCGGGTCCTGGGGGTCGTGTCCCGATGCCGCTGATCGACGGCGTGGTGAGTTTGAGCGAGGAAATGCGCGGCTGGCGCCGGCATCTGCATGCGCATCCCGAGACGGCCTATCAGGAGCACCAGACCGCCGAATTCGTGGCGGAAAAGCTCAAGTCCTGGGGGCTCGAAGTGCATCGCGGCCTCGCCAGGACCGGGGTGGTGGGCACGCTGAAGGTCGGCGACGGCAACCGCGCCATCGGTCTCAGGGCGGACATGGACGCCCTCGATCTCGAGGAACTGAACGACTTCGCGCACCGCTCCCAACATCCCGGCAAAATGCACGGCTGCGGTCACGACGGTCATACGACCATGCTGCTCGGCGCCGCCCGGCACCTGTCGCAGGCCAGAAGCTTCAACGGGTCCGTGCATTTCATCTTCCAGCCGGCCGAGGAAAACGAGGCCGGCGGACGCGTGATGGTGCAGGAAGGGCTGTTCGAGCGGTTCCCGGTTGAAAGCGTCTATGGCATGCACAACATGCCGGGCATCGAGGTCGGCACGATCGCCTTGCGGCCGGGCGCGATGATGGCCTCGGCCGACTTCTTCTTCGTCACCATACGGGGCGTCGGGGCGCATGGCGCGATGCCGAATCGTGGCATTGATCCGATGCCGATCGCGGCGGAGATCGTGATGGCGCTGCAGACGGTGGTCGCGCGCAACGTAGATCCGATCGAACCGGCGGTGGTCAGCGTCACCAAGATCAACGGCGGATTCACCACCAACGTCATTCCGGAGACGGTCGAACTCTGCGGAACGACAAGGGCATTCAGCACCCGGGTGCAGGATCTGATGGAGCGACGAATCCGCGAACTCTGCGAGGGAATCGCCAAGGCGCATGGCGCGGTGGCCGAGGTGCGCTACGACCGGCGCTACCCGCCGACGGTGAACTCCGCCGACGAGACGGAGATCGCCGCGCTGGCGGCGGCGGATGCCGTCGGTCGCACCAACGTCCTGCGGGACAAGCCCCCCACCATGGGCTCCGAGGATTTCGGCTGGATGCTGCTGGAGCGGCCGGGCTGCTATGTCTGGCTCGGCAATGGAACAGGGTCGGAGGGAGGATGCATGGTCCACAATCCCCGCTACGACTTCAATGACGATGCTTTGGCTGTGGGGACCAGCTACTGGGTGAAGCTGGTGGAGAGATTGCTGCCGCAGACCGGCGGTTCACCATCGATGGCCGCCGGATCGTGACCGCCGTCACGCGCGGCGGGGATGTGAACGCACTACGGTTCGGGGGAAGCAGTCGGCGCGCGCTCCTGCGCCGGTGCGGAGGGTGCGAATGAGCTTCAAGATAAAATTCTGGGGCGTCCGCGGCAGCATCGCGACACCGTCGCCGAGACACATTGCCTTCGGCGGCAACACCAGTTGCATTGAGGTTGCCATGGGTGGCGAGCGGGTCATCCTCGACGCCGGGACAGGGATCCGCAATCTCGGGCACTGGTTCCTCAAGAAGGAACAGAAGAAGGCCCATCTGCTGCTGTCCCACACCCATTGGGACCATATCAACGGCTTCCCCTTCTTCTCGCCTGCTTTCCGCAAGGACAGGCATTTCACCATCATGGCCGGGCACCTGATCGACAAACAGGGCATCAAGGCCATCCTGTCCGGACAGATGGCGAATCCCACCTTTCCCGTGCCGCTCGAGGTCATGGGCTCGAAGATGGACTTCGAGGATTTCCGCGCCGGCGACAAGTTCACCCTCGGCCGGTCGATCAAGGTGACAACGGCTCCCCTGAACCATCCCGACGGGGCAACGGCCTATCGCTTCGACTATCGCGGCAAGTCGATGTGCTACGTGACCGACACCGAGCACGTCATCGGCAAGCCCGACCAGCGCATCCTTTCGCTGATCGAAGGGGCCGACGTCGTGGTCTATGACAGCACCTATACCGATGAGGAATTCACCGGGAAGATGGGCTGGGGGCATTCCACCTGGCAGGAAGGCGTGCGACTGTGTCGTGCCGCGAACGTACGCATGCTGATCATTTTCCATCATGATCCGGATCATGAGGATCTCTTCATGGAGCGGCTCGAATCTGAGGCGCGGCAGATGTGGCCGAATGCACTGGTCGCCCGTGAGAATATGCGCATAAACCTTCTCTGAGCGACTTTCCGATGGCGCTGATCCACCTTGTTCGGCATGGGCGTGCCGCTGCGAGCTTTGCAGAGGCAGCGGACCCCGGGCTCGACGACCTCGGCCGATCGCAGGCCGAAGCGGTGGCATCGCGCTGGTCGGGGCGCCCAGCGATCGCTGTCCTGTCCAGCCCGCTGCGGCGCACGCAGGAGACGGCGGCGCCCTTGGCCAGCCGATGGTCGGTCACCCCCTTGATCGAGGCGCGTATCGCCGAGATTCCCTCGCCAGCGGGGCTTGGACTATCCGAACGCGGCGCCTGGCTGCAGGCCGCGATGCAGTCGACCTGGGGCAGTCTTGACCCGGTGTTCCTGCGCTGGCGCGACGACGTCGTCGCCGCGCTACTGTCGCTTCCGGCGGATTGTATCGTGTTCAGCCACTTCGTAGCGATCAACGCGGCCGTGGGCGCCGCGATGGGCGACGACCGGATGGTCGTTTTCCGGCCGGATAACTGCTCCGAGACGGTGCTCGAATCCAGCGACGGTAAGCTGCGAGTCGTCTCGCTCGGGGCCGAGGGGGAAACGCGGGTCGGCTGATCCGGCATTTGGCACGACTTCTGCTGTTGGGATCAGCGGAGGTTCGAATATGCCCAGCCAGCAATCCGTGAGCGCCGTCAATCAATCGCCGATCCGTACCGCTATTGCCGCCTCCGCGGCAAAGCAGGGAAGCAAGTTCGCGCCGCATCTCGCCACGGTGGAGAGGCAGCCGGGCATTCGGCCGGCCGACCAGAAGAACATGTCGCCCGGCCCGTTCCGTTTCGACGAGCAAACCTGGCTTCGTCTTGTTCAAACCTATGGATCTCAAGAAGGTTTGGGGTTGGCAGCGGAGCAGATCACCACTGGTGAGAACGGCGCCCGGATGGTCAGGAATCCTGATCGGGAAGCCGGCATCCTCAGCCTGCGGGAGGATCCGGCGATTGCGCAGGCGATGGCAAGCAGACTTGCGTTGGAGCAGGCGCCCGCCCTGGCGAGCGTTCTGGGCCGGGTGCCGACGGATGGAGAACTCTACCTTTCGCACCTTCTCGGACCGGATCGGGCGGCAAGATTGGTCGCCACCCGGGCGGCAAATCCTGCCGCATCGGCAACAGATCTGTTTCCCGAAGCCGCCCGGCGTCTACCCAGCGTCTTCGGCAGCAAGGGCGCCCCGAAATCCGTCGATCAGGTAATGCGTACAATCGAGCCGCACTCGGATACCCGAGCGGCGATCGGGCGCAAGGCTCGGTTCACCGATTTCGTCGGGCAGGCCTTGTCGACATCCGTGACGGCAGGGCCCGTCTTCCGGACGGGCGGTTAGCACTCAAGCATGGAAGCTGACGGTCCGATCGAACCAGGCCGCATCGAAGCTCCTGCAGAGGTGTTCCACTGCCGGCCGGGCGAGGCCAAGCGCTTCCGATGCGAGGGCGGCAATGAGGATCGGACCCGCAAACAGAACTAAGAGCATCCGCCGAAGCAGAAGCGGTCGCAGGTTCAACATGGATTCGAGTGCGCTCATACTCTGAAGCGTCTCCCAAGCCGTCGATCTCCTGTCTACGTTTGGGAGTGGAGATCGTGCTGTGACTTGGGTCACAAAAGCGGGCTACGGGCGGAGCGCCGGCCCGTAGGAGATGCGGAAAATGGTGTTCCCGGTATCGTCGGCGACGAGCAATGCACCGTCGGTTGCCACGGCGACCGCACTGGGGCGGCCCCAGACAATCGCCGTCTCGGTTCCCCCGATCCGATAACCGGTGGCGAAGTTCTCGTAGCCTCCGACTGGTCGACCGTCGCGGAAACGCACACGTACCACCTTGTAGCCGGTTGGATTGGCCGAGTTCCAGGAACCCTGCAAAGCCACAAAGGCATCGCCCCGAAATTCGGCGGGGAACATGGCCCCGTCATAGAAGGCGAAACCGATCGGGGCGGAGTGTGAGCGAAACAGCACGTCGGGTGCGAGTGTTCGCGCGACCAGATCAGGTCTGCGGTGGCCGTAGTCCGGATCGGGATTGGGACCGAGATAGGCGTAGGGCCAGCCGTAGAAGGCTCCGGCTCGAACCTCGGTCATGTAGTCGGGGACCAACCCGTCGCCGAGGCCGTCGCGTTCGTTCACCACGGTCCAAAGGGCCTTGGTGTGGGGATGAAATGCAATACCGATCGGGTTGCGCAGCCCGGAGGCATAGGTGCGCTGATCACTGCCGTCGATCCGGAAGCTTTGAACCGTCGCATAGGGTTCGGGTTCCTCGGCGACATTGCCTCTGCTTCCGACCGAGACGAAGAACCGTTCCGCGTCCGGTGCGATTGCGATATTGCGTGTCCAATGGCCACCGCGGGTCTTGGCGAGAGAGCCTTCCTCGGTTACGGCCTCCGGGGGCCGATCGGCCCGGTCCGCACCGCTTCGATAGGCGATGCGGCGGATTCGGCTGAATTCGCCGATGTACAGGTTGCCGTCATGCAGGGCCAAGCCGTGCGGTTGGTCCAATCCGTCGGCAAAGGTTCGTATCGTGTCCGCCCGGCCGTCTCCGTCGTCGTCGCGCAGCAGCGTGATGCGGCCTGCGCGGCTCTCGGCCAAGAGAATGTCACCATTGGGGGCGACCAGCATGTTGCGGGCGTGGCGCAGACCGTCAGCGAACAGATTGACTCTGAAGCCGGGTGGGACGTTGAGACTTGCCCCCGCCGGACGCGGCACCGTGCGAGGAGAATTGCCGACGCTCGGCGTGGCCCCTGGCTTCGGAAGATCATCGGCCTGGATAACGATCCGGCGACCGATGCGATCCTCCTCCAGGTAGGATTGGGCCTGGGCGGTGGAGCCAGCCAAGCCAAGGATGAGGAGTGTGGCAAACAGGACATGCGTGAGCATGCCGGCAGTCTAGCACTGCGGCGCTACCACCACAGCGTCAGCTTGCCGTCTCGAATTTCGTAGGACTGCAGGCGGCTGAGCAACGCCATGCCGAGAAGCGAAACGCCCGGCTTTTCTCGGACCGAAGCATCGACGTCGCGAAAGACCGCCGGGCCGATGCGGAGCTCTCGAATCTGAACGCGAGCGACACGAGCGACGCCGTTCGCCGTCTGTGAGCGATGGGAGTAGTCGAGGCGCCGGAGATCGAATCCGGCGGCCTCGGCATCGTTGGCGCTCAGCGAGACAAGCGTGGCGCCGGTGTCCACGATGAAGCGGATGTTGGCTCCATTGACATCCGCCTTGAGAAAATAGTGTCCGGATGGATCGGCGCGAAAGGTTTGGCTTAAGCGGCCTTCGAGCGCTGATGACGTCGGTGGAGCGTCCTGCTCGATATGAGCAAGGCTCTCAGGCCCGTTGGTCCACTCATCCAGCAAGAGATATCCGACGGTGCCTATGGCACCCCAAAGTGCGATAATTCGGATCGCCCAGGCCAGCACGCCGGACACCTCTCGCAGCGACTTGGGACAGTGGAGCCGATAGCCGTTAAGAAGTGATTGAGGGACATGGTTGATAGCCGTCGTGGGCATGATATGTTCCTTATATGTTCTCTAATGGACGCCGCTATCTCGTTCTCTGGCTGCAGCACTGGTCGGCAGAACGCTGGCTTCGCGCTTTGCGTCGGCGCACGGGCGAAACATTGCCCGGCCCCTTCGCCCTGATTGCCGCGGATCAGGGCGGGATCCGCCTGACAGGGGTGAACGTGCCGGCGCGCCGGATCGGTTTGTCCACCGGCATGACCCTGGCTGATGCGCGCGCCCTGCTTCCCGATCTGGCTGTGGCCGAGGCCGATCCGCAAGCAGACCGGATGGCCTTGGCCGACCTTGCGGATTGGTGCGGCCGGTATGCTCCCTGGACGGCTGTCGATGGCTCGGATGGCATCCGCATCGACATCACAGGCTCGGCACATCTTTTCGGTGGCGAGGAGGCGTTGCGAACCGACCTGCTGGCCCGCCTGGCCGCTACCGGATTATCCGCCCGGGCGGCGATCGCGGAGACACCCGGCGCGGCATGGGCGGTGGCGCATTACGGCGATGGCGGCTGTGTCGCTGCCGGCGAAGTGGCGGCTGCGCTGGCGCGGCTGCCGGTGGCGGCTCTCAGGCTTGATGGTGAGACGGTTCAGGCGCTCTCGCGGGTGGGTGTCCGCCGTATCGCCGATCTGGCTGCCCTCCCGCGAGCACCGCTCGCCTTGCGCTTCGGAGCGCAGACGCTTCGCCGTCTGGACCAGGCTTTCGGCCGGGTCGCGGAACCCATCTCCCCTCGGAAGGAGCCCGCACAGTTTCGTGTCCGCCTCGCTTTTGCGGAACCGGTCGCCCGCCTCGAGGATATCGAAATGGCAACCCGACGCCTGCTGGAGGCGCTCGTAGGCGAGCTGGAGGCTGTCGGCCAAGGCGTGCGCCAATTGGATTTGGTGGTCTATCGGGTAGACGGCGACTGCAGGCGGGTCTGTATCGGCACCGCCGCGCCGAACCGGACGGTGCCTCATCTTTTTCGTCTTTTGAAGGAGCATTTCGATCGCATCGATCCGGGTTTCGGCATCGAGGTGATGGGGCTGGAGGCGCATGCCGTACAGCCGATGACGCTGCAGCGAGAGGCGGAGGGGGAGGAGGCGTTTGAAGATCTGCTGGACCGTCTGCGCAATCATCTCGGATCACGAACGACGGTGAATCTCATTGCCGTCGACAGCCATGTGCCGGAACGTGCGGTGACCGTCATGCCGGCGGCGAGGCCCGGTTCCGGCGGGGCGGTTTGGCCCGTCCGCAGCGAAAGGCCGATCGCACTTCTTGTTGCGCCGGAACAGATCGAAGCGGCGATGAGCGAGCCCGAAGATCCGCCGGACTGGTTCATCTGGCGCCGCGTCGTCCGCACCGTCGTCGAGGCCGAAGGACCGGAGCGGATCGCGCCCGAATGGTGGCGGCTGCCGCCCGGGATGCAGATGCGCGACTACTGGCGGCTGACCGATGCCGCAGGGCGGCGCTACTGGCTGTATCGCGATCAGGCCGGGTGGTACCTGCAAGGGCTGTTCGCATGAGCGATGCGTCCGACATCGGCTATGCCGAATTGCAGGTCACCACCAATTTCAGCTTCCTGCGCGGGGCTTCCCATCCGGCGGAGTTGGTAGACCAGGCTGTCGCCCTTGGACACCGGGCGATCGCAATCACCGACCGGAATACTTTCGCTGGTATCGTTCGTGCCCACGTGGCTGCCAGGGAAAACGGCTTCAGGCTCGTCGTCGGTGTCCGTATCGACTTAACCGATGCTCCTGGGGTGCTGTGCTTTCCAGTCGACCGGCGTGCCTATGGTCGGCTCTGCTGCCTTCTTACGCTGGGCCGTCGTCGTGCTCCCAAGGGACAGTGTCATATCGCGCTTGCCGATCTGTTCGACCACGCCGGCGGTCAGATTGTTCTGGCCATCCCCCCGGTCGAGCCCGGTGCCGACTTCCTCGCCCATCTGCGCCGGCTGAAGACGGTGTTCGCCGACCGGCTCTACCTGGCGGGACAGGCCTCGCTGCAGGGAGACGATGCGCCGTATCTGGCCAGACTTGCCGAGATCGCGGCCGAGGTCGGGATTCCGCTGGTGGCCACGAATGACGTTCACTACCACCATTCGGACCGCCGGCCGCTGGGTGATGTCCTGGCCTGCATTCGCGAGAAGGTGACGATCGACAAAGCGGGTTCGCTGTTGCATGCGAATGCCGAACGGCATTTGAAGCCGGCGGAAGCGATGGCGCGCCTGTTTCGCGATTATCCCGAGGCCGTATCGCGCACGCTCGAGATCGTCGAGCGCTGCAAGTTCTCCCTCGCGGAACTCAAATATCACTATCCGACGGAAGCGGAAAACGGGGACCCGCAGGCGGAACTGGAGCGTCTTACGGCGATCGGCATGGCCGGGCGCTATCCGGACGGTGCGCCCGAGAAAATCAGGGATACGATCGCAAAGGAACTCGCTCTCGTCCGCTATCTCGAATACGCACCCTATTTCCTGACCGTCTACGACATCGTGCGCTTCGGCCGCGAGGCAGGCATCCTGTGTCAGGGTCGCGGTTCGGCTGCCAATTCGGCCATCTGTTACTGTCTCGGCATCACCTCCGTGGATCCCGCGAAGACCGAGCTTCTGTTCGAGCGCTTCATCTCGGAGCAGCGTGGCGAGCCGCCAGATATCGATGTCGATTTCGAACACGAGCGGCGCGAGGAGGTGATCCAGTACCTCTACGGGAAATACGGCCGTGACCGGGCCGGTCTGGCGGCCACTGTCATCCATTATCGCTGGCGTCGTGCCATTCGTGATGTGGGCAAGGTAATGGGATTGTCCCTCGATGCGGTTGCTGCCCTTTCCAGGGTCGGATGGGGCGGTGAGACGCCAGAGGCGATCAGGGAGGCGATCGTCAGGGCGGGACTCGACCCGGACGATCCGAACCTGACGCAGACGATCCTGCTCGCACTCGAGCTGATTGGTTTTCCCCGACATCTGTCGCAGCACGTAGGAGGCTTCGTCATCACCTCCGGCGCGCTTTCTGAAAGCGTGCCGATCGAAAACGCGGCGATGGAGGACCGCACCGTCGTCGAATGGGATAAGGACGATCTGGAAGCGCTCGGAATGCTGAAGATCGACGTGCTGGCTCTCGGCATGCTGACCTGCGTCAGAAAATGCTTCGAGTTCCTGAACAGCCAAGGGGCGAAACTAGCCAGCCTCGCCGATGTGCCTCCCGATGATCCCGGCGTCTATGAGATGATGCAGCGTGCCGATACGATCGGCGTGTTCCAGATCGAAAGCCGAGCGCAGATGACGATGCTGCCGCGGCTGAAGCCGAAGACCTTCTACGACCTGGTGATCGAGATCGCCATCGTCCGGCCGGGGCCGATCCAGGGCGACATGGTGCATCCCTATCTTCGTCGACGCGACAAACTGGAGAAAGTGAACTACCTCAAACCGGAGCTGGAGGAAGTCCTGCATCGGACGATGGGTATTCCCCTGTTCCAGGAACAGGCCATGAAGATCGCCATGGTCGCGGCCGGCTTTTCGGCATCGGAGGCCGACAACCTCCGGCGAGCCATGGCGACCTTCAAGAGCAGCGGCAAAGTGACGAAATTCCGGGAGAAATTCATTCGGGGAATGATCGACAACGACTATCCGCAGGACTTCGCCGAACGTTGTTTCAAGCAGATCGAGGGTTTCGGCGAGTACGGATTCCCCGAAAGCCATGCCGCCAGTTTCGCGATCATCGCCTATGTCTCCGCCTGGCTGAAGCACTACCATCCGGCCGTCTTCGCGGCGGGCCTGCTGAACAGCCAACCGATGGGCTTCTACGCCCCGGCGCAGATCGTCAGAGATGCCCGCGATCATGGCGTCGAGATCCGTCCGGTCGATGTGAACAGAAGCGACTGGGACTGCACTCTGGAGCCCTCGGGAATTCAAGACCGGGCCGCCCTCCGTCTTGGCTTCCGTGAGGTAAAGGGACTCTCGGAGGATGATATGGCGCGTCTCGCCGCCCGGCGCGGCGACGGTTACCGCAATCTGCGTGACCTGCAGGAGAGGGCGGCACTGGATCGCCGGACCATGCAGATCCTGGCGGCGGCGGACGCCTTCGGTTCCATCGGTCTCGACCGGCGACAGGCGCACTGGGACATCAGGGCGCTCGCCCCCTGCTCGCTGCCGCTCTTCGCTGCCGCGCAGAAGGATACGCGCCCGGGCAGCAATCTGCCGCCACCGGATTTGGCCGAGGAACCCGTCATCCAGCTGCCGCGCATGCCGATCGGGGAGGCCGTCGTCGAAGACTACAGCGTCTTGCAGATGAGCCTGCGGGCGCATCCGGCCGAACTGCTTCGTCCGGGCTTGGTCGCGGAGGGCTATATCTTGAGCAGGAGGCTTGCGACGTTGCCGAACGGCGGACGCGTTTCCGTCGCGGGGCTGGTCCTGGTCCGGCAGCGGCCTGGAACGGCGAGCGGAGTCATTTTCGCTACGCTCGAGGACGAGACCGGCGTCGCCAATGTCATCGTCTGGCCCAAGGTCTACGAACAATACCGTCGGGCGCTGCTGGGCGCGCGTCTGCTCGGGGTTCACGGCAAGCTGCAACGCGAGGGGCTTGTCATCCATGTGATCGCCGACCGGCTGGAAGATCTGTCACGGCATCTTTCCCGCCTCGCAACCGTCGACACGGAACTGCGGCCGCCGCTTGCTCACGCAGACGAAGTGGGCCGCCAGATCATCGATGTCCGCGACGTCATGCCGAAGGGACGGAATTTCCACTAGGCTATGGCGCGGAGGAAGCTCGGATGATCAAGATCACCTTCTGTTTGCGCCGCCGGCCTGAACTGACGCGTGCCGACTTCCAGGACTATTGGTTGAACAGCCACGCGCCGTTGGTGGCCTCGCTGAAGGGAGCCGTCCGAATGCGCCGCTACGTGCAGACGCACGCAATCACCACATCTTTCGACGAGCCCATCCGCCTCAGCCGCGGCGCGCCGGATTCCTTCGACGGTATTGCCGAACTCTGGTGGGACAACCTCGAAGAAATGTCGCAAGGTTTCGGCACCAAGGAGGGACGTGAGGCCGGCCGTCTCCTCCTCGAAGACGAGCGGAAGTTCATCGACCTCGCACGCTCGCCGCTATGGTTCAACCGCGAACATGTCATCGTCGGGTAAAGGGGGGAAGCAATGGATTTTCCGGATGTACTGTCGCGTTTCACGCGTGCGGTCGAAAGCAACGACGGCGAAGGGCTCGCGGCTCTGTTTCTTCCCGACGGCACCTACGTAGACGGATTCTACGGCGATTTCGTAGGACGTCCGGCCATCGCCAACATGCTGGACGCACATTTCTGGGGACATGCGAAGGATTTCCGCTGGGACATGCTCGATCCCGTCCATGCGAACTCCGTCGGCTACGCCCGTTACGTCTTCAGCTACACCTATGTCCTGCCGGAAGCTGCCGGCCGGCGGGTGGTGTTCGAAGGCATGAGCCGGTTCGAATTCGAAGGTACGTTGATACGGCGCTATTCCGAGATCTTCGATCGCGGTCTCGCCCTGGTGCAACTCGGCTTCGCGCCGGAGCGGATCGCCAGAGTTGTCCACAAGGCGGCGGAACGGCAGAACGCAAAACCCGAATGTGCTGCTCACCTCGCGTGAAGGATACGCTCAGCCCCGTTGTCGTGCCGCGCGTTCGGCCTGGCCACGACGGGCGGCGTCGATGATGGAGGGGGTCAACACGAAGCAGGCGGCGAGGTCTTGAAGGCGGCGGGTGACCACTTCGCCTAGCATCGGTCGACCCGCGGCTGTTACCGCGAATATCAGCTTGTCGTCTTCGACGCCGAGTTCGCCAAGGCTGTCGATACGACCGGTCCCGCCGGTCAGGGCTTCCGCGAAGCGAATGGCAAGCCCGACCCGGAGCGCCTTCTGACGGCCCGGCTGATCGAGCAGAGGCAGGCTCAATTCAACCGCCGGACCATCGATATGCCCCTCATAGCGAGCATGGACCGCCAGGGCGACGAAGGCCCGCGACGGATGATCGATCCCGACAAAGGGTGCGCGCAGGATACGGCGAAATGCTTGCTCGCCCCGATAGTCCGGATTCACTCGCCACGCCACGTCGGCCAGAAGGCAAGCGGCAAGACGCAACCTTTCCTCTTCCGCGCTTTCGCCTGTGAAGACCGGGTTCAGAAACCGGTACAGATCGTCGCCCGAAAGACCGAAGCGGCTTTCCCGCAAGCCCATGTCGCGGCAAAGCGCGATCAGTGGGTCCTGACGCCGCACATCAGGAGCCAGGATATCGAAGTGCAACCCCTCACGCAGGCCATTGGCGGAAAAAACAATGCCCCTCGGCTTCGTGCGCTTGATCAATCGTCGCAGGATCAACGCAGCGGGTGGAACCGCCTCCAACCTTCGCTTGGGAACCCCGGCGAGGCGTACGATTGAATCCTTGCTCTGCCGCGCGAGCACGCGGGTCATTTCCGAGAGTTCTTCCGTCGATGCCCGGTACTGATGGATGATGTGCAGAGGATATTGCGTCTGTGACATGTGGATTCGGGCAATCGCCCGCCAAGCTCCACCAACCAGATAAAGATCGCGGCCTCTTGCTTCGTCCAGCCAGGAAAGCTCGCCGAGAAGGCGGTCCGCCAGCGCCTTGGTTTCCTCATGTGAAAGGCCCGTGAGGCGAAGAGGACCGAGCGGCAAGGTCGCCTGAGGTCCCACGGTTCCTTTCTCGACCGTGACGAGTTCGAGCGATCCTCCACCCAGGTCGCCGACGACGCCTTGCGCATCCGGAATGCCGGATAGGACGCCAAGCGCCGAGATGCGGGCTTCTTCCGCCCCGCTAAGAATCCGCATCGAGACGTTGCAATCCTTGTTCACCCGATCGACGAAAGCCTGCCCGTCGTTCGCCTCGCGGATCGCCGCTGTCCCTACGATGTCGAGAGCGGTCACCTGCATTCGTTCGGCGAGCGCGACAAATCGCCGGATTGCTTCGAGCGCGGCTTCCACCCCCTCGGGATCGAGCGTTCCTCTTTCGCCAAGTCCGCGCCCGAGAGCCGGAAGAATCTTCTCGTTGAATATCGGGGTCGGCGAGCGGTCCGGACCGGTGAACACGACCAGGCGCACTGAATTCGAACCCACATCAACCACGCCAATCAACTGATCGGACCCTGCTGCTACGGCGGTGCCGGATGCCATGCTGTCAACGCGCCTTGAAATCGAGCCTGCGTACGGTCTGCTGCTGAAGTGCCTTGCCTCGGCCGGAAAGACTGGGATTGGTCATGAAGTAGGTATGGGCACTGAACGCATCTGGTGCAGCAGCGATACGTTCATAGGTGCCGTCCGGCAGCAATGTCCAGCTTTGTGCCGTGTCCTTCAGGTTGGCGACCATGATCTGGTCGACGATCTGCTCATGGACGGTGCCGTTGGTGATCGGCACCAGCACCTCGACCCGGCGGTCGAAGTTTCGTGGCATCCAGTCGGCCGAAGAGATGAACAGCTTTGCATTGGGCGAAGGCAGTCCATGACCCCCGCCGAAGCAGACGATGCGGGAATGCTCCAGGAAGCGGCCTACGATCGACTTCACGCGGATATTCTCGGACAGCCCGGGCACCCCCGGACGCAGACAGCAGATACCGCGAACGATGAGATCGATCTGAACACCGGCCGCGCTCGCTCGATAGAGCGCGTCGATCGCCGTGGCGTCGACCAGCGAGTTCAGTTTGGCCCAGATCGCCGCCGGCTTCCCGCTCTTGGCATGTGCGATTTCCTCATCGATCAGGCGCAGCAGTGTGGGGCGCAGTGTTTCCGGCGACAGCGCGATCTTCGCCATGGCTTCCGGCTCGGCATAGCCGGTCATGAAGTTGAAAAGCCGCGCGGCGTCGTGACCCAAGTCCTGGTCAGCGGTGAAATAGGAAATATCGGTATAGATTCGGGCGGTGATCGGGTGGTAGTTGCCGGTGCCGAAGTGCACATATGTGCGCAGCCCGCCTCCTTCGCGCCGGACGACCAGCGATATCTTGGCGTGGGTCTTCAATTCGATGAAGCCGTAGACCACCTGCACGCCGGCGCGCTCGAGATCGCGCGCCCATTTGATGTTGGCCGCCTCGTCGAAGCGGGCTTTCAGTTCAACCAGAGCGGTTACCGTCTTTCCGGCCTCCGCCGCCTCGATCAGGGCTTTTACGATCGGGCTGTCGTCAGACGTGCGATACAGCGTCTGCTTGATGGCGACGACGTTGGGATCGGCGGCGGCCTCGCGCAGGAACTGCACCACCACATCGAAACTCTCATACGGGTGATGGACGACGATGTCCTTGTGCCGGATCTCGGCCAGACAGTCGCCGCCGAAGTCGCGGATGCGTTCCGGAAAGCGCGGGTTGTAGGGCGGAAACTTGAGATCCGGACGCTCGTCGACGATCAGCTGCTTGGTATCGGCAAGCCCCAGGATGCCATCGACGACGATGATATTCGAGGGCTCCACCTCGAGCTCGTCCATGACGAAGCGGCGCAGGTCCTCGGGCATCGAGGCGTCGATCTTGAGCCGGATCACGGAACCCCGCCGACGGCGCTTCAACGCGGTTTCGAAGAAGCGGACCAGATCCTCGGCTTCCTCCTCGATCTCGATGTCGCTGTCGCGGGTGACGCGGAAGATGCCCCGGCCCACGGCGGCATAGCCCGGAAAGAGGCGGGGCATGAAGAGTTCGACCAGGGTTTCCAGCGCCAGGAAGCGGATTTCGGCGCCGGGAAGGCGGAAAAAACGGCCGACCTGGCTGGGCAAGGGCAGCAGCGCATTCATCGGCCGGCCGTCCCGCACCCGTCGAAGCTGCAGCACCATGGCAAAGCCGAGATTGGGAATGAAGGGAAAAGGATGAGCCGGATCAATGGCTAAGGGGGTGAGGACGGGAAAGACACGCTCGAGGAAGAAGGTTTCCAGCCAGTCCCGGTCGGCCGGGGTCAGGTCGTCCGGCTGAGCGACCGAAATACCTGCGAGCCTGAGTTCATGTAGAAGCATGCTCCAGCAGCGCTGCTGCTGTATCATCAACTCTCCTGCTGCAGCATTGATCAAGTCGAGCTGCTGCGTCGGTGTCAATCCGTCGGGACTGGTCATTTGAATACCGGCGCGGACCTGGCCCCAGAGACCGGCGACCCGCACCATGAAGAACTCATCTAGATTGTTGGCGGAGATGGAAAGAAAGCGCAATCTCTCAAGAATGGGGTGCCCGGGATTGTAGGCCTCCTCCATCACCCGCTTGTTGAAGGCGAGCCACGACAGTTCCCGGTTGATGAAGCGGTCCTTGACCGCGAAGCCGAGGAAAGTCTCTTCAATTGCAGGGGTTTCGTGGACCTTGAGGGCGGATTCCGCCATGACTTTCCCCGACGCGATGCTGTGGGAGCGCCACTATACAGCAGGCGCAGATTGCAGTTCGGTGACCATGGCGTCGGCCAGCATTCGCCCGACCTTCACCATGACCACGTTTGCGGGCCAGGATGTCAGGCGTCCGCCGCCGGCGCGGCGCCCTTGTCGATCCGCGCGACCAGCCGATCGCCGTCCCACAGTTCGAGGCTGCCGCCGGTGTCGAGCCGCCGGGAGGCCATCCCGACCGCTTCCTGGTCGGTATCGGCGACGAAGAGTTCGGGCACTCCGAACTGGCCCCGGGCATTGCGGAAATAAGCGCGGAAGGTCGGCATGGTCAGATCGCCACGACATAGCCGTCGCGGCGCGGGTCACAGGCACCTGTCCTGGCCCCGCTCGCCGGATCGATGGCGACCGCCTGGATGCCGCCGACGCGCATGGTCCAGTCGCCCGCCCGCTCGACCTCGTGGCCGAGCCGGCCGAGTTCGGCCAGCACCTCGTCGGCGAGGCGGGTCTCCATTACGGCGACCCGCCCGTCCATCAGCCGTCCGCGCGGCGCCTCGATCGCGTCCTGCAGCGGCAGGCCGAAATCGATGTGCTGGATCAGCGCCTGCGCCTGCGTCTGCAGGATGCCGTAGCTACCCGGGGTGCCGAGGGCCAGCAGGGGCATGCCGTCGCGTGTCGAGATGCTGGGCGCCATGCAGTTCGGCATCAGTCCGCCGGGGCGCGAGCGGTTCGGGCTCTGAGGATTGACGTCGGTCCAGAACAGGAAGTTGTTCAGGCAGATGCCGGTGCCGGGCACGACCACGCCGGAACCGAAGACGCCGCCCAGGCTCTGGGTCAGGCAGACGACGTTGCCGTCGCGATCGACGATCGAAAGGGAGGTCGTGTGACCTTCGGTATCGAGCCCTGCCGGCGGCGGTGTCCACTGCTCGGCCGGACCCTGGAGGGGTTTGCCGTCGGCGACGCGGGTCCGCAACTGCGCGACGTGCTCATCGCCCAGCAGCCGGTGCAGCACCTCCGCCGAGGGCTGGTTGTTGGCGATGCGCACCCCGGCGGCGAGGCGGACGGCACGAAGCACCGTGTCGACATGCTCGGCGCCGTTCCGCTCCATCCGGCCGAGGTCGAAACCGTCGAGGATGCGCAGCGTGAGCAGATACTGGAATCCCTCGCAGGGCGGTGGCGGCACGTTCACCGTGAGCCCGCGATAGGAGACGCCGAGCGGGTCCTTCCAGACCGGGCGCACGGCTTCGAGATCGCGCATGGTCAGAACGCCGCCGAGCGAGGCCAGGTGGTCGACGATGGCGCGTCCTATCCGGCCGCCATAGACGAGGCCCGGACCCTCGGCCGCCAGCGCCTCGAAAGTCGCCGCGAGATCGGGCTGCTTCAGCACCCAGCCGGCGGCGACGCGGCCGGACCCGCCCGTGTAGGTCCCGGCCCAGGCCGGATAGAGCGCCGGATGCGCGCGATATTCCGCGCTGACGCCGTTGATCTCCTCGACATTGAAATCGATCAGCGGATAGCCGTCACGCGCCAGCGAGATGGCGGGGGCGAATACGTCGGCGAGGGATTTTCTGCCATGGGCGCGGATCAACTCGCACCAGCCGGCGAGATTGCCCGGCGCACCCACCGCCAGGGCGCCGCGATGCACGTCTTCGCGGCGCTTGAAGCGTTCCACCGGAAACGCCTCGGGGATGGCGGGGAGGAAATCGAGGCAGCGCACGCGCTGCTCGGCGGCGATCCAGCAGGTGGCGAGGCCCTGGCCGGCCATGCCGGACATATAGGGCTCGACCACGTTGAGCGCCGCGGCGGTCGCGGCCGCGGCATCGAAGGCGTTGCCGCCCGCCGACAGGATGCGCGCACCCGCTGCCGCCGCCAGCGGATGCGCCGCCGCCACCACGCCGTTCAGCGATGAGATCGTCGGACGCTTGCCGTGCAAGATCGGGCCTCCCTCTTGGATGCCGTCGATCCTGCCTCATTCGAGGGGCCATCCGCCACCGGCGAACGTATGGCGCCTGGCAGTCAGGCGGCCTGCGAGCGGCGGTGCCGGCCTTCTTCTACCTCTTCGATGATCTTCCCGACGAAGGCCGGCAGATCCTCGGGCGAGCGGCTGGTAATGATGCCGCCATCGGCGACAACCTCGCGGTCGAGCCACTCGGCCCCGGCATTTTCCAGGTCTTTGCGGATCGACTTGTAAGAGGTCATCTTCCGGCCGCGCACCGCATCGGCCTCCACCAGCAGCCAAGGTCCATGGCAGATGGCGGCGACGATCTTGCCGGTGTCGAGGAAGGAATGGACGATCCGCATCGCATCGGCATCTGCACGCAATACGTCGGGGTTGATCTGCCCGCCCGGAAGCACGAGGGCGCCATAGGCGGCCGGCGCCGCGTCGGCGATCTTCAGATCGGCATCGATCCGCTTGCCCCAGTCGTCCTTGTCCCAACCCCGGATCGGCTTGCCGTCGAGCGAGGCGACATCGACCTTGGCACCGGCCTTGCGCAAGGCATCGCGCGGCGTGGTCAGCTCGGATTGTTCAACCCCGTGGGTTGCGATGATGAGAATGCGCGCATCCTGGATGCCGGACATGAGAAGCTCCGTTTGCTGCAGTGCGGGATGCACGAGTAACGGATGCTCGCCGGAGATGGTTCCCTCGACCGCTGTCCGAGCAGCGATGCAGTGCGCCGGGGTTGCGGCCCCGGCCGGCCTACGCGGCGCCGGGCTTTTCCTTCGGATCGATACCGAGCACGAGGCTCGGCACGATCAGTCCCGGCCCGCGTGCCGTGAAGACGCGGGTGCCGGGCCGGCGGCCGGTGCGGATCGCCGACAGGTTCGTGCCGTCCCGGGCGAGCCTCGCATGCGCCGCTTGCAGATCGTCCGTGCGCCAGGAAAGGCCCCAGAGGCTGTCGGGATTGTCGCTGGTTCCAGCCTTGAGGTCGTGGGCGACTTCGATCACGAGGTCGCCGCAGCGGAAGAAGAGGAGGCGCGTACCCCAATCGGCGAAGGTGCGGTCGAGGCGCAGGTCGAGGCCGAGCCGGCCGGCGAAGAGGGCGATGGCGCGGTCGGGGTTGGCGGTGCGGACGACGACATGGTCGAGACCGGTGACAGCGCCGGCTTTGCCGGGAGGTGCTGGCTCGCGTGCGTTGCCATGCGCCAGGAAGCGCAGCGTCAGGCCTTGGATTTCCACCGTCACGGCTGGCCGACCGTCGAGATTGTCCTCAGCGGGCGACAAGCCGCGGCGCCGCAGCAGCGCGGTCGCGCGGTCGAGATCGGCAACGGCGAAGCAAGCGGCGGCGAGCCCCGGGGCTGTGCCGTCCGCCGCCGGAACGAGGGCGATCACCATATTGGCGAGTTGGAAGCGGTTGCCGGCGTGAGGGCCCACACCGAGGAAGCCGCGGTAGACGGCCGCCGCGGCGGCCGGATCGGTGGCGGCGAGGGAGAGATGATCGAGGGCCAGGATCATGCGGCCGGAGCTCCGGATCGAAGGGCAAGCCGCATCTTCGGGCGGCATGGCCCGCCTTGGCAACCTCAGTGCAGGAGGCGGCCGACGAGAGCGCCCAACGTGCGTTCGATGCGGCGGACGTGATGGCCTGCTCTCGTCCTTTCGTAGGTCCGGCTGAGCGCACCGGTGGTGAAGGCCTGGACCACGACGGCATGGACATAGCTCTTGCGAACCACAGCGGGCGTGTTGGAAAGCTGTTCCGAGACGGCGCGCATGACGGCGGCGAGCTGGCGGCGCCGGCCACTGTCGGTGGTGGCGGGTTCTATGCCGGCCAGCTGTTCGGCTGCGCTGGCGCTGGCGGCGAGCGTGCGGAGATCCTTGGCGGTGACGGGGACGCCCGAGACCTGGCGCAGATAGGCGTTGATATCGGCGGAGCGGATGGGGTGCGAGCCGCCGTCCGCGTCGGTGAAGCGGAGCAGCCGGCGGCCGGGGAGGCGCCTGATCCGCTTCACCGCGCGCGCGAGGCCGGGATCCTCGATGCTGCAGGAGATGGATTTCGCCCCCTTGCCGGTGAAGTTCAGTTCCAGCCGGGGACCGCGCACATCGACGTGACGCTTCAGGAGCGTGGCGGCGCCGTGACTGCCATTGGCGCGGGCATAGCATTCGTTGCCGACGCGAATATGTCCGGCATCGATCATGGCGACGGCACAAGCCACGGCCTTCTGCCTGTCGAGGCTGCGCGAGGTCATGTCGCGGCGGACGGCGGCACGGATGCGCGGCAGCGCATCGATCAGGCGGGCGAGGCGGGCGGCCTTCCGATCCTCGCGCACGGCATCCCAATCAGGGTGGTAGCGGTGCTGGCTGCGGCCGGCCTCGTCACGGCCGATCGCCTGCAGATGGGCGGTCGGATCGGCGGCGATACGGACATCCTCGTAGGCGGGCGGTATCGCGAGCGAACGAATGCGGCGAAGCGCCGTCGAACTCCTGATGCGCCGTCCCTGGGCATCGAAATAGCAGAAGCCCTTTCCGGATCGGCGTCGGGTGATGGTGAGGTCTTCCGCCTGGACGAGGGTCAACCCGGCCTGCTTCAGGGCACGGGCGGTGCGGCGGCTGTCGGGGTCGGGCGCGGCTTCGGGCCGGTCTGGCATGGACGTTCAAACACGCGCCACCGCCGTCGTGTTCCACGGCGCTGCTCGGCCATCGATCTTCGGGGGTGGTTCGGGCTAGGCTGTCTGTTCGTCCATTCACCGGAACATGTGTCATGCAAGATATCGCCCGCCTCGCGGCGCTCATCGATGCCGAGTCCGCCACCTATCTCGACCTTTCCGACCGGATCTGGGAGTTGGCCGAGCTGCGCTACCAGGAGCACGGGGCGGTCGCCGCGCAGACCGAGCAACTGGAGAAGGAGGGTTTCCGCATCACCAGGAACGTCGCCGGCATTCCGACCGCCTTCATGGCCGAAGCGGGCGAGGGCGGTCCGCTGATCGGCTTCCTCGGTGAATACGATGCGCTGTCGGGCCTGAGCCAGCAGGCGAACATTGCCCGGCGCGCGGATGCCGGCGGGGCGAACGGGCAGGGCTGCGGCCACAACCTGCTCGGCACCGGGGCCATGCTGGCAGCCGTGGCGGTGCGGAAGTACCTCGCCCGGAACGGGATGCCGGGGCGGGTGCGCTATTACGGCTGTCCGGCGGAAGAGGGGGGATCAGGCAAGACCTTCATGGCGCGGGCCGGGCTCTTCGCCGATCTCGACATGGCCGTCACCTGGCACCCCGGCGCCTATTTCGGGACCATGTCGGTGAAGTCGCTGGCGAACGTACAGGCCTATTTCCGCTTCACCGGGCGGGCGACGCATGCCGCCTCCGCGCCGCATCTGGGGCGGAGCGCGCTCGATGCGGTGGAACTGATGAATGTCGGCGTCAACTACATGCGCGAGCACATGCCGTCGGACGCGCGCATCCACTATGCCGTCACCGACACCGGCGGCATCTCGCCCAACGTGGTGCAGGCGAAGGCGGAGGTGCTGTATCTGGTCCGCGCCACCACCGTGGCCGGCGCCATGGAACTGTTCGAGCGGGTGAAGAAGATCGCGGAAGGCGCGGCGCTGATGACCGAGACCCAGGCGGTGGTCGATTTCGACAAGGCCTGTTCGGAAGTACTGCCCAATACCGCGCTCGAGATGGCGCTGTACCAGAATGCGTTGAAGCTGGGGCCGACCCCCTTCGTGGAGGCGGACAAGGCGCTCGCCATCGAGTTGCGCGGCAATGCGATCACGCCGGCGGATGTCGCCGCTTCACTCCGCCTGGTGCACATGCCGCCGGGCTATCCGCATCCGCTGCACCAGGACGTGCTGCCCTTCGACGGGACTCCCTTCGACCTGCCTGGATCGACCGATGTCGGCGACGTGTCCTGGGTCACGCCGACGGTGCAGGCCTGGGGCGCGTGCTTTGCCATCGGCACGCCGGGTCATTCCTGGCAGCTGGTGGCACAGGGCAAGAATGCCGCCGCCCACAAGGGCATGGTGCATGCCGCCAAGGCCATGGCCGCCACCGCTATCGACGCCTTCAGCGACCCGAAGCTGATCGAGGCGGCACGGGCCGAGTGGGTGGAGCGGACGGGAGGGAAGCCCTATGCCTGCCCGATCCCCGAACTGGTGCCGCTGCCCTTCGAAAAGAAGGCTGGCAGCGGCGCGCCGCTCGGCCGGCCGCTGTCGCCGCACGGCGCCGGCGCGCTGTCGCAGATGAAGCCGGTGGTGTGACCCGCGGTATGATCCGCGATCAGACGATCTGGTTCTTCAGGGCCGTTTCGCCACGCCAGAGCCGGCCCAGGTTTTCCAACAGCAGGTCGAGGACGTTGTCCTCGTAGGCCCGCGTCTCGCCGCCGGTATGCGGGGTGATGAAGACGTTGGGCAGATCCCAGAGCGGGGAGGCCGCCGGCAGCGGCTCCTCGCGCGTGACATCGATGCCGGCGCCGTAGATGCGGCCCGCCTTCATGGTTTCCGCCAGCGCCGTCTCGTCCACCACCTTGCCGCGGGCGACGTTGACGAGCGCGGCCGAGGGCTTCATCAGGCCGAGCTGCTTTGCCCCGATCAGGCCTTCGGTTTCCGGTGTCAGCGCGCAGGTCAGCGCCACATAGTCCGCCTGCGGGATCAGCCGGTCGAGATCGGCATAGGGATGCACGGCATCGGCAGCACCCTTGTCCGCCTGCGCGTCGCGGCGGATGCCGATCACCTTCATGTCGAAGGCCTTGGCGATCTGTGCCAGCCGGCCGCCGATACGGCCCTGGCCGACGATCAGCATGGTCTTGCCGTCGAGTTCATCCTCGCGCCGGTCGAGATCGCCGATCATGCCGCGCCAGGCGTGCTTGGCCTGGTTGTCGCGCGCCTCGCCGAGCCGGCGGCTGATGGCCAGCACGAGGGAGATCGCGTGTTCGGCAACCGCGCGGGCATTCGCGCCCTGCGCCGAGGCGAGACGAATGCCGGCAGCGGCGAGCTTCTCCTTCGAATACTGGTCGACACCGGCGCTGATCGACTGGATGAAGCGAAGTTTCGGTGCCACGTCGATCAGCTCGTTCCGCCACAGGCCGGAGACCAGGAGCACGTCGGCCTCCTTCAGCCGTGCCTCCAGTTCCTCGCGGCTGCGCACCTCGAAGCTCTTCAGGCCGGTCTTGCGGAGCGCGATCCGGTCCTGCAGCCGGTAGGCCGCATGGGCGAAACAGATGGTGAGGTCTTCCTTCTTCGGCAGCATCGCGTTCATTTCCCCTCGGCCCGATAGGGCACCGCTTCACCCACAGCATCCCAGATATGCCGGGCGGTGGGAATGCGCTGCTCCTCGTAGATGTGTCCGACCAGGCCGGCGGCGCGGCTGATCACGGCGATGCCGCGCATCACCCCCTGGGGCATGCCGATTTCGCCCAGCACCGCTGCGATGGCGCCGGTGGCGTTGATGGTGAGATGCCGGCCCCAGGCCTTGTCGACGGCGGCCGAAAGGGCCTTGAGCGCGGCGATGTGGCGGCCGGGGACGCCGGCGGCTTCCGCCACCGCCATCAGGCGCGGGCTGCGCGGATCGTCCGGCTTGTGGAAGGGGTGACCGAAACCCGGCAGCGGCTGGCGGGCGGCGCGGATGCGGGTGGCGACGGCGGTGGCGCCGGCCTCGATGCCGCCGGGGTCGGCCAGGATCTCGTCGATCAGTTTGGCGCAGCCTTCCATGGTGCCGACGAAGGTGCCGGCGACGCCCAGGAGACCGGCGGCCACGGCCGATTGCAGCGCTTCCGGCGCGCTGTCGTAGATGAGGCGCGTCACGATCGAACTCGGCGTGTGCCCGTGCTCCATGATGGTGACCAGAACGGCGTCCAGCACGGCCGTCTCGGCCGGCGTCGGCATCCGGCCGAGAAGCTGCAGGATCATCATCTGGGTGAAGCTGACCTTGCCGATCAGCTCTTCGACCAGATCGCGTTCACGCACGTAGACGGCGCTGGCCGTGTGGCGGGCGATCGAGGTGTGCGGGCTGTTGATATCTGTCATGGCGTTTTCCTCATCTTCTCAATCTGCCGGTCGTGCAGCCGGCGCAGCAGCAGCACGGCAGAGGCGGCACCGATCAGCGCCAAAAAAATATCGGATTGCGTGTCCCACTCGTCGCCCTGGGTGCCGAGGAATTCGTCGGCGCCCTCACCCATGGCGAGTGCCGCCCACCATTCGAGCAGTTCGTAGACGGCGCTGACCGAGAGCGCGACGCAAAGGGCGAGGAAGCCCGCCATGCGGCGCCCCGCGACCTGGCCGGTGCGCAGCAGGATCTCGCGGGCGAGGAGCGCGGGAACCAGCCCTTGCATGAAATGGCCGATCTTGTCGTAGGGATTGCGCTCGGTGCCGAGGATGTCCTGCAGCCAGAAGCCGAGCGGCACCCGGGCGTAGGTATAGGTGCCGCCCAGGATCAGGACGAGGCAGTGCAACCAGATCAGGGCATAGAGGAGCGTCGTCAGCGGGAAGCGCCGGGCGGTCAGGAAGAGGACGGGGGCGGCGAGCAGGACCGGCAGTACCTCCATGAACCAGGTGGCGCGGTCGTAGGGGGCGATGGCGGACCAGGCCAATACGAGGGCGACACTCGCCGTCGCGGCCCAGGCGAGGGTGCGATCCATCGTCATTCGCCGGGCAGGGGGATGAATTCGGCGTCGTCGAGGTCGGGCAACTTCATGCGGCCGGCCCGCCAGTCGGCCTTGGCCTGCTCGATCCGTTCCTTCGAGGAGGAGACGAAGTTCCAGTCGAGGAAGCGTGGCCCGACGGGCTCGCCACCCAGCAGCATCAGCGTGGCCGGCGTGAGCGCGACGAGCCTCGCCACGACCCCGGGCGCCAGCACCAGCATGCGTCCGGCATCGTGGACGCGGCCATCGAGTTCCACGCTGCCGGCGGCGACATAGATCGCGCGTTCGGGATAGGTGGCGGGCATGGAAAGTCGCGCACCCACCTGCAGTTCGCAATGGACGTAGAGCATGGGCGAACGGACCGGCACCGTGGCCTTGACGCCGAAGGCCTCGCCCGCCAGCACGCGGCCCCACAACCCGCCGTCCTCGAAGGCGGGCAGGCGATCGGTGTCGTGATGGACGAAAGACGGCTCGATCTCCTCGTCCTCCTTCGGCAGCGCGACCCAGGCCTGGATGCCATGCATGCGCCCGCCGGCCACCCGCGCCTTCTCGAAGCGTTCGGAATGGGTGATGCCGCGGCCGGCGGTCATCCAGTTGACGGCGCCGGGGCGGATCGCCTGTTCGGAGCCGACGCTGTCGCGATGCATGATCTCGCCGTCGAACAGATAGGTGACGGTCGACAGCCCGATATGCGGATGCGGGCGGACGTCGACACTGCGGGGAATGCCCGGCTGGAAGTCCACCGGCCCCATATGGTCGAAGAAGACGAAGGGGCCGACCATGCGCCGCCCGGCGACGGGCAGGATGCGGCCCACCTCGAAGCCGCCGAGGTCGCGGCGGCGCTGTTCTATGACCTGTTCCAGCATGGAAGGCTCCTTCTCAGCGGCCGTCGATGAAGGCGGCGATCCGCTGCAGCATGGCCGTGTCCTGCGCGATCAGGCGGTGGCCGAGCCCGTCGGTCAGCGCCAGCTTCGCCCCCGGCCAGAGGTCGCGGAGCGTCTCGGCATCGGCGACAGGACATTGCTCGTCGTCGACGGAGTGCAGGAACAGCGCCGCCGCGGTCATGCCGGGCGCGGCGGCGGCGTGATCGAAGCGCGGCTCCTGCGCCTCCGGGCGCCGGGCATAGAGTTCGGTGGCGCGGGCGATCACCGCTTCCGGCACGCCCACCCGGCGCGCGCGGTCGAAGCGGCGCTCGGGCTTCGGCAGCGGCGTGGCGATGAAGGCGGCACGCTTCACCGAAAGCCCGCTCGCCAGGGCCTGGATCCCGACGGCGCAGCCGTAGGAATGCCCGACATAGGCATCGATCGGACCGAGGGCCTCGGCGACGGCCATGACCGCGGCCGTGGCGGATTTGGGCGAGGGGTCTTCCGCGGCGGAGAAGCCGTGGCCGGGCAGGTCGAGCGCCACGACGGCATAGCCGATCTGCATGAAGGCCTCGATCATCGGCCCCCAGAGGCAGTTGTCGTCGTCCCAGCCGTGCACCAGCATGACCGCCGGACCCTTGCCCAGGCGCCAGGCCTTCACGGGCCCGAAGGGGGTCTCCACCTCCCGCTCCTCGGCCATGCGCAGCGGTTCGGCGAGGCGCGGCCGGGCCCGGCGCTTGGGATAGATGAGGGCGTCGATCAGTTCCTCGGCCTCGTCGTCGAGGTCGCTCGCTTCCGGTTCGCTCATGTTTCCTCCCGGCTCTTTCCATGCGCTGGCCGCTTGGGTGCCGTTCGCCGGCAGCCCTTGATGGAGTGTGGCCGGGAATGAGAGTGTCGGGAACAGGAAATCCCCCATGCAGCGCGAGGTGGTGGTTCGATGAGCGTTTCGGAAGCGTCGCAGGCGGTGTCGCGCTGGCTCGCCGATTTCTCCGAGGCCCTGGCGGCGAAGGACATACCGGCGGCGCTGGCGCTGTTCGGTTCCGACAGCTACTGGCGCGATTTCGTCGCCTTCACCTGGAACATCGCCACCTTCGAGGGGAAGGGGGCGATCGGCGCCATGCTGGAGGAAACGCTCGGTCGCGTTGCGCCCGGCGGCTGGCGGGCCGAGGACCCGGCCAGTAGCGAAGGCGGCGTCACGCAGGGCTGGTTCGGCTTCGAGACCGCGGTCGGACGGGGCAAGGGGCACCTGCGTCTCAAGGACGGCAAGGCCTGGATCCTGTTCACCGCGCTCCGGGAGTTGAAGGGCTTCGAGGAGAAGGCCGGCGCAACGCGGCCCATCGGCACCCAGCACGGGGCGATCAAGGGCCGGCGGAGCTGGCTGGACCGGCGCCGGGAGGAAGAGGCGGCGCTCGGCCATACAACCCAGCCCTACGCCCTCGTCATCGGCGGCGGGCAGGGCGGCATCGGCCTCGGCGCCCGGCTGAAGCGAATCGGCGTGCCGACCCTGGTCGTCGACAGCCACGAGCGGCCGGGCGATGCCTGGCGCAAGCGCTACAACTCGCTCTGCCTGCACGACCCGGTCTGGTACGACCACATGCCCTACCTGCCGTTTCCCGACCATTGGCCGATCTATACGCCGAAGGACCAGATGGGCGACTGGCTGGAGGCCTATACGAAGCTGATGGAGCTGAACTACTGGCCTTCCACCGCCTGCCGCAGCGCCGCCTACGACGAGACGAAGAAGGAATGGACCGTGGTGGTGGAGCGCGAGGGCAAACCCGTCACGCTCCGCCCCAAGCAGCTGGTGCTCGCCACCGGCATGTCGGGCGTTCCCAACATCCCGCGCTATCCCGGCGCCGACCTGTTCAGAGGCAAGCAACATCATTCCAGCCGGCATGCCGGCGGCGAAGGCTTCGCGGGCAAGAACTGCGTCGTCGTCGGGTCGAACAATTCCGCCCATGACATCGCCGCCGACCTGTGGGAGCACGGCGCCGCCTCGGTGACCATGCTGCAGCGCTCGCCGACCCTAGTGGTGCGTTCGGAGACGCTGGCGAAATTCCGCAGCCTCTATTCGGAGGAGGCGGTGCGGTCCGGCATCGACGCCGATCTCGCCGACCTGATGTCGGCCTCGGTCCCCTATGCGGTGCTGCCGCAGTTCCTGAAGCCCATCGTGCGTCGGATGCGGGAGATGGACGCGGAATTCTACGAGGGCCTGCGCCGTGCCGGGTTCATGCTGACCTTCGGCGAGGACGAGACCGGCATCGGCATGATGTATGCGCGCCGGGGTTCCGGCTACTACATCGACGTCGGCGCCTCGCAGCTCATCGTCGAGGGCGAGATCGGGCTGAAGCCCGGCGCCGTCATCAGCCACCTCACCGAGAGCGCCGTGGTGCTGGCGGATGGCAGCGAACTGCCGGCCGACCTCGTGGTCTATGCCACCGGCTATGGATCGATGAACGGCTGGGCGGCCGAGCTGATCTCGCCCGCCGTGGCCGAGAAGGTCGGCCCGTGCTGGGGCCTCGGTTCCGGGACGGCGATGGATCCGGGACCCTGGCAGGGGGAGCTGCGCAACATGTGGAAGCCGACGGCGCAGGAGGCGCTCTGGTTCCACGGCGGCAACCTGGCGCAGTCGCGGCACTTCTCGCGCTACATGGCGCTGCAGCTGAAGGCGCGGATGGAAGGGATACCGACGCCGGTCTACGGGCCAGCCGGCGGCGCCTGACCCGAAGGAACGCCGCCGTCCCGGTGTTCCGGAACGGCGGCGGCTTCAGGGAAGCGATCAGAGGCGTTCGATGATGATCGCCGGGGCCATGCCGCCGGCGGCGCACATGGTGACCAGGCCCCGCTTCAGGTCGCGACGCTCGAGTTCGTCCAGCAGCGTGCCGATCAGGATCGAACCGGTGGCGCCGATCGGATGGCCGAGCGCCATGGCGCCGCCGTTCACGTTCACCTTGTCGCGGTCGAGCTTCAGGTCGCGGATGAACTTCTCCGCCACCACGGCGAAAGCCTCGTTGATCTCCCAGAGGTCGATGTCCTCGACCTTGAGGCCGGCCTTGGCCAGAACCTTGCGGGCGGCGGGGACGGGGGCGTTCAGCATCAGGGTGGGCGAATCACCCATGTTCGCCGTGGCGACCACGCGGGCGCGCGGCTTCAGGCCATGCTTCTTCGCGTAGTCGGGCGAAGCGAGGAGGAGGGCGGCCGAGCCGTCGACCACGCCCGAGGAATTTCCGGCATGGTGGACGAACTTGATGTCGAGGCCGGGGTGCTTCTGCAGGATCAGGCCGCGATAGGTGTTGCCCTTCTCGTCCAGCTTGATGTCGGCCATCGCCTCGAAGGAAGCCTTCAGCGCCGACAGGCCCTCGATGGTCGTGCTGGGGCGGGGGAATTCCTCATGGTCGAGGGCGAGGCTGCCGTCTTCCTTGTAGACCGGCACCAGGCTCTTCTTGAAATGCCCGGCCTTGATGGCGGCGTCGGCCCGCTGCTGGCTGACCAGGGCGAGCTCGTCCAGCGCCCGGCGCGGAATGCCTTCCAGCGTGGCAATGGCATCGGCGCAGACGCCCTGCTGGGACTGCGGATGCGAGGCGCGCAGGCGAAGATTGCCCGCATCCATCATCGGCGGGCCGGCATCGGCGGCGCGGCGGCCGGTCATCGACATCATCTCGGTTCCGCCGGCAACGACGAGGTCTTCCATGCCGGACATGATGGAGGCGGCGGCGAGGTTCACCGTGGTGATGCCCGAGCCGCAGAAGCGGTCGAGCGTCACGCCGCTGGAGCGGATGTCATAGCCGGCGTCGAGAGCCGACATGCGGCCGAGGTCGTTGCCCTGCGGGCCGTTCTGGGAACTGGTGCCCCAGATGATGTCGTCGACTTCGGCCGTGTTGATGCCCGTGCGTTCGGCCAGCGCCTTCAGGACGGTGGCGCCCAGCTGCTGGGGATGAATCTCGGCCAGCGCGCCCTTGCCGAGCTTGCCGATACCGCGCGGAGTGCGAACGGCGTCGATGATCAGTGCTTCAGGCATTCTCGAGGTCCTCCAATGAACTTTTTTGGGTGATGAGATCTTTGTCTCTAGCCGTTTCCCTTGGCCTTGGCGATCTCCTGGTTGCGCAGGATGAAGCGCTGCAGCTTGCCCGACGGCGTCTTCGGCAACTCGCTGACGAATTCGATCTCTCGCGGATAGGCATGCGCGGAGAGCCGGCGGCGGACATGCTGCTGCAGCGCATCGGCCAAGGCGGGCGAGGGGTCTTCCCCCGGTTTCAGGACGACGAAGGCCTTCACGATCTCGGTCCGCTCCGGGTCGGGTTTGCCGACCACTGCCGTCTCCACCACCGCCGGATGCTCGATCAGAGCGCTTTCGACGTCGAAGGGACCGATGCGATAGCCCGCCGAGGTGATGACGTCATCGGCCCGGCCGACGAAGCTGATGCTGCCGTCCTGGTTCAGTTCCACCGTATCGCCGGAGAGGTAGTAGTCGCCGATGATGGCCGGTGTCTCGCGCTGCCAGTAGCCCTTGAACCAATAGAGCGGCGAGCGCTTCCGATCCACCGCCAGGATGCCAGGCGTTCCCGCCGGCAGTTCGCCCTTGCCCGCCTCGTCGACCACGACGACCCGATGCCCGGGAACGGCGAAGCCGGCCGAACCCACATGAACCGGATGCCGCAGGGCGTGATGGTTGCAGAGCACCATGCCGAGTTCGGTCTGCCCGTAGTGGTCGTGGATGGTGACACCGAGGGCTTCGGCGAACCATTCGATGACCTTGGGATTGAGCGGCTCTCCGGCGCTGCTCACGGCCCGCAGGCACCCCTTGATCTCCTGCGCCACCTCCGGCCCGGCGGCAACCAGCATGCGATAGGCGGTGGGGGCGCCGGCCAGGTTGGTGATGCCGAGCTTGCGGATCACCTTGTAGGTGCTCTCGACCGTGAAGGGACCGTCGTAAAAAGTCGTGGCATGCCCAAGCGACAGCGGACCGGTGACCGCATAGTAGAGCCCGTAGGCCCAGCCGGGGTCGGCGATGTTCCAGAATTTGTCGGATGGCATCAGGCCGACGGCGTCGCGCATATAGGCCTTGAAGGCAACGATGGCCTTCAGCGGCACGACCAGGGGCTTCGCCGCTCCGGTGGTGCCGGAAGTGAACATCATCAGGAAGGGATCTTCGCCGCTCCGCATCACCGGGGCGAAGCCGGCGGTCTGCGCGTCGAGCGCCGTCCAGAAGTCGCGATCGGTCCCGCTGGACGCCGCACCGCGCGGCCGGGCCAGGATGATCGGCGGGCATCCCTCGATCTCGTCCAGCTTCGGGCGGTTTGCGGGATCGGTGACCACCAGCTTCGTTTCGGCGGTCTTCAGCCGATGCTCGATTGCCTTCGGTCCGAAGGCGGTGAAGAGCGGCTGGTAGACGGCCCCGGCGCGCCATGTGCCGAGAATGGTGACGAGAAGTTCCGGCGTGCGCGGCAGGAGCCCGCCGACCCGATCGCCGGGGCCGATGCCCTGGTCTCGCAGCACCCCGGCAAACTGGCCCGAAAGTGCCTTCAGTTCGGCGAAGGTGAAGGAGGTCCCGGCGCCGTCACGGCTCTCCCAATTGAGAGCCACGGCATCACTCCCGGCATGGCGGTCGCAGCATTCGACGCAGGCGTTCATCGCCGAGAGATTGCCGGCCAATGCCTCCTTCACCGCGGTGGCGAAATCGAACCCGGCCGCGGCCTCTGCGTAGTCCTGCATGGTTTCCTGCCCTTCGGGGTCTGATGCTTCGCCATAGGCTGCCATGCTCAGGCCCGGCTCGCCAGCAGGGCGGCGAGCCGTTCCCCGGCGATCCGGCCTTCGCCGGCCTGTAGCGCCATCGGGTTGAAGCGGATCAATCCGTGCTTTGCCCCAGAGGGATCGGCATGCACGGAGGGGGCGCCGTCCTGCAGGGCGATCACTGCCTCCAGCGCGCTCATCCCGGCCGCCTTCTCGTCCAGCCGCGCCTCCAGGAGCGGCACCGTGTCGGGTCCATTGTCGACGAGATTGACCTGCAGAAGGTTGGCCGGCCGCAACGCTTCGCGCACCTCGACCAGCCGGGAGATCCATTCCGCATGGCGTCTTGCCGGATCGAGCGCCACGAAGCGCCTGAGCGCCACCAGCAGGCCCACCACCTGTTCCTTGCCCACCTTGCACGGCCGGCCGATGCCGTGCTGTGGCAGGCCCTTCAGGCGATGCTTGTCGAACAGGTTGGCTGGCGGGCTCCACTGCTGGAACCAGATGTCCTGGTCCAGCATCTGCAGGGCCGCCGACTGGATCAGGTCGCGCCGGCCGGCCAGGATGCCGCTCGCCTGTGGCCCCAGTATCGCCTTGCCGCCGGAAAAGGCGACGAGGTCTGCCCCTTCGGCGATGAAGCGCCTGAGATTGCCCACCGGCGGCAGTTGGGCCGCCGCATCCACCAGCACCGGCACGCCTTTGCCATGTGCCGCCGCCACCACTTCCGGCAGCGAAGGTTCGGAATGCGGGGTCGCCACATAGAGAACACAGGCCGTCCGCGCGTTGATCGCATCGGCGATCTCCCACGCCTCGGCGTCGCGCACGCCCGAACCGGCGAAGCGGTCGGCGATGCCGACTTCCACCAGGCGCACACCGGCCTGACGCACCGCATGGTCATAGAAATTGCGCTGGCTGCGCACCACCACGACCTCGTCCTTCATCCCGCCCGTATCCGGCAGCCGGTTCATCAGGGATGGGTCGAGGCCCGCGATGCACGCAGCGGTGCCGAGCAGCAGGCCGGCGGCGGCGCCGGAGGTGACGATACCGGCTTCGGCCCCGGTCACTTCGGCAATGATCGTGCTGGCACGACCCTGCAGCACCGGCATGTCGACGCAGGCCTGGGTTGCCTCGCGCATCGCCTCGGCGACCTCAGCCGACAGGATGCCGCCGGACACCCGCGTCGACGTGCCTTTCGCATTGATGATTGTTGGAATGCCCAGTTCTTCGAAAATGCTCACGTCGGCCTTCTCCCTCGTCGCCGGCCCGGTGCCGGTCGCGGATTTGTGACGGCGCGATCGGTGATCCAAAGCCGCGCCGGCATCGTCTGATGGTGAACGGCCGGATCGGACCGGCCGGCCGCTCGTCAGGGGATAGTATCGATGCCGATCACGGCACTCTACGCGGGTCTGCTGACCGCGCTCTTCATGGTTCTGTCGCTTCGTGTCATCGCCTTGCGGCGCTCCAGCCGGGTGCCGATCGGTGACGGTGGCCAGGCACTGATGCTGCGGCGGATGCGGGTGCAGGCGAATTTCGCCGAGTATGTTCCGCTGGCGCTGATCCTGCTCGGGCTCGCCGAGAACCTGCGTGTCGATGCGCTGCTGCTGCACGGTCTGGGCGGTCTGTTGCTCCTCGGCCGCTTGTTGCATGCCTTCGGCATGTCGCAGGCGAACGAGACCTTCGCCTTTCGGGTTGCCGGGGTGGGGGCGACTGCCACCGTGCTGATCCTCGCGGCTGCGGCCTGTGTCTACCTCGGCCTGCGGACGCCGCCACTCTCCTGAGCGGGCGCCGGCGCGTTGCCCTTGCAGTGCCCCCGCATCTGCCCGAAGGTGCGGCCAAGCGGCCTGCCGCCGACACCCACCCCAGGAATTCCCATGATCCATCAGACCGTCGTGACCCAGTTCTCGAAGATGCTGGGCAATCTCGCCGCCATCCTCCGCAAGGCAGCGGCTTCCGCCGAGGAGCGCAAGTTCGACACCGGCATCCTGTTGCGCTCGCGCCTCGCCCCCGACCAGCTCGATCTCACCTTCCAGATCCGCACCGCCTGCGACACGGCAAAGCTCGGCGCCGCGCGCCTTGCCGGCAAGGAAGACGCCGCCCCCGTGCACGCGGATGACGAGCAGACCCTGGCCGAACTCGAAGCCCGCATCGCAAGCGTGGTGACTTACCTGAAATCATTCACCGCAAGTGATTTCTCCGCGACCGAGCGTCGGATCACCCAGCCGCGCTGGAAGGGAAAGTCCCTGTCGGGAGAGGAATTTCTGATCCAGCATGTGATTCCGAATTTCTACTTCCACATCACCACCGCCTACGCGATCCTGCGGCACAACGGCGTGGCCGTGGGCAAGAAGGACTATCTGGGCGATATGCCTTATCGGGACTAAGAGCGGTTCCGCGGCCTCATGGGGCTTGCGCCGGTCGCATTGACAAGCCCATCGCAAGCCCCATGTTTCCCGCCGACACATCGTGCATGAGGGGGGATCAGAATGAACGTCGGGAATCAGGGGCTGCAGCTCCGCTCGCGAATCAGCGCTGCCGGCGAGCTCGAACTCTCGCTTGCCAGGGTTGACGTGCCCGAACCGGCCGCGGGCGATGTGCTGGTCCGTGTCGATGCCTCGCCGATCAATCCCTCCGACCTCGGTCTGCTGCTCGGCCCGGCCGATATGTCGACTGCAAGGGCGGGAGGCACGGCCGACAGTCCCACCGTCACCGCCACCGTTCCCCAGCACCTTCTGAAGGGCATCGCGGCGCGGCTGGACCAATCGATGCCGGTCGGCAACGAAGGCGCCGGCGTGGTGATCAAGGCGGGCGCCGGGGCGGAGAAGCTGCTCGGCAAGACGGTCGCCATGCTGGGCGGCGCCATGTATGCGCAGTACCGCCTGATGAAGGCGGCCGATTGCATGGTCCTACCCGAAGGCGCGACGGCGGCCGACGGCGCCTCCTGCTTCGTCAACCCGCTGACCGCCCTCGGCATGACCGAGACCATGCGGATGGAGGGGCACAAGGCCCTGGTGCATACCGCCGCCGCCTCCAACCTCGGGCAGATGCTGAACAAGATCTGCCTGAAGGACGGGATCGGCCTCGTCAACGTCGTCCGCAGCGCCGGCCAGGCAAAGCTTCTGCGCGATATCGGCGCCGTGCATGTGGTCGACAGCAGCGCCCCGACCTTCGTCGAGAACCTGACCGAGGCCTTGGTGCAGACGGGTGCCACCATCGCCTTCGATGCCATTGGTGGCGGCAAGCTCGCCGGACAGATCCTGAATGCGATGGAAGTGGCCGCCAACCGCACCGCCACGAGCTACAGCCGCTACGGCTCCACCACGCACAAGCAGGTTTACATCTACGGCAGCCTCGACACCCGGTCGGTCGAGATCGAACGCCGCGCGGGTATGGCCTGGGGGGTCGGCGGCTGGCTGCTGACCTACTTCCTGGTCAAGATCGGGCCCGAAGCCGCCCAGAAGCTGCGCGAGCGGGTGATGGCCGAGCTGAAGACCACATTCGCCAGCCACTACACTGCCGAGATCTCCCTCGTCGAGGCGCTGAAGCCGGAGATAATCGCCGCCTACAACAAGCGCGCCACCGGCGAGAAGTACCTGATCGTCCCCAGCAGGAATCTGCGCTGACTGCCGGCAGACATGGTTGCCCGAGGATGACCAGCAACTAAACGGGCGGGTCCGCGCCTTGGGCGCGGGGAACGGGTGGCCGCTACCGCTGTGCGGCTTTTCCATCAAGGCCAGGCCGTGGCGCCTGACGGAAAGTCGCTGCGCTGGGGGCGGACGACGCAGAAGCGCTGACCCGTCGGCGCTTCCATGACTCACCAGTGCTTCACCTGGGCGATGCGGCGCGCGCCGAGCTGTTCCAGCCGTGCGACTTCAGCGTCTATGTCATCCGTTTCGATATCCAAATGCACCCGGCTGGAATGCGATACGGCCTGGACCAGGACCGTGGGCTGACTGTCTTCCATGGCGATGCGCCGGTATGCCGCCTCCGAGGGATCAGGCAGCGAATGCGCCGCCGATCCCAGCGCCTCAGCCCAGAACCGCGCGGCGGTGTCGATATCGCCCGTCTGGCAATCGATCACGATCGTGGCGAGGCGGCTGTGGTGCATGGGTCAGCGCCGAAGGAACTGGGCTTCCTTCCCCGCCCAGGGCCCGCCGGTGGATCCGGGGCCTGCCGCGGCGGTGACTTTGGCCACCGCCGCGGCAGGCCCGCTGCCACCCGCGATCTCGGTCACCGCGACGAAGGTGGAGAGGATCAGCAAGACCAGGCTGGCCGCAACTGTACGCATGGACATGTCCCGCACTTCGCTTCGACCTCGGAGATCCGGCCGGGCGCCCAAATAGGTGCCCTCAGCCTTCCGGGAACGCCGTTGCGGGCGGCCGGTTCCGCGCGCCGGTGGCTTCGGCAAAGGTTGCAGCGTTGATCCCGCGATAAGGCGGTGGCGGAGGGGGTGTCCGCCATTTAGCGATTTGCCAGCCTTCGCCTGACACCGCCGCCCCAATAAAAAATCAGCATTTAATCAAAGGATTTCAGCGAAATCCCGTCGCGCGCCTTCGCTGGCGTCCGTCTCCGTTCGCGCATATATTTAGGGGACGGATTGTCTAAATTAGGGGACGATAGATGCCTCGGAAGGCGGCGGGTCTGACGGCGGCGAAGGTCAAGACGGCCAAGCCCGGCCGGTATGGCGACGGCGGCGGGCTCTATCTGCTCGTGCGGAGCGCGGAGGCGCGGTTCTGGCTGTTCCGCTACACCATCGGCCGGAAGATGCGCGAGATGGGCCTGGGTGCGGCGGCGGGGACCGGGGCGGTATCCTTGGCCCATGCGCGTGATGCTGCGGGCGACCTTAAGCGGCAGCTGAAAGCCGGCATTGATCCGCTGGACGCGCGCGAGGCGACCAAGAAGGCGAAGGCAGCAGCCGAGCAGGAAGCAGCACGGGCGGCCGTCACCTTCGATCAGGCGGCGAAGCTCTACACCGGGGCGCATGACAAGGGCTGGCGGAACGCCAAGCATCGTTCGCAGTGGGAAATGACTCTGCGGGTCTATGCCGGGCCGCACCTGGGCGCGCTGCCGGTGGGAAGCATCCGCACCGAGCATGTCACGGCGGCGCTCACGCCCATCTGGCACGACAAGACCGAGACGGCATCCCGGCTGCGCGGGCGCATCGAGGCGGTGCTGGACTACGCCAAGGTCCAGGGATGGCGGGAAGGCGAGAACCCGGCGCGGTGGCGCGGCCATCTGGACAAGGTGTTCCCGAAGCGCAGCCGGACCAATGCCGTGGTGCATCATGCCGCTCTGCCGTGGCAGGACATCCCCGACTTCATGGCGGCACTGCGGGCGCAGGAAGGGCTGTCGGCGCGGGCGCTGGAACTAACCATCCTCTGCGCCACGCGCACCAGCGAAACCCTGTTCGCCCGCTGGCCCGAAATCGACCTAGAGAGCGCCGTGTGGACGGTGCCGGCCGAACGGATGAAGGCGGGCCGGGAACATCGTATACCGCTCTCTGGCGCAGCCGTGGCGCTGCTCAAATCGGTCCTGCCGTTCCGTCGCAGTGATGACGGCTATGTGTTCCCCAGCCGGAAGGAAGGGAAGCCCCTCAGCACGATGGCGCTGCTCATGCTGCTCCGGCGCATGGGGCGCGACGACCTGACGGCGCATGGCTTCCGCAGCACTTTTCGCGACTGGGCAGGAGAGACGACGCCTCACGCCCGCGAGGTTGTCGAGACGGCGCTGGCCCATCGCGTCGGGGACAAAGTCGAACAGAGCTATGCGCGCGGCGACCTGTTCACCAAAAGGCGGAAGCTGATGGACGACTGGGCAACGTTCGGCGCGTCCAAGGTCGCGCCCGTGGCGGGTCTGGCGGAGCGTCGGGCGCGGGCGGGGCACGCAACGTCGCCAGCGTGATAGCATCATCGTGGTGGGGCTAGGCCGGCCAGCCGAACGCGGGAACCGCACCCGCTGCCCCATCGCGAACAACTGCGGGCGCCATGCGGGGCGAGATGCCTTCCAAAATCGATGGACCCCTTGAGCCATACACAGTCGCCGATGCGTGGGAGTGGTGGAGAAAAGCTGCTGTCGCATGGGACGCTGAGTTAGCCAAAGGCAACCAGCCGTCTGAGACGCTAGTTCGACATGCCTTCGCCACGGCCAGTGGGGTGCTGAGAGCCTATTGCCGTCCCGCGAACTGGGTGGAGAAGAATGGCCCATCTGAGAGCCTGCCGATACAGCTGGCCCACCTCATCGCAAACCAGATCGACTACATCGTTGCCGGGCAGTTGCCCGAGCCTATCCGCCAACTGACACAGAGCAGAGGCCGACCTGAACCGGGGCCACAAGAAAACACGGACAAAGGGATTGCGGTCGCTTACATACGCGCCGCCCGAGAGGGTCTAATCGACGACGCCCGGCCGGTGAAAACTGTCGAAGAAGAGTTCGGCGCGCATGAGCGAACCGTACTCAGGTGGCTACAGCGCTTGCCGTGGGTGACACCCCGAGATTTTTACCCCAACGCCAGCGATGCGGAGCACGGCCAACGCCTATCGGAGGGAATGCGAAAGGCAGGCGCTCGTCACAGAGAAGCAGGCCGCACTGCGCCGGCAATTTCTAGGCGCGCAGGTAAGCGCAAGGCAGACAAAGGCAGGGGTGACAAGGGGGCCTGATTTCATGTCAGGCGACAGGCGCCGAGCGCGATAGCAAATAGGGGCTCCGTTGCGCCACGAAAACGTGGGGCATCGCCACAGAACGGAGCACCCCGTGACAAGTTCTGCATTCCAGCGGCTGCGCGACACCGGCACGCCGCTATTCGTGTCCCCGCGTGAGGCTGCGCGCATCCTCGGAATCGGCCTGACCAAGTTCTATGAACTGCTCACGGCCGGCGACCTTGAAGCCCGGCGCCTGGGCAACCGCACGCTGGTCGATACCGCCAGCATCGCGGCGCTCGCCGAACGCCTGCCCAAGCGCGGCGAGGCAGCCTGAAAAGACGAAACCTCCGCCGTGTCACCGGCGGAGGCTTCAGCAACTACTCGATGGAAAGCACCCATGAATTACCGGAAGGCGGGGCCGCGCGCCAGCGCGAGCCTTCAACTCGACCTATTCCAATGGCGCGCCGAACAGGACCGGCGCGACCGCATGTCCTGGCCCGCGCGTCGGCTCGCACGGCGCTTCGGCCTGATGCCGATTGTGGCATCGGTCACGGCGGCGGAACTGTTCGGGGAGGTTGGCCGATGAGGCGCGCCTACATCATCACCGACATCCTCGACGCCGATCCGCCGATGCGTCTCCGCGCCGATGGGCGGGACGCCTGGGCGCTGCTGGAACTGATCCAGGCAGGCGAGGCGGGTTGTACGCCGATCGATCATCCTGGCCCGCGCTGGTCGGGCTACGTGTTCAATCTGCGCCAGCTTGGGCTCGCCATCGAGACGGTGCATGAACCGCACCAGGGGCCATTCCCTGGTCGCCATGCTCGGTACGTGCTGCGGTCGCGTCTGCGCGTCGTGGAGAGCAGCGCGATGGTGCCGGCATGACAGACACCATCGTCGCGACCATCGCCAGAAACGCGCGAGAATCGATCCGCGTCAGCCTGACGACCTACAAAGGCCATCGGCTAGTGGATATCCGCACCTTCGCCGATCCGGGCGGCGGGGTAGATCCGCAGCCGACGCGGAAGGGACTTACCTGCAAGGCGGCACTGCTGCCGGCGCTGGCGAAGGCGGTTGCCGATGCCGAGCAGGAAGCGCGGCGCCAGGGCCTGCTCGATGATGAAGAAGCAGCGTAGCCGGAAGGCGCTGCCCAACGGGCGGAGCGCGGGCGAGCAATTCGCCCCGCTCCCCTACCCGATGGCGCGGTCGGATGCCTGGCGCTCGCTCTCGGGGGCGGCCGTAAAGGTCTGGGTGGAATTGCGCTGCCGGTACGATGGCGGCAACAACGGCAAGCTCTCGCTCTCGATGGATGAGGGCGCCCGGCTGCTCGGGCTGGGCAAGGCAACGGTTGCGCGGGCGCTGGCCGAACTGGTCGAGCGCGGGTTCGTCCGGGTCGTGAAGCCGGGCCAGTGGTACGGGCGGCTCGCCACCGAGTACGCGGTCACCGACCGAGGCGTCAACGGCTCGATGGCGACGAACGATTGGAAGCGGTGGCAGGCATCATCGCCACCCTCGCGGGCCGGCTCTCTCGGTTCTGCGGTGGAACGGAAAAACAGAAATCGGTTCTCAGGCGGAACGATGGGGCGCGCTGACGGTACCGCTACAGAACCGAGGGATGGCTGACGGTTCCATTCCAGAACCCGTCACGGGCCTTTCCGGGGGCTTCCTCGTTCCACCATAGAACCGCCTTTATAACCAAGCCAGGGGGCTCTCTAGGGCCTTCAGAACAAGGGGGCTGATGTAGGCTGAGAACAGCCGCACTGAGGGAGGCGGCAGCCGCTGCTAACAGCGGGAAAACAGTGAGGGCGTCAACTATGCCGGTTCGATCCTAGGGGAGAGGATGCAATGTTCTGGAGGAAATCAAAGGGGAAGACGGCGGAGTCCGAAGCCTTTGCGCGCGGCAGATACGAGCGGCTCGTCGACAAGGTCTATAGCCGGGGTCAATTCTCACTGGCCCTCGCCCATCTCGCGTTCGGCCACCAACTCTCGACCGAGGATGAGCACAACCCTACCTTTGAAGAATTCAAGGCGCGTGGGGTCGTGCATGAAGACGGTGCATTTGACCGAAGGGTCTTTGCCTCAGTCGAATTTGTAGATGAACTTTTTGGATCCGAGGGAGTGGGTCGCTGCCACCTCACCCACTTCGAACCGTACACCGCTGACGCCAAACGGCCACGTTGGCTACGGCCTCTCATGTTGAAATGCTTTGCGCTGGATAGCAACCGTTCGACCCGCAATCACCTAGTGGAATCGATTAGGAACGCGGCTCTATCCGGGCACCAATTCCTTCATATGCACTTCAGAACCGACGCGACTGATCCCGCTTTCGCAGCGGGTGCGTTGAAGAAGCTCGATGCAGAAGGGTACGGGCCTTCGATATCCATCACGTCGATATCGGTGTGGAACTCGGTCCGGCTACCGGCAGCTCCGGCATGGGCATGGACTGATCCGTACGAGCAAGACCTATAGGTTCCAATGCTGGAGCGCGAAAGGCGGCGAATTATGCCGCCCCCTAAAAAGGGAGCGCGGCAGGCGTGCGAGCATGCCGATCAAAACCCTATAGCCGCTGCGGTTTAGGCAACTGACTGGTCGCCAGCGCCGGGCGGGCGCGGGCAGTTTCCCGACCAGTACGCGCAGGCGCGGATACTCGCGCGGATATGGGGCAGGGGCGACCGTTCGCTGGCGTTCGCGCTTCGATAAAGGGGATAGTTAAGGGGATGCCGCCAGGATGACGAAAAAATCCCAAGAAAACTGCGCTTTTATGGCGGAGGGGGTGGGATTCGAACCCACGGTGAGCTTGCACCCACGCCGGTTTTCAAGACCGGTGCCTTAAACCACTCGGCCACCCCTCCGGCTTCGTCCTGTCAATGGGTTGCACGTCGGACCCCAAGACCGGCCTGCGGATCGAAACCCGTTTCGCAACCGATTGCTACCCGCGCGGCCCCTTCCGTTCAAGCATCCTGGCGAGCGAACCCCGAGCGGCGGAACCGCGCGGCGCCGATCCGCATTTGAGAAGCGGCGCGGCTGGTCCCCACCTATCCCCCCAACCGCGCCATCGTCGCGCCAACTTGCCCCGCCTCGTCAGAGCGCGGGGCTTTCTTTCTGTCTGCCGCCCTGCCAGACAGCATGTCGTCGTGTCCCGGTCTGCCTCCGCAGCCTGGCGCACGATGGCGATCGAGGCATCGAGGCCCGCCGCGCCGCCCGGCCGGGAAGGAAACCGCCCTGTGAATGACGAGGACTGGAACCGCATCGTCGAGCGGTTGGACACGCTCACAGCTTGGCACCGGGCCAATGCGGCGGTGCTCGGGGCCCTGATCGGCGCCCTGCAGGGGACGGGGCGGCTCCCCGAGCCGCTCCCGGAAAGCATCCTGGCCATCGCCGGGGCCGCCTTGCCGGCGGAATCGGTGGAGGAGGGTGAGCGGGCGATAGAACTGATGCGCGAGATGGCCGAACTCGTCGTGCCGTCTATCCGCCAGGCGTGAAGAGCTTCATCCGTCGGTCGAAAGCATCCCCACCGCCGTACAGATCACCACGGGCGCGAAGGCGATGACCGCGCCCAGCAGGAAGATGATGGTCAGTCCCGGGTCCTCCGCAGCCGCGAGCAGGGTGCCGATCCCGGCGACATCCAGGGCCAGCAGCGCCAGCCCGAACAGGAGCCCGGCCCCGACGCCGGCGAAGCCGTGCAGGGCAATGGCCGCGGCGGCAGTTCGCCGATCGGAATGGCCGTCGAGGGGGGCAGCACGCATGACCCTCGAACGCAGGCGCCTGCGCACCGGTTCCGGCCCCTGATCGTTCTGCGCGCCGGGAACCCGGAGCGCGCGCCGGCGTTCTCTCCGCTGCCGCGCGATTTTCCCCCCATATCCGACCGCGTGGCAGACCCCCCACTCAGCCCCGCCCCGGCGGGGCTCTTTTTTTTAGGGCGCTCACGGCCGGCAGATGCGGAAATGTCCGGCGCGCCGGCACCGGCGGGGCTAGAGTCGGCGCCGAGGAAGACGCCTGGGGGGGAGAGCATGCCGACGCTCGAACGGCTGACGACGCGAAGCGATCTCGTCTTCGATGCCTGGCTGGAAGGCCCGCCCGAAGGGCCGCTGGTGGTGCTGCTGCACGGCTTTCCGCAGTCACGCCACACCTGGCGCGAGCAGGTGCCGGCGCTGGCCGCCGCCGGCTATCGCGTGCTGGCGCCGGACCAGCGGGGCTATTCGCCCGGTGCCCGTCCCGACCCGGCCGATCTCGCGAATTACCACTACGACCGGCTGGTCGCCGATGTGCTGGATCTCGCGGCTGCCGTCGGGCACGAGGAGGGCCGCTTTCATCTGGTCGGGCACGACTGGGGCGGGCAGGTGGCCTGGGGGGTCGGCGATCGACATGCCGACCGTCTCGCCAGCCTGAGCGTCCTGTCGCGGCCGCACCCCGTCGCCTTCGCCGCCGCGCTGCAGGCGCCTGATGGCGACCAGAAACATCGCTCGCGCCATCATCGCGCCTTCCTCGACCCGGCGACGGCGGGGCTGCTGTTGGCCGACGACGCCCGCCGCTTGCGCCGCAACCTCGCCGCCGCGCATGTGCCGCCCGCGGCGATTGAAGACTATGTCGGCGTTCTCGGCAGCGCCCCGGCCATGGAGGCCGCGCTCGCCTGGTACCGGGCGCAGCAGGGGCTCAGGGTCCCGCTCGGCCGCATCCGGGTCCCCGTGCTCTACCTCTGGGGCGATGCCGACGAATCGGTGGGTCCGCTGGCGGCGGAGGGCACGCACGCGCAGGTGGAGGCCCAGTATCGCTTCGAGGTGCTACCGGGGATCGGCCATTTCATCACCGACCAGGACGCCGGCGCCGTCACCCGCCTGCTGGCCCAGCACCTCGCGGCGCACCGGGTCTAGCCCGCCGGCTCGCGCGGCAGCGACACCACCGCGGCAAGACCACCCAGCGAAGCGGCCTTCAGCTCGATACGGCCCCCGTGCAGTTCGGTCAGCGACTTCACGATGGTGAGGCCGAGGCCGGTGCCTTCGTGCTTGCGCGCGGCTTCGCGGCTGCGCCCGAAGGCGGCGAACATGCGCGGCACCTCGTGTTCGGGAATGCCCGGGCCGCTGTCGGCGACCTCGATATGCGTGGCCGCGTGGTCGGCCCAGACCCGAACGTTCACCCGCCCGCCCGGTGGCGTGTATTTCACCGCGTTGGAGAGGAGGTTGTCGATGATCCGCCGCAATACCTTGCGGTCGGCGGCGATGACGGGCGGGGCGGCGGTGGCGTCGTCGCTCAGCGTCATCGCCTTTTCCGCCGCCTTCGGCGCGACCATGCGCAGGCGATGCTCGATGAAGGGGGCGATCTCGATCGGCTCGGGGCGGATCTCCACCCGCCCGGCCTCGATACGGGCGAGGTCGAGCAGGTCGTCGATCAGTTCCAGCAGGTGATGGCCCGACAGATTGATGTACTCGACGTACTCCGCCTGCCGTGCCTGGGCGATCGGGCCCAGGATCCCGGTGCGCAGCACATCGGAGAACCCGATAATGGAATTCAGCGGTGTGCGCAGGTCGTGGCTCATCTGGGCGACGAAGGTGGATTTGGCGCGATCGGCCTTCTCCGCCCGCTCGCGCGCGGCATCGGCGAGGCGCATCGCCTTGGCCAGGGCCTGGGTGCGTTCCTGCACCCGGACCTCGAGATCGGCATGCATGGCGCGAAGCTCGGCCTCGACGGCGCGACGCCGCGCGATCTCCGTTTCCAGTTCCTGGTTCTTGGCCCGCAGCTGCAACGGTGAAGGCATCAGCAACGCCTGCGGCAGCGCCCGCCACAGGACGACGGCGGTCAGCACCGAAACCCCGGCGGTGCCGACCTTGACCAGCGCCTGCAGGCCATACCAGGGGTACCAGAGGGTCGCCAGGCCGGCGAGATGGGTGAGGCCGCAGCCGAAAATGAACGCTGTGAACAGAAGCGCGAGTGAGCGGAATTCCAGGTCCGGACGTTGCTGCGTGAACCAGTAGAGCGCCGCCGGGATGGAGAAATACGCGGAGGCGATCGCAAGATCGCTGATTGCATGCGTCGCCAGCAGGTCGGTCTGCCACAGCAGGCAGTATCCGTGCGGCATGAACACTGAGGATCCGAACAGGATCCCGAGCAGGTCGCTCACGGCGCTGGCCTCCTCTGCTTCCGATCAGGCCCTGGGGTCAATGATCTGGCTGGGCGCGACGGTTCCGGGGACAGACTATTGCAGGGACGCGCCCGCGTCCCCTGTGCCGGAGGTCACAGCGCCGGGCTTCCCGCCTCAGGCTTCGCCCACCGCGAGGTCGCTGACGAAGGGGTTGGTCTTGCGCTCCCAGCCGAAAGTCGAAAGCTGGCCGTGACCCGGCACGAACTGGATGTCGTCGCCGAGCGGAAACAGGCGGTTGCGGATGGAACTGATCAGGTCGGCGTAATTCCCCTTTGGGAAATCCGTGCGGCCGATGGAACTGCGGAACAGCACATCGCCTACGAAGGCGAAACGCGCCGCATCGTTGACGAAGACCACATGCCCCGGGGTATGCCCCGGGCAATGGACGACGTCGAAGGTGAAGGGGCCCACGCTCACCTTGTCGCCGTGCTCGAGCCAGCGGTCGGGCGTGAAGGGGCGCACCGGGGGGAAGCCATAGCGTTCGGCCGAAGCCTGCATGCGATCGATCCAGAACTGATCGTCGCGATGCGGTCCCTCGATCGGCAGGCTGAGCTGCTCGGCGAGGTCGGCCGTGCCGCCGGCATGATCCAGGTGGCCGTGGGTGATCAGGATCTTCTCCAGCCTGATGTCGTTCTCCTCCACCACCTGCATCAGGCGGTCGAGGTCTCCGCCGGGGTCGACCACCGCGCCGACGCGTGTTTCCTCGTCCCAGAAGATCGAACAGTTCTGCTGAAAGGCGGTGACCGGAACGACCGCGAGCTTCATGCGACCCAAGGCTCCTCGACTGACTGCGCCGGACCCTAGAGGATTTTGCAGTCCGCTTGAACCGGCCCGGTCAGGCGGGCGGCCGCCACTGCCGCAAGCCCCGCAGGCCGCGGGCGAAGGCGAGGTCCAGCAGCACGCCCAGCAGGCCGACCAGAGCCGCGCCCTGCAGCACATAGGCGAGGTTGGAGCCGTTCAGCCCGACGATGATCGGCAGTCCGAGCGTCCTGGCGCCGACCGTCGAGGCGATCGTCGCCGTGCCCACGTTGATCACCACCGAGGTCCTGATACCGGCGAGGATCACCGGGGCGGCGAGGGGGAGTTCGAGCCGGAGAAGGATCTGCGCGCCGGTCATGCCCATGCCCCGCCCGGCATCGCGCACGTCCCCCGGCACGGAGGCGAGACCTGCCAACGTGTTCTGCAGGATCGGCAGCATCCCGTAGAGGGTGAGCGCGATCAGCGCCGGGGTGGTGCCGAACCCGGTCAGCGGAACCGCCAGGGCGAGGACGGCGACGGGAGGAAAAGTCTGCCCGAGCGCGACCACGGATTCGGTGATGGCCCGGAACTCCACCCCCGCGGGCCGGGTCACGAAGATCCCGGCGGAAAGGGCGACTGCCACGGCGGCGATGCTCGAGGCCGCCACGATGCCAAGATGCGCCAGCGCCAGCCGGAAGTAGGAATCCTGCTCGTAGAACGGCCGGTCCAGTTCGGGAAAGAGGGCGGCGAAAGCGGGCTTGGTCGCCGGCATCGCCAGCAATAGGACGACAAACCCGAGCGTGGTCCAGAACAGGGGTTCGGCTGCCAGGGCATGCGCCCGCGTTCTCATCGGCGCAGCAGATCGGACATCGCGATTGCGCCCATGGGCCGGCCTTCGGCATCGCTCACCCCCAGCCGGTCGGCGGATTCCGACACCATGCGGGAGAGAGCCTGGCGCAGCGTCGCGGAAGCGGCGATGGGTTCGCCCGGGGCGGTTTCACCCGTGCGCAGGCGGCTCGCCACCGTCTGGACCGCCAGCATCCTCAATCCATGTTCCTCCTGCCCGATCAGGTCGCGGACCAGCCCGTTCGCCGGCGCGGCGAGAAGCTCGAGTGGGGTGCCCAGCTGAACGAGCCGGCCGCGATCCAGGACGGCGATGCGGGAGGCGAGGCCCAGCGCCTCGTCCATGTCATGGGTCACGAACACGACCGTCGTGCCGCTCTCGCGGTGGATGCGATGGATTTCCTGCTGCAGCGCGGTTCGCGTGATGGGGTCGAGCGCGCCGAAGGGCTCGTCCATCAGCAGGACATCCGGCCGGGCCGCCAGCGCCCGGGCGACGCCCACCCGCTGTTGCTCGCCGCCGGAAAGCTGATGGGGATATTTCGAGCGGAAGCGTCCGGGATCGAGGTTCAGCAGGGCCAGAAGCTCGTCGGCACGATCGCGAATCCTGGCCTGCGGCCAGTCCAGAAGTTCGGGGACGGCGCCGATGTTCCGCTCCACCGTCCAATGCGGGAACAGACCGACCGACTGGATGACGTAGCCCATGCGCCGGCGCAGCATTTCGGGGCGGAAGGAGAGGATGTCCTGGCCGCCGACCCGGATGCTGCCCGCCGAATGTGGCACCATCCGGTTGATCATCATGAGAAGCGTGGACTTTCCGGAGCCGGAAGGCCCGATGACGACGAAGAACTCACCGGCTTCGATGGTGAGGGAGATGTCCTCCACCGCCGTCTGGCCACCGTAGCGCTTGCCGGCACGCTCGAAGGCGATCATCGCCGCACCCTTTCGGCATAGCCGGTCAGCAGCCTGAGGGAGCCGTCGGCCGCCAGCGCCAGAAGAATGATCGGCACGGTACCGAGCACCACGGTGTCCAGCGCGTTGGCGAACAGGCCCTGGAACATGATGGCGCCGAGGCCGCCGGCCCCGATCAGCGCGGCCACGGCCGCGAGGCCGATGGCCTGCACGATGACGATGCGCAGGCCGGAAAGGACGACGGGCAGCGCCAGCGGCAGTTCCACCCGTCCGAAAACCTGCCCTGGGGTCATCCCCATCCCGACCGCCGCGTGACGGGCGCCCGCCGGCACGCCCGCGATCCCCTCGGCGACGTTCCTCGCGATCGGCAGCAGGGAATAGAGGATCAGCGCGATGACCGCGGGCGCGGCGCCGATCCCGCCGATCCCGGCGGCCTTGAGCACGGGAAACCGCTCCGCCAGGCCCGCGAGGGGCGCCATCAGCATGGCGAAGAGCGCGATCGATGGAATCGTCTGTATGAGATTGAGCGCCGGAAACAGGCCGGCTGCGAAAGCTCGCCGCCGGGCCGCGACGAGGCCGAGCGGCAGGCCGATCAGCACCGTCGGCAGCAGCGCCGCCAGGACGATGCCGACATGCTGCGCCAGGGCTTCGCCCAGAGCCTCCCGGCGGTTGGCATACTCCTTGGCGATCGACAGGTCGTCCAGCGCGCCCATGGCGCCGAGCCCGGCGACCCCGCCCGCCAGCATCAGCGCGCCCATCATCCGGAGAGCGGGCGCGAGGGCCAGGCGATGCATGGCGTCCATCATCGCAAGGCAGCCGCAGAGCGCCATGATCCAGAATCCGGCGCCGAGCGACGTCCGCGCTGCCGGCGGGGCTCCGGCGGCGAAGCGCGAGGCTTCCACACCCGCGAGGGTGCAAAGCACAAGGACGAAGGCGGCGGCCGCGGCGCCCAATACCCAATGGCCGGCACGGCGCGGCGTCAGGAACGCGCCGCCCAGCAGCAGGGCCGCCAACAGGGACAGGACCAGCAGTGCTTCGCCGGGCAGCGCGCCCAGGCGGACCGGCGCGCCGGACAGCAGCCGGTTCGGCGCATGCGCGACGAAGGCAAGTGATCCGCCGCCGGCGGCACCCGCCAGGAACAGCGTCAGCAGGACAAGATTGCGGACCCTGAACCCGCCCGCCGCCGCGCCCTGTTCGGCGCCGCTCATCGGCCGGCCGCGATCCGCCTTCGATCGGCGAAGGCTATTTCAGGAAACCCTTTTCCTTCAGGTATCCCTCAGCCACGCGCTTCGCCTCCTGGCCCTCGACCGCGATGGCGGCGTTCAGCCGCTGCAGGGTCGCGAGGTCGAGCGAAGCGAATACGGGCTCCAGCGCCGCGCGGATCTGCGGATGCTTCTCCAAAGCCGCCGCCCGCACCACCGGCGACGGGTTGTAGACGATCTGCGCGCCCTTGGAATCCTCCATGACGGTGAGGCCGAGCGCCGCGAGCGCGCCGTCGGTTCCATAGGCCATCGCGGTGTTGACGCCGGATGTCTGCTCGGCGGCGGCGCGTTCGGTCGCGGCGGTATTGCCGCCGGCGAGGACCAGGATCTGATCCTGCTTCAGCTTGAAGCCGTAGGTCTTCTCGAAGGACGGCAGCGCCGCCGGGCTCTCGACGAATTCCGCCGATGCCGCGATCTTCACCTTGCCGCCGCCGGATACCCATTTGGCGAAGTCCTCCATCGACGCGAGCTTGTTTGCGCTCGCCAGGTCCCGGCGCACCGCGATGGCCCAGGTGTTGTTCGCCGCGGCCGGCTGCAGCCAGATCAGCTTGTTCCGCTCGGCGTCCAGGGCTTTCACCTTCTGGTAGCCGCCGGCGGCGTCCTTCCATACGGGGTCGGTGTCGATCGAAAAGAAGAAGGCGCCGTTGCCGGTGTATTCGGGATAGATGTCGATCTCGCCGGCGAGGAGGGCGCCGCGCACGATCTTGGTCGGCCCCAGCTGCAGCTTGTTCGCCGTCCTGACGCCTTTTGCCTCCAGCGCCTGGATGATCATGCTGCCGAGAAGTGCACCCTCGGTATCGATCTTCGAACCGACCCGGACGGCATCCTGCGCGAACGAGGCCGAGGCCGACAGGACGAGGGCGATCACGGCGGCGATGCCGCGGGCAAGAGGTCCAAGCATTCTCGTTTCCTCACGTGAAACTGCTAAGTGAGGAAAACTTTAGCATGGCAAATTCGGGGAAGCGCAGGCAGTGAACCCCTCCCCCGGGACATCGGTCCGGGCCAGAGCCCGCCCATCGGCGGCCGGCGCGGTCAGTCCTCCGTCGACGTCGCCGGCCGCTTCATGCCGCCGCCTTGTCGTCGAACTCCTGCGTCAGGTGGGATTCCGCCGCCGAAGTCAGCACCAGCGGCTGCAACTCGAGTACGGTGTGGAACTGCTGAAGAGTCTTCAGCGTATGGGATTCCATCTCCTCGAGGGCACCGGCGATGTACTCGACGACTTCGATCGCCTTGCGTCGTGCCTCCGGCGTCGCGAGCAGGATCGGCAAGGTCAGGATCGCACGCTCCTTTTCGAACTCGGCGATGATGGACTGCTCCCGGATGAGAGCGGCGCGCCGCTCTGCTCCGAGCGAAGCGAAGGGCTCTTCCTTCGTCAGCACTTTGGCCGATCGCTCGAGGCGATCGCGTCGAACCGAGCCCCGCGACTCCGCCAGCAGGATCAGCATGCGGATCACCGCCTCCTCGAAGCCGCCGCGGTCGATGCCGATCAGGATCGCCTGCACCTCCGGAAGGAGGCGCAGTTCCTTCGGATCCTTGCGTGTGCGCTGGAACGCCTGCGGGGTCCCGAGCCAGTGCATGAAAGTTGAACCATAGACGGACAGGAATGCCAGTTCCTGTATCGCATCGCGCACATCCCGGCTGAAGTCGAGCGCCTGGACGACGCCCGAAGCCCAGAGCCGCTCCACGTCCAGGAACGGATTGGAACCCGCGAGCGGCTTGCGTTCCGCCGCCAGGCGATTGGCCATCTCCGAGAGAGGTCGCATCAGCGGGTTGCGGTCAGAGAAGAATGAGCGTTGCAACCGCGAAGGGTGGTTGTTTCGCAACGTCGTCGCAATTTCCGGTGTGATCAGACCCTGTACGATTGGACTGAGGCTGAGTTCGTAAAGCTCGGCGGTCAGCTGGGAGATCCGGTCGACAGCAGCAAAGCTGCGTTCTTCCTGCCGGCTGTTGTCGGCGGTGGGAAGGACTTCGGACAGCTTGCGCTCATGGAAACTCACCAGGAATCGGGCATTTATGCCCTCGCCGATCTGCTCGTCGATCTTCATCTCGTAGAGGCCCGGCGATAGGGCCTCGATCGTCTTCATGGTCGACGTGACCTCGGTGTGCTCCTTCTTTGCGATGGAAGAAGACACGAAAATGCCCAGATGCCCAACGCTGTCGTGCACCATGTACACTATGCGCTGGCCGCGGATCTTGATTTCGTGTTCGTCGGCATAAGTGTCGACGATCCAGTTCAGGGCCTGCTGCGGCGGTGTGATGTTGTCTCCCCAGCTTGCGAAAACGATGATGGGGGAGCGGATCGCTTTCAGGTCGAGATAGCGACCGTGCTCAACCCGGGCCTCACCGCGGGAGAGACGGTTGCCGACGAAGAGTTGCTCGACGATCCATCGGATTTCCGCCTTGTTCATGAAATGGAATCCACCCCACCAGCGCTCGAACTCCAGGAACGCAGGGCGGCTGCCGATCGGGTCGGTATAGAGGTCGAAGTACTTGCCGAAGAAGTTCCTGCCGGGATTCAGCATCTCGAAATTGGTAACGAGATGCGCGCCATCGAATTCCCCGTGTCCCAGGTCGGAGAAGAACAGGGCAGGGACAACACCGCCCGCGAGGCCGCCATTGTAGCGCATGACATGCTCGCCGATGCGTCCGGACCAATAGGCGAGCGGGGCGCCGTTGATCACAAGCGGGCCGGTGATGTCAGGGTTCGCGGCCGCGAGCAGAAGCGTAGCCCATCCGCCCTGGCAGTTGCCGACGATGATCGGCGTTGCCGCCTTCGGGTGACGGAGCGTGATCTCGCGCACGAAAGCGGCCTCCGCGCGCATCACGTCGGCGAGGGTCTGGCCGCTTTCCGGATGCGGACGAAAGACGACGAAATAGACCGGGTGCCCGTCACGCAGGGCCACGCCGACCTGACTGTCCTGTTTGAAGCCACCGATGCCGGCACCATGTCCCGCGCGTGGATCAATGATCATATACGGCCGCTTCCAGTCGAAAACTTCGACGCCCTCGGGTGGCAGGACACGCAGCAGCACGTAATTGACCGGCCGCGGGAGCGTGCGGCCGTCAACTGCCACTTCGGTCTGATAGTTCAGGACGGGAGGCGTGCCAGCGGTTTCGTGCTCGATGTCGTTGTTGCCGCGCTCCCGCAGCACGTCGAGGGTGAGCACAATCCGCTGCGCCGCATCGCTGGCATAGGACTGCGCGTCGTCCCAAATCCGGCGCCCCCTGGCGGTCTCCCCGATCCTTTGATTGATCGCGGTCGTCTTGCTCATCAGTTCCTGTAGGCGCTCACCGTGCGACTGGCCGATCTTCTCGATCCGGCGAGCATATGAAGCCAGCAGTTGCTGGGCCTGGACGGCTGCGACCGAGGTCCCATCCGTCATACGGGCGGCGAGGTTTTCCGGACTGAAGGTCGGGGTCATGGGAGCCCTTGCATCTGAAGTTGAGACCTGATTCACACCGGGCTTGCCATGAGGTTTCCCGGCGAAGATGCGATGTGTGACGTGGCAAATGCGCCCGATACCCGCGCCGCTTCTGCGGTGTGCTGGGCGATCATCCGCTCCTCATCCGTCTTCATGACGAGCGCCACAACCTTGGATTTGGGCGTGCTGATGACCTGGGCGCCGGCGTCGTTCGCATGGCGGTCCAGATCGGCGCCAATCCAGCTCAATTCGCTCAGCACGGCTGCACGAACGCGGCGGGAGTTCTCGCCGATGCCCCCGGTGAAGACAATGGCATCGACGCCGCCCAGCGAAGCCGCCAATCCCCCGATCTCGCGGCGGATGCGAGCGACGAAGTAGGCGATGGCATCGAGTGAAGCCTGGCTTCCGTCGGCTTCCAGCTGCCGCATATCCTGCGATATGCCGGATAGTCCCTTCAGACCGGATTCCTTGTAGAGGAGGTCGGATACCGAATTGGCATCCATGCCCCTTTGTGAGATCAGATAGAGCACCACGCCCGGATCCAACTGGCCACAGCGCGTTCCCATGGGCAGTCCGTCGAGCGCGGTGAATCCCATGGTCGAGTCGATTGACTTGCCGTCATGCATGCCGCAGAGCGATGCTCCGTTGCCCAGATGAGCAACGATGACCCGGCCAGCCGCAACCTGTGGAAAGAGAGCCCGCAACCGCTCAGAGATGAATTCGTAGGAAAGCCCATGAAAGCCGTAGCGCCGGACTCCCTCGTCGTAGTACCGGCGCGGCAACGCGAAAGCGTCCGCGGTGAACGGATGGCTGCGATGGAATGCGGTGTCGAAACAAGCGACCTGCAAGGCATCGGGAAAAGCGGCTGTAGCGGCCAGGATGCCCGAAATATTGTGCGGTTGATGCAGGGGAGCGAGCGGGACGAGCCTGCGCAGCACTGCGAGGATTTCAGCATCAACAATCGCCGGCTGCAGCAATTCGACGCCACCGTGAACGACGCGGTGGCCGACTGCCGCGACGCGGGCATCGCCATGCTCTTGTTCGAGCCAGCTCAGAATTGCGCCGACTGCGGCAGTGTGATCGGTGAGAGGATGGCCGGCGGCGACGGAGGTGTCGCCAGACTGGCCCCTTCGCGGATGCAGCTTGAAATGCGCAGTCGCGCCCAGGCCTTCGATCTGACCGGAAGCGACCATCTCCATCTGCGGCTCGCACACCAAAAAGACGGCGAACTTGACCGAGGATGATCCGGCGTTGAGCGTCAGCAGAACGTCGCTCATCCTATTCACTCCGCCGCCAGCGCCGGCTCTGCATTGCCCTTGAACGCCCGCCCTTCGCGATGCCAGTGATCGTAGAGGAGAGCCAGGGCACAGGAGGCTAGGCGGGCCCGATCGTTGTCTGCCCGGCTCGTCAGCATGACCGGCACCCTGGCGCCGATCACCAGTCCCGCCGCCTCGGCGCGGGCCACGAAGATCAGTTCCTTCGCCAGCATATTGCCCGCTTCGAGGTTCGGGACGATGAGGACATTGGCGCGGCCGGCTACCAGCGAGGCAATGCCCTTGGTGCGGGCTGCTTCCAGGTCGATCGCATTGTCCATGGCGAGCGGTCCATCGACCAGGCCGCCGCGAATCTGTCCCCGCTCGGCCATCTTCGCCAGCACTGCGGCATCCAAGGTTGATGGGATGTTCGGATTGATCGTCTCGACCGCTGACAGAATGCCCACCTTCGGCTGTTCGAGGCCGCAAGCGCGGGCGAGGTCTATGGCATTTTGAACGATGTCGACCTTGGTCATCAGATCGGGGGCGATATTGATTGCCGCATCCGAGATGAACAGCAGGCTGTCCATCGTCGGCACATCCAGTACGAAGACGTGGCTGATGCGTCCGGCGGTCCGCAGACCACCGTCCTTCCTGACCACCGCCGCAAGCAGTTCGTCAGAATGGATGGCGCCCTTCATGATCGCGGCGGCTTCGCCGGAGAGCACCATTGCGACCGCACGCGCTGCTGCGGCGCGATGGCTCCGCTCGGGGATGATGGTCATCTTCGAGATATCGGCTCCCAAAGCCTCGGCGGCTGTGTTGATGCGCTCCGCATCGCCGAGCAGAACCGGTCGGATCAGGCCCTCGCGTGCCGACAGGATGGCGCCGCCCAGGGAATTCTGGTCTTCAGGACAGACAACGACCGTTGCCAGTGGCGGCAATTGGGCGGCAAGATCGATCAATGCTGCGAAATGATCCTTGTGGTCGATGATCAGGGTTGGCATCTCGCGTCTTTCGGCGACGATCGTAGTGAGAGGGACTTCCACCTCAGCCGTCCCTTCGCACACCAGGTGCCCGTCAAGGTGCTCGATGCGTGTTCCAAACAGGGCCAGAGGTTCCGCCCCTTTCTCCAGGCAGGTCACGGTCACTCGCAGCGTGTCGCCGACATGGACACGACGGTGAAATTGCAAGGTGTGGGCGCGATAGAGAGTGCCTGGTCCGGGCAGGATGTTTCCCAGTACGGCGGAGATCAGCGAGGCCAGCCAGATGGACGGTGCCACCGGCTCCGTAGCGGCTGCCGCATCCGTGCCCGGCAGCATCAGCGGGTTTAGGTTTCCCGACACATGGGCGAAGAGGTAGAGGTCCTCGACCGAGCACGAACGCAGGATCTCAGCACTGGCCCCGACCTTCAGATCGGCCCAGGTCGTGTTCCGGATGGTCGTTGGATTCTGCATGTTCAGCCTCCCCGCTCATTGGGCCCGTTGTCTCATCGCATCGAGCGGTCCCTCGGCCTTCAGCGGTAGCGCGCCCGCGCCGTTCATATCCATGCCGGCGAGGCAGGACGCTTTGCCCCGACATCAGGCTACGAGATGCAATCCAGCGTCGACGTAGATTGTATCCCCGGTCATGCCGCTGCTGCCGCCACCGACGAGGAAAGCCACTACGCGACCCACTTCGGCGATGTCGACCAGCCGATGAGCGGGGCTGCGTTTGACGGCTGCTTCAACCAGTTCGTCGAACTGGTCGATGCCGCTGGCGGCGCGTGTCTTCAACGGCCCTGGTGACACCGCGAACACACGGATGCCCTTTTCCCCGAGTTCTGCCGACAGGTATCGGGTCACCGCCTCCAGAGCGGCCTTCACGGGTCCCATGATGTTGTAGTGATTGACGACCTTCTCGGCGCCGTAATAGCTCATGGTGAGCAGGGCCCCGCCTGGCCGCATCATCGGCTCGGCGAAGCGGGCCATCTCGATGAACGAGTAGCACGACACGCGCATCGCCTGCTGGAACCCCGCCAGCGAGCAGTCTGTCACCCTGCCGTGCAGATCCTCGCGCGGAGCGAAGGCGATCGAGTGCACCACAAAGTCGAGTTGGCCCCAATGCGTCGCGATCTCTTCGAAGACACGCTCGATCTGGCCGGGCTGCTCGACGTCAAGCGGCAGGGTGAGACTGGCTTGAAGGTTCTCAGCCAGCGGCCTCACGAATGGTTCCGACTTGTCGTTCAGGTAGGTGATGGCAAGTTCTGCCCCAAAGGCGCGCAGCTTGGCCGCGCAGCCGAATGCAATACTGTGTTCGTTTGCGATGCCGACCACCAGCCCGCGCTTGCCCTTCAGCATGTCTCCGATGCGGCTCTGAGGGTCCCAAACCTTGGGCAGCGGATCGACGGGGAGGGCGGCATCTTGCATGACGAAATCCCGACTATCTCGGCCGGCGATGGCCGCTCGGCAGGCTCACGATCAGTATCCGCGCGCGCGGTTCCACGGAGTGCGATCTTACGAGTCGCGCACGCCGCGATCTGATCGATTGCATTGCCTCAGTGTAGGATCGAGGCATGACGCCCCGATGACCGGAGACGCAGAAAGTCGGCCTAGGCTGTATGAACTATCTGATGTTGGCTCGCCACCGACAGAGCGCTGGCGACCTGGCTCTGTTCGAGCCTGGCGATCTCCAACAACCTCGCATCCATCCCGAGCGGGCCGACAAGGGCGATCATCGCGCCGCAGACGTATTCGGCGATGCCGGCCTCGTGGCCATAGGCATTGGCCAGCAGCGTTTCCGGTCGCAACGCAGCGCGGTCGATGCGTTGAGACCCGCGCCCGGGACCTGCATCAAGCGAAGCCGTGGTGCCGCCTCGGCCATGCGTGTCGCGAAGCCCATTGAGACCAGGACTTCGACATCGCCCAATTGCTGGATAATACTGGTCTCGTCGCCGACGATCACGTCGCATGGCAGCGGCAATCGGGCTCGCACTGTCTCGGCGATGCGAGCGGCAAACGCTCCAGCAAACGCTACTTTCATGCTTCCCCCTTGCCGGCCTACTTCCTGCATCGGCAACCAGAGTGATGGCGGCGATGCCGTTTGATGCAGAGTTCGGCAATTGCTGTCGCCGATCAATTACGTGCCGGGTAAACAAGGGCCCGGGCTCGATCTGGGAAAATTGAAGCGGTCCTCCTTGCCGCCGCCGACCCTGTGCCGATCCACGTGATCGCGCTGAAGCTACGAGGCTACAATAACCTCGAACAGTCCCGCATCCATCCCGGCCGGACCGATGATCACCAGGCCGGCCGGCGCCTCGGCCGGGGCAGGGGTCAGCGACCAGCGCCGCCCCACCACCTGCAGCAGGAAGACACCTTCGCCCTCCACGTTGAGGAAGCCCTTGGCCCGCCAAGCCGAGCGCGCAATGGCATCGGCGAGCGCCGCCACGCGTTCACGCCGGAGCGGCACTTCGGGCTTCAGGGTCAGCGTCTCGACCAGCTCCGCGTGATTCTGACCGCCGCCTGCGGTCAGGGTGCGCGGCAGGGCGGCGAACGGATCGAGCAGCAGCGCCTCCGCGCCGATGCCCTCCACGGCCGCAATGACGGGCGCGGGACTCAAGCCGCGCAGCCAGGCCGTCACCGCGTCGACGGTATCGGCCGGCACGAGGTCGGTCTTGCTCAGGACCAGCAGGTCGGCCGCCTCGATCTGCCGGCGCACCGTGGCGCCGATCCGGGGATCGGCTTCGCGCTCCCGCACCGTCTCGACATCGACCATGGTCACGATCGCCTCGAGGCGAAACGCATCGCCCGCCAGTCCGATGGCGGCGATGCGGGCGGGGTCGGCGACGCCGCTCGCCTCGATGATCAATCGCTCGGGAGGTTCCGCCCGCGCCAGCAAGCGCAGCAGGGCTTCCATCAGGCTGGAGCCGATCGAACAGCAGATGCAGCCGTTCGAAAGCTGCAGGCTCTCGCCATCCGCGGCTTCGATCAGCCGCCGGTCGACATCGATGCTGCCGAAGTCGTTCACCAGCACGGCGATGCGCTGGCCGTGACCGCCCTGCAGGATGCGGTTCAGAAGCGTGGTCTTGCCGGCGCCGAGGAATCCCGACAGCAGGAGGAGCGGGATCGCCTTCGGCATCAGCCGCGCGGCGCCTCGAAGATCCTGCCGCCCAGCATCGTCCCCCAGACCTTGACGTCTTTCAGCCGCTCCGGCGGAACGGCTGTCGGGTCTTCCTCCAGGATGCAGAGGTCGGCGCGCTTGCCCACCTCGATGCTGCCGATCTCGTGGTCCAGCTTCAGCGTATAGGCGGCGCCCAGCGTGATGGCGCGCAGCGCCTCCTCGACGCCGATCCTCTCGCCCGCGCCCAGCAGGCGGCCTTGCGACGTCAGGCGGTTGACCGCGCACCAGGCGGTGAACAGCGGGCCGATCGGTGTGACCGGCGCATCGGAGTGCATGGCGAGCGGAACGCCCTCGCGCAGCGCCGTGGCGCAGGCGTCGATCCGCTCGGCGCGCTCGGGTCCCATGGTCTCGGCGTAATGCGCCTCGCCCCAGTAGAAGATGTGGTTGGTGAACAGGTTGACGCAGGCGCCCAGCTTCGCCATGCGCCGGAACTGCGCCGCGTCCGCCATCTGGCAGTGCTGGAAGGTGTGCCGGTGGTCGGCGCGCGGGGTCTTGTTCTGGGCCGCCTCGATCGCGTCCAGCACCACCTCGGTCGCCTCGTCGCCGTTGGTATGGATGTGCATCTGCAGGCCGGCGGCGTGATAGGCCTCGACATGGCTGTGGATCTCTTCCGGGGCCATGTTCCAGATGCCGTTTTCGCGGCCGTTGAAATAGCCTGGCCAGCGCAGGCGCGCGGTGAAGCCCTGGATCGATCCGTCGGTCATCAGCTTCACCAGCCCGAAGCGCAGCTTTTCGGTATTGCCGCGCATCAGGGCGCGCACCTTCTCGATGCCCTCTACGGGACTGGCTGCGGCGGCGTTGTAGGCCGGCACCAGGCGAATGGGGAAGGTGGGGTCGGCGGTGACCTCGCGCAGGTTCTCCACCGTCGGCGGTTCCAGGGGGTTGAACAGGTCGGTCGCGGTGGTGACGCCCGCCAGTTGGGCGAGGCGCCCGAAGTCGCGATAGCCGGCGGCCGAGGTGCGGTTCATCAGGTAGTCGCCGCCCACCACGCGATAGGCCATGAACATGGCGGCGAACTCCATCAGTTCGCCGGTGGGCTCGCCCTTCGCATCCTTGAGTACGCCGTGGATGTTGGTGCCGGCGTCGATCCTGGCCTTCTCCAGGATGGCGCTGTTCACGTTCATCAGATGGCCGCTCGCATGCACCACCAGGATCGGCCGGGTGGCGGAGACGCGGTCGAGGTCCGCCTTGCTCATGCGGGCGCCGCCGAAGAAGATCGGATCGAAGCCCCAGGCGAAGAGGGGCTCCTCGGCGGTCTTCAGCTTCGCCGCCGCCTCCCTCAGGCGCCCGACCACGGCATCGACGCTGGTGAGGCCGGGCCAGGTGCGTCCGTCCGGGCCCCGGCGGTCGTGAAAGCCGACATGGCTATAGGCCCACATGCCGCCCTCGACCGCGTGGCTGTGCCCCTCGACCAGGCCGGGCATCACCACCTTGCCGTCCAGGCTGTGGTCCAGCGTGTAGGGACCCCAGGCAGCGACCTCCTCCAGGCTGCCCACCCCCAGGATGCGGCCGTCCTTGACCGCGATGTGGCTGGCGCGGGGCCGGGACGGATTCATGGTCATGGTGAGTGCTGGCTGAAAGACGGTGATGCTCATGGCTGGTGGCGGGTCCTTTCGGGCTTTGCGCCAGATCAAAGCACGCCCCCGTCGCGCATCCCACCCTGATGTCTCCCGCACCTGCAGGAGGCTGTCATGACGACCCCGGAAGTGGCCTATATGGCCTTGGTTCTGCTCACGTTTTTCTCCTTCAGCATCGGCCTCGCCTGGGTTTCCAGCCGCTGAGGCTTGCCGTCGCGGGCACCAGCCGGCAGGTTGGCGGACATGGACTTCGTCCTCTCCAAGCTGCTCTGGCCGCTCGCGACGCCTTCCAACTGGCTGGCGATCCTGGTTTTCCTTTGTGCCATAGGCACTTGGGCAGGAAGGCGGCGGCTGGCCGCGACCGCGGTGACGCTGGCGGTGGTGGCCTTCCTGCCCTTCGTCGCCGTGCCGATCGGCGGCTGGCTCGCCGGTCCGCTGGAAAATCGCTTTCCGGCCAAGGAGTTGCCCGAACGTCTCGACGGCATCGTGGTGCTGGGCGGCAGCTTCAATACCGCCATGACGAAGGATCGCGGCGCCCCGCAAGTCAATGACAACGCTGAGAGAATCTTCGCGTTGCTGGCTTTGGCGAGACGCTATCCCGAGGCTCGGATCCTGTTCACCGGCGGGGAAGCCGCGGTCAATCCCATCGGTTCGACCGAAGCCGATGCCGCCCGCCGCCTGTTCGCCGGGATCGGATTCGATCCCGGCCGCGTTACCTTCGAAGACCGTTCCCGCAACACCTGGGAAAATGCCTTGTTTTCCAAGCAACTGGCGGATCCGAAAGAGAGCGAGACCTGGGCGCTGGTGACCTCCGCCGCGCATCTGCCGCGCGCCGTGGGATGCTTCCGGCGGGCGGGATTTCCGGTTCTGGCGATTCCAGTGGATTATCGCACCCGGGCGACTCGCCAGGAGCCGCTCTCGGTCCAGTTCGCCGCCAATCTGAAGCAGTTCGATGCGGCGGTGCGGGAATGGATCGGCCTGTTGGCCTATCGACTGCTTGGGCGTACCGATGCGTTCTTTCCAGCACCCTGATCGTCGCGCTTTCCTCGGCCTCGCCGGGGCGGGGCTGGCTTGGCCCGCGCTTGCGCAGGATCCGGGATTTTCCAATTGGGTCAATGCGTTCCGCGCCGAAGCGAAGACCAAGGGCATCGCCGATTCGGTACTGGACGACGCCTTCCGCGGCGTCGCGCCGATTCCGCGGGTGATCGAGCTGGACAGGAAGCAGCCGGAATTCACGCTCACTTTCCCGGAATACCTGAGCCGGGTGGTGAACGACGTCCGGGTCGAGAAGGGGCGCCAGCTGGCGGCGGAAAATGCCAAGCTGCTTCAGGATGTTAGCGGGAGGTACGGGGTGCCGCCCGAGATCGTGGTGGCGCTGTGGGGGATCGAATCGGATTTCGGCCGGCTGACCGGCGGCTTCAACGTCATCGCCGCCCTCGCCACGCTCGCCTATGAAGGCCGGCGCGCAACATTCTTTCGCGGCGAGCTGATCAATGCGCTGAAGATCATGCAGTCGGAAAAGATGCCGGCCGCCAGTATGCTGGGGTCCTGGGCCGGCGCAATGGGCCAGTGCCAGTTCATGCCGTCGAGCTTCAATGCATATGCGGTGGATTTCAACGGCGACGGGCGCCGCGATATCTGGACGACATTGCCGGACGTCCTGGGTTCGGCTGCGAATTACCTGGCGAAGTCGGGCTGGAAACAGGCGGAACCTTGGGGCGACCCGGTGACGATTGTGCGGGGAATCGACCCCGCCGAGGCGGATCTGAAGAAGAAGCGCCCGCTATCGGCGTGGTCGGAGGCGGGAATCGCGCCGCGGAACGGCGGCTTCCGCAACCCGCCGCAGGCCCAGGCGGCGCTGCTGCTGCCCGACGGAGTTGCCGGGCAAGCCTTTGTTATTTATAGGAATTTCGAGGTCATCCTGCGCTGGAACCGGTCCAATTTCTTCGCCCTGGCCGTCGGCACCCTTGCCGACCGCATCGCGCGCGCGTAGAAATCCCAAGATATTCCGAGTTCAGCCTGCGGGTACACCATATGCAGTGGTCCAGACTGGTGATTCTGGCCCTCACCGGCCTGCTGGCGGCGGCCTGCGCCGATCGCGGCCGGACCAGCGGATCCACCAGCACTCAGCCGTCCTCCACCATGACCACGGCTGCGGCCAAAGGGGGCGTCCCCTACAAGGTGGGAAAGCCCTATCAGGTCGCCGGCGTCTGGTACTACCCGCGCGAGGATGCGAATTACGACGAGACCGGAATCGCCTCCTGGTACGGGCCGGGCTTCCACGGCAAGCAGACCGCGAACGGCGAGGTCTACGACCAGAACGAATTGACCGCGGCGCACCAGACGCTGCCGATGCCGACCTTCGTGCGGGTGACCAACCTCGAGAACGGCCGGTCGATCGTGGTGCGGGTGAACGACCGCGGCCCCTTCGTCAACGGCCGCATCATCGACATGACCCGCCGGGGCGCCCAGCTGCTCGGCTTCATCGGCCAGGGCACCGCCCGGGTACGGGTGCAGATCGTGCCCGGCGGCGGACCGGAGGGCGACCAGCCGCTGCCCCCCGGCACGCCGGGCACCGGCGACATGCCGATCCAGGTGGCGGCCTCGTCGTCCAAGGGCGCGGTGACGGCGGAAGCCATGCCGCCGCCGCCCGGCACGCGGGGGCAGGCCGGCAGCCC
>JALHMN010000001.1 GCA_022844005.1 bacterium | reverse complement strand
CCCAGGGCGACCTCACCGGCGCCCTCGCCGACTTCGAGGCCGGCATGGCGATCAGCCGCAGCCTCGCCGAGGCCGATCCCGGCAATGCCGGATGGCAGCATGACCTCTCCGTCAGCCATGAGAAGATCGGCGGGGTGAAGGTGGCCCAGGGCGATCTCGCCGGCGCCCTCGCCGACTTCGAGGCCGGCATGGCGATCAGCCGCCGCCTCGCGCTGGCCGATCCCGGCAATGCCAAATGGCAGCGCGACCTCTCCGTCAGCCACAACAGGATCGGCGAGGTAAAGGTGGCCCAGGGCGACCTCACTGGCGCCCTCGCCGACTTCGAGGCCGGCATGGCGATCAGCCGCCGCCTCGCCCTGGCCGATCCCGGCAATGCCGGATGGCAGCGCGACCTCTCCGTCAGCCACTACAAGATCGGCGATGTGAAAGTGGCCCAGGGCGACCTCAACGGCGGGCTCGCCGCCTTCGAGGCGGGCATGGCGATCAGCCGCCGCCTCGCCGAGGCCGATCCCGACAATGCCGAATGGCAGCGCGACCTCTCCGTCAGCCACAACAAGATTGGCGACGTGAAGGCGGCCCAGGGCGACCTCCCGGGCGCGCTCGCCGCCTTCGAGGCCGACATGGCGATCAGCCGCCGCCTCTCCCAAGCAGATCCCCGCAATGCCGAATGGCAGCGCGACCTCTCCATCAGCCACGAGCGGATCGGTGACGTGAAGGTTGCCCAGGACGACCTCAACGGCGCCCTCGCCGCCTTCGCGGAAGCCATGGCGATCAGCCGCAACCTCAGCCGGACCGATCCCGGCAATACCGGATGGCAGCGCGACCTCTCCGTCAGCCACAACAAGATCGGCGATGTGAAGGTGGCCCAGGGCGACCTCACCGGCGCGAGGCGGGAGATCGAGATGGCACGGGCGATTGTCGCGGGATTGCTCGATCGCTATCCGGATCATCCGCAGTGGCGGCGGGATTTCGCCTATCTCGACGAGCGGTTGAAGACACTCGGCGGCTGAACGCCGCCCCCTCTCGTCACATCCCCGCAACCGAACCGTCGCCGAACTTCCATCCGCCGCCGCTAACCCTTCGGGCTTCCAACCCGGAGGCGCCCCATGCAGATCGCCCGACGCACCCTTCTCGGTGCCGGCCTCGCCCTTCCCTTCAGCCGTGCGGCCTTCGCGCAAGGCGCGCGGCCGGTCTTGCGCATCGGCGTGGCGGAAGTGCCGCCGACGCTGGAGCCGGCGCGCGAGCTTTCCAATGTCGGCACGCGCGTCACCTATTCGATCTTCGACACGCTGATCCGGCGCGACTTCCTGGGCTCGCCCGATGGCGGCGGTTCGGGGCTGAAGCCGCATCTCGCCACATCCTGGCGGCGCGAGGGGCCGCAGGCGCTGGTGCTGGAACTGCGCCAGGGCGTGCGCTTCCACAACGGCGACCTGCTGACGCCCGAGGACGTGGTCTACACCTTCACCTCCAACCGCATGTTCGGCGAGAAGCCGCTGATGCCCGAGGCGCGGTCCTATTTCGCCACGCTGGCCGGGGTGGAGGCGGTGGGGCCGCAGACGGTGCGTTTCACCACGAAGGTGCCCGACGTGCTGCTGGAACAGCGGCTCGCCTCCTGGTGCGCCTGGATCGTCAATAAGCGGGCCTATGAGGAGCGGGGCTATGACGGCTTCTCGCTCGATCCGGTCGGCACCGGGCCCTATCGGCTGAAGGCGCTGAGCCGCGACCAACGCATCACGCTGGAAGCCTTCGACGAGCATTGGATGGGCCGGCCGACAGCGCAGGCGATCGAATTCCGCGCCATGCCGGAACTGGCGAGCCGGGTCGCCGGCCTGCAGGCGGGCGACCTCGACCTGATCACCAACGTGCCGCCCGACCAGGTACAGCCGCTCGCCCGCACGTCCGGGATCGACATCCGCTCCGTCGTGCTGGCGAATTCGCATGTGCTGACCTTCGACGCCCGCGGCCCGCAGATGGGCGACAAGCGGCTGCGCCAGGCGCTCGGCCTGTCGATCAACCGGAAGCTCCTGGTCGATACGCTGTGGGACGGCAAGGCGGTGGTGCCGGCCGGGCACAACTATCCCGAATACGGGCCGATCTATCTCGAAGGGCGGTCCTTGCGCTTCGATCCGGCCGAGGCACGGCGGCTCTTGAAGGAGGCGGGCTATGCCGGCCAGGAGATCACCTATCGCACCATGCCGAACTACTACACCAATGCGCTCAAGGCGGCGCAGGTGCTGGTGGAGATGTGGCGCGAGGTGGGGGTGAAGGCGAGGCTGCAGGTGGTGGAGAACTTCACCCAGATGCGGGCCGAGGGCCAGCAGATCGGCAACAACTCGAACTCCACCCGCCTGCCCGATCCGCTCGGCGCCTTGTGGATCTCCTGGGGGCCGGGGTCGGCGTTCCAGAAGTCGGGCGCCTTCAAGTCGACGGAAGCCTTCAATGCGGCCGGCAAGGCGCTGGAGGCGGAGGTGGACCCGGCGAAGCGCAAGGCGCTGTTCAAGGCGATGCTGGATGCCTGGGAAGACGAGGCGCCGGGCACCGTGCTGTACCAGCCGGCGGAGTTCTACGCCGTGCGGAGCAACGTGAAGTGGCGGCCCTACACCTTCTATTTCATGGATCTGCGGCCGGACAATCTCAGCTTCGCGTGAAGCCGGCGGCCGATTGACCGGCGACGGGGCTTTTGAGATCATTGCTCCCATCGTGAGCAATGGGGTCAGGTCATGGCCGGCAACCTGCATGTCCGCAACCTGGATGACGGCCTGATCGCGCGGCTGAAGCGCCGGGCGGCCCGGCATGGCCGGTCGACCGAAGCCGAGCATCGCGAGATCCTGCGCCAGGCGCTGGCGGGCGAGGCCGAGCCCGACTTCGACCAACTCGCCGCCGAGCTTCGCGCGCTGACGCGCGGCCGCAAGCACACGCCCGCGCAGACGCTGCAGCGGGAGGGGCGGCGCGAACGGTGAACGCCTTCGTCATCGATGCGAGCGTCGTCATCAAGTGGGTGGTCGAAGAGGAAGGCACCGCCGAGGCGCTGGCGCTGCGCCGGCAGGCCCGGCTGATCGCGCCCGACCTGCTGGTGGCGGAATGCGCCAACATCCTGTGGAAGAAGGTGCGGCGAAGCGAACTCTCCGCCGAGGAGGCGCGGCTCGCCGCCCGCCTGCTGCAGGCCGCCGAGATCGAGCTTCGGCCGTCGCGATCACTCCTCGAGGAGGCGACGCATCTGGCGATCGACCTCGACCACCCGGCCTATGACTGCCTGTACCTGGCCTTGGCGATGAGCGAAGACTGCCGTTTCGTCACCGCCGATGCGCGGCTGGTGCGGAAGCTCGAGCAGAGCAGTGAGGCTTCATTCGGCGGCCGGGCGCTATCGCTCATGGAAATCGCCCTTGCGGAAGCGAAACCCGGACCGAGACGCCCACCGAACCGCCGGAGGACGTGAGGGTGAAAGGCGTTCCGCTCCGTTTTGGGACCTCGCCGTGAGTTTGATGCCGAGCGCCTTCATGACCGCGATCGTCGTCTTCAGCGTCGGGTTGCCGTTCGCGCTGAAGGAGCGATAGAGCTGCTCGCGGGACAGCCCGGTCTCCTTGGCGATCTGGGTCATGCCCTTGGCACACGCCACGACACCGAGGGCATGGGCGATATAGCCCGCATCCTCGGTTTCAAAGGCCTCGGCCATGAAGGCCGCGATGGCTTCATCGGAGCGCAGATCCTCGGTGGGATCATAGGCCTTCAGCTTTTCACCCATCCGTGTCGCTCCACGTTCTTCGAGAGCACAGTCCGCCACTTATATCTGAAGGCGATTCCCCCTCTCCATTTTTCGGAAGAGGCTGGCGCGAATGCGCCGGGTGAGGGGCACCCTATCCGCAGAGATCACTCGTCGAGTGTGCCCCTCATCCGCCCTTCGGGCACCTTCTCCCCAAGGGAGAAGGGAAGCATGCTCGACCACCCTTAGCGCTCGCTGCGGGAATCGAAGATGGTCCAGAACCGAACCGGCTCGTCAGCACCGATCACCTTGCGCGGCGCCGGGCCTCCAAGGCATCGGCAATGCAGCAGATAGTCGGCCTCGTCGCCATAGCGGTGAGTCGCAGCGATCTCCTTCCAGCCCAGGAGTGAGGGATCGAGAATCAGCGTGCACCCTTGCTGGATCAACGGCGCCGTCTGGAACTCAATCTTCTCGATCTGCCAGTCGTAGACGAAACCCGGACAGGGGCCCGAGAGGTTTGTACCGCCGGAATCCACCTGAACATGGACCTCTCCCTGTACCCAGACCCCCGGCCTTGCAAACGGGGGGCGAATGCCTTGGCAGGTCATCATGATCCCTGCGTCGACTGCCCAGCCGTGATCACTCGCCTCGACCACCTCTGCCACTATCCGGTAAGTCGCATCCCCAACAGGAATGAGGGCATGCGAGCTTCCGGACGGGCCCTCGGAGAGTGGCTGGTGCCAGTAACATTCAAGACCAAAAGCACTTGGCTGGCCGCAGACGAAATCGTCGTAGCAGTCCAGCAGAACGGTGGACCACAGTTCGGCGACCACGAGCTTACTTGTCGGGGCTCGCACGCCTGCTCCCTCAATCCGCGAAATTCGGGGCGCGCTTTTCGAGGTTGGCCATGATGGCTTCCTTCTGGTTGGCGCTGCCGATCAGCTTGTCCTGCTCGTCCGATTCCGCCTGCAGCAGTGCGGATTCATCGGCGTCCGGGATGGTGTTGAAGATGCGCTTGGCGGCCCTGATCGCCGAGGGGCTGCGGCCGGCGATCTCGGCCGCGGTCTTCAGGGCTTCGGCGTAGGGATCGACGGTGAGCTTCGTCGCGAAGCCGTAGTGCAGCGCCTCCTCGCCGGAGAAGACGCGGCCGGTATAGGTGAGCTCGCGGACGATGTCCTCGCGCGCCAGGCTCCGCATCAGCGCCATGCCGGCCATGTCGGGGACGAGGCCCCATTTGATCTCCATCACCGAGAGCTTGGTGTCGGGGGCGACGTAGCGGATGTCGGCGCCGAGGGCGACCTGGAAGCCGCCGCCGAAGGCGACGCCGTGCACGGCGGCGATCACCGGCATGGGGAGTTTCCGCCAGACCATCACCGCCTGCTGGGCGCGGTTGGCATTGCCGTGGGTGCGGGGGCCGAGGCGGCCGACGCCGGGGACCTCCTCCTTCTTCTCGGCACCGGCCATGCGGCCGAAGTTGCCCATGTCGAGCCCGGCGCAGAAGGCGCGGCCCTCGCCCGAGAGGACGACGGCGCGGACGGCCCGGTTCTCCATCAGCGCCGCGCCGGTATCGACCAGGGCGGCGAACATGTGTTCGTCGAGCGCGTTCATCTTCTCGGGCCGGACGAAGCGGACATCGGCGACGCCGGCTTCGATACTGACGCGGATGCGGTCGGTGGACATGGGAGCGTTTCCTGTCGTGTCTGTCAGGTCGGGGCTGTGGCGAGTTCGAACAGCCGGTCGGAGATCTGCCGCGCGAGGCGGTCCTGGTCCAGGAGCGGGCCGTTCGCCAGCGTGCCGCGCAGGTCCTGGCGGAGCTGGCGGCGGCGGGCGACGTCCCAGGTGAGGTCGAGCACCTTTTCGACATAGGCATCGCGCGAGCCGGTGCAGAGATCGGCGAGGCCGGCGGCGGTAAGCACGCTCGCCCCCGTCCGCGTCCAGGCCGAGGTGCCGGCCCAGGTGACGGCGGGCACGCCCATGTGCAGCGGTGCCGCCAGCTTCGCCCCCAGACTGAGCGGGAAACTGTCGAGGCATATATCGACCATGTTCCAGAGCGCCAGTTCCGGAATGCCGGAGGCGGGCGCATGGGCGAAGTCGATGCGCTGGCCGATGCCGCAGGCCTCGAAGGCGGCGATCAGGTTCCGGCGCACCGTCGGCACCGTGTAGGCGGGGCCGAAGAAGAGAAGCCGCGCAGGCGGCAGCTCCTGCAGGATCGCCGCCCAGGTCTCGATCGCCTGCGGGCGCAGCCAGTCGGGCTCGGCCATGGTGGCGAAGACCGGGAAGGAGGCGCGCACCGAGGCCACCTCGGCCTCCACCTCGACATCGTCCATCGCCTCGAGGGCGAGCCAGGGGCCTTCGAGCGGGATCGGCGCCTCGATCGCGCCGCCCTTCGGCACCGCGGCCAGCACGGCATCGCAGAGCGTGCCGGCGAGGGCCGCGAGGCCGCCGGGCACCGGGCGTTCGGGCCAGAGGAGATGCAGGCCGGCCGGCTTCCAGGAGAGGGCGGCGAGGCGCGAGCCGCCATGCCCATGCCCGTCGAGGTCGATCACCACGTCGTAGCCGCGGCCCGCCAGCAGTTCGGCCAAGGCGCGCGGCGAGGTCTCCTCGGTCACCATCAGGCGATCGAAGGCCTTGCCGATCGGCGCGAAGCCGGCGCGGGCCTCGCGGTCGGCGGCGCCGTGGACGACGAGTTCGGGGGAGATGCGGGCGCGGTCGAGCCTCAATGCCAGATCGGCGGCGCGCCCGGCGGCGGTGGGCGGTGCCGCGGCGCAGACGAGGCCGAGGCGGAGGATGCCGTTCCGCAGCCGGGGCGGATGTTCGATCGGCAGGATCGAGGCTTCGATCGACTTGGCGCGGGCCCAGTCGCGAATGCAGGCATTGAGGCGGCGGATGCGTTCGGGCGTATCGGCGGCGGCGAGCAGGCTCGGCAGCGAAAAGGCGCGGCCGCGCACGCCCTCGGCCAGCTGCTCGACCAGGTCGAGCGGATCGCCCGCCTCGTCGGCCTTCAGGAAATCGGCGGCATCGGCCCAGAGTTCGCGAATGGCGAGGGCCGCCTCGGCCGGGAGCTCGCCGAGGCTCAACTTGGCGGCGATGCCGAAGGCCTCCTCGTGCCGGCCGCTGGCGCGGAGCAGGTCGACCAGTTCGACCACCGGCGAGACCGCCCGGGGGTCGAGGTCGATCGCCACGCGATAGGCCCGCTCGGCATCGAACAGGCGCTGCTCGTCGCGCAAGAGGCGGGCATAGCGGTAATGCGCCTCGGGATGTTCGGGGAAAGCCCAGAGGAGATCGCGGATCATGCCCTCGGCCTGCTTGGTCTCGCCCAAGCGGGCCAGCTTCTCGGCGGCGGCGAGCAGTCGGTCCGGATCCTCCATGCGGGGGAGTTTAGCGCCCGGCCTTCTTGCTGCGAAAGGCCTTGCGGCTGCCGGCCCGCCCGCCGGTGGATCGCGGCGCGCTCATCGCCCGGCCCGCGGCGTCGTGGCGCTGCGGCAGGCCGATCTCCAGATCGGCCTGTTCCAGGCGGCGGATCTCGTCGCGGATGCGCGCCGCCTCCTCGAATTCGAGATTGGCGGCGGCCTCGCGCATGCGCTTCTCCAGGCTGGCGAGATGGCTCTTCAGGTTGTGGCCGACCAGGTTGCCGACCGCGCTGTCGCCGGTATCGACCGTGTAGTGGTCGGCCTCGTAGACGCTTTCCAGGATGTCGCCGATCTGCTTCCTGATGCTTTCCGGGGTGATGCCGTGCGCCTGGTTGTAGGCCCGCTGCTTCTCGCGCCGGCGGTCGGTCTCCTTGAGCGCCCGGTCCATGCTGTCGGTGACCTTGTCGGCATAGAGGATGACGCGGCCGTCGACGTTGCGCGCTGCTCTACCGATCGTCTGGATCAGCGAGGTTTCCGAGCGCAGGAAGCCTTCCTTGTCGGCATCGAGGATGGCGACCAGCGCGCATTCGGGAATGTCGAGGCCCTCGCGCAGCAGGTTGATGCCGATCAGCACGTCGAAGGAGCCGAGCCTCAGATCACGGATGATCTCGATGCGCTCCAGCGTGTCGATGTCCGAATGCAGGTAGCGCACGCGGACGCCATGCTCGGTGAGATACTCGGTGAGGTCTTCGGCCATGCGCTTGGTGAGGGTGGTGACCAGCACGCGCTGGCTCTTCAAGGCGGCCGCCTTGCATTCGCCGAGGAGATCATCGACCTGGTGCTCGACGGGGCGGATGAAGACCGGCGGGTCGATCAGGCCGGTGGGGCGGATCACCTGTTCGGTGAAGACGCCGCCCGTCCGCTCCATCTCCCAGGGTCCCGGGGTGGCGGAGACATAGACCGATTGCGGGCGCATCGCGTCCCATTCCTCGAACTTGAGCGGCCGGTTGTCGACGCAGGAGGGCAGGCGGAAGCCGTATTCGGCGAGCGTCGCCTTGCGGCGATAGTCGCCCCTGAACATGCCGCCGATCTGCGGCACGGTGACGTGGCTCTCGTCCACCATCAGCATGGCGTTCTCGGGCAGGTATTCGAAGAGCGTCGGCGGCGGCTCGCCCGGCTTCCGCCCGGTGAGATAGCGCGAGTAGTTCTCGATCCCGGCGCAGGAGCCGGTGGCGGCCATCATCTCGAGGTCGAAGGTGGTGCGCTGTTCCAGGCGCTGCGCCTCGAGAAGCTTGCCCTGGGCGTTCAGCTCCTGCAGGCGGATGGCGAGGTCGATCTTGATCTGCTCGGCCGCCTGGTTCAGCGTCGGCTTCGGCGTCACGTAATGGCTGTTGGCGTAGATCTTCACTTCCTTCAGCGTCGCGGTGCGTTCGCCGGTCAGGGGATCGAACTCGACGATCTGCTCGATCTCGTCGCCGAAAAGCGACAGACGCCAGGCGCGGTCTTCCAGATGCGCCGGGAAGATTTCGACGCCGTCGCCCTTGGCGCGGAAGGACCCGCGGGTGAAGGCGGCTTCGTTCCGGCGATACTGCAGCTCGACCAGGCGGCGGAGCAGGTCGTTGCGCTCGATCCGCTGGCCGACCTTGAGGCCGACCGTCATCGCCGAATAGGTCTCGACCGAACCGATGCCGTAGATGCAGGAAACGGAAGCCACCACGATGACGTCGTCCCTTTCGAACAGCGCGCGCGTGGTCGAATGGCGCATGCGGTCGATCTGTTCGTTGATCGAGGAATCCTTCTCGATATAGGTGTCGGTCCGGGGCACATAGGCCTCGGGCTGGAAATAGTCGTAGTAGGAGACGAAATACTCCACCGCGTTCTCGGGGAAGAAGCTCTTCATCTCGCCGTAGAGCTGGGCCGCCAGCGTCTTGTTCGGCGCCAGGATGAGCGTCGGGCGCTGCAGCCGCTGGATGGTCTGCGCCACCGTATAGGTCTTGCCGGAGCCGGTGACGCCGAGCAGCACCTGGTCGCGCTCGCCGCCCGAAAGGCCCTGGATCAACTCCTCGATCGCGGTCGGCTGGTCGCCGGCCGGCTGGAATTCGGACACCAGCTTGAAGGCGATGCCGCCCTCGCTCTTCTGCGGGCGGGCGGCGCGGGCCGGGAGCAGCAGCGGCGCGCCGCGTTCGGCGACGGGATAGATCGGAACGGGAAGGGGTTTCGGCGCGGGCATGGGGTGAGTATAGCCGGGAACGAAGCGTCAACGCACATGCTCAGGCGCTGCCGCCCGCGCGGCTATCGCCCTTCCGCCTGCTGGCGCAGCCAGGCCTTGAAGGCGTCGACCTCGGCGTTGGCGGCGCGGGCCGCCGGAGCGACGAAGTAGTACGCGAAGTCGACCGGAAGGCTGGCGCCGAAGATCTGCACCAGCCGGCCGGTGGACAGATCCTCGGCGGCGAGGCGCGACTTCGCCAGCGCCACGCCGCGGCCGGCGGCGGCGGCTTCCAGCACCAGGCTGGCCTGGTTGAAATGCAGGCCCCGGGCGGTGTCGATGCCCTCGACCCCGGCCGCCTTCAGCCACATGGCCCAGGTGGGGCAACTGGGGTCCTGGTCCGGGCTGTCGTCGTGCAGCAACGTCAATCCGGCCAGTTGGTCCGGCGTGCCGATCGGGCCGTGGCGTGCGAGGAGGTCGGGGCCGATCACCGGCGTCACGCTCTCGCTGAGCAGCTTCTCGACCACCAGTCCATCGTATCCGCCGATGCCGTAGCGGATGGCGCAATCGACCTCCTCAGTCTCGAAGTCGACCAGATGCATGGAGGCCGAGACGCGCACGTCGATCTGCGGATGCAGGTCCTGGAAGCTCTCCAGCCGCGGGATCAGCCATTTCGCGGCGAAGGACGGCGCCACCGAGACGGTGAGCGGCCCGGCGCCGGCGCCGGGCTTGAGCCGGGCGAGGGCTGCGGCGATGGCGGCGAAGCCCTCCAGCACCCCCGGGAGGCAGGCCTGGCCGGCATTGGTGAGGACGAGGGCCTTGCTGGTGCGGCGGAACAGGCGGGTACCGAGATGATCCTCGAGCAGCTTCACCTGCTGGCTGACCGCGGCCGGGGTGACGAACAGTTCCGCCGCCGCCTTGGAAAAGCTGAGGTGGCGGGCCGAAGCGGCGAAGGCGCGGATGGCGTTGAGCGGCGGCAGCCGGCCGAGAGGGGCATTCATCTGCGGATCCGATCGAGGCGAAAAAGGCGGGGCAAAGCACGCCCGCGAGCGAGATATAATCACCAATACGGAATCATCCAGATATTTAATAATTTATACGACTTTTATATGTTATATATTGGCGCTTGGCGCCTCCTCCCGCCCGCCTATGCTTTCGGCCAAACAGTACCCGGAGGAAACGAATGAACCCGAAAATCACTGAAATCGCCAAGGACCTGCGCTTTCCCGAAGGCCCGGTGGCGATGCCCGACGGCAGCATCATCCTGGTCGAAATCGCCGCCGGGCGGGTCTCGCGCATCGCGCCTGACGGCAAGCGCACCACGGTGGCCGAGCCCGGCGGCGGCCCGAACGGCGCGGCGATGGGCCCCGGCGGCAAGCTCTATCTGTGCAACAACGGCGGCAACGAGTGGTACGAGAAGGACGGACGGACCTTCCCGGGCCTCGCCGACCGGGGCTATTCGGGGGGCAGGATCGAGCGCGTCGACCTCGACACCGGCAAGGTCGAGGTGCTGTACACCGAATGCGACGGCGAGCCGCTGAAGGGCCCGAACGACCTGGTGTTCGACGGCAAGGGCGGATTCTGGTTCACCGACCACGGCAAGACCTATCGCCGGTCAAGGGACCGCGGCGCCCTGTTCTATGCCCGCGCCGACGGCTCGCTGATCCGGGAAGTGGTGGGCGCGCTGGATGGGCCGAACGGCGTCGGACTGTCGCCCGACGGCAGCCGCGTCTACACGGTGGAGACCCATTGCGGCCGATTCTGGGGCTGGGACATCAAGGGCGAGGGCGAGGTCGAGCGGGTGCGCGGCGGCTTCGGGCACGAGCGCGGCCACCTGCTGGCGGGACTGCCGGGGTATCAGCTGCTGGACAGCCTGGCGGTCGACGCGGAAGGGTATGTCTGCGCCGCCACCATCGGCAATGGCGGTATCACCGCGGTTTCACCCGACGGCAAGGTGATCGAACACTACGCCCTGCCCGATCCGCTGGTCACCAATGTCTGCTTCGGCGGCCCGGGCCTGCGCACCGCCTTTGCGACACTGTCGATGACGGGAAAGCTCGTTTCCTTCGAATGGCCGCGGCCGGGCCTCGGGCTGCACCACCTCAACCGCTGAGGCGGCGCAGCCCTGTGGCTGTTAGTGCGACAGGATGACCGGGACGGTCATCGATTCGAGCAATGTGCGGGTGGCACCGCCGAAGACCAGTTCGCGCAGGCGGGTGTGGCCATAGGCGCCCATGACCAGGAGGTCGATGCCGAAATCCGACACCGCGGCGAGGAGCGCATCGGCCACCTCGATGTCCTTCGCCACGGTGTGGCGTGCCTCGACCTTCACGCCGTGGCGGGCGAGATGGGTGGCGATATCGGCGCCGGGATAGTGGCTTTCCGCATCCGGATTGACGCTGAAAACGATGACCTGATCGGCTTTCTGCAGGAAGGGCATCGCGTCATGCGCGGCGCGCGTGGCCTCGCGGGTGCCGTTCCAGGCGATCATGACCTTGCGGATCGGCTTCGCATAGGAGCCGACATAGGGGACGCAGAAAACCGGGCGGCCGGCACCCAGCGCCACATGCGCCGCCAGCACCATGGTACCTGGCAGCCCCTCGTCCAGCGGGTCCTTCTGGTCGACGACGACGAGATCCGAATAGCGGGCCTGCTCGACGATGGTGCTGATGGCAGGGCCATCCTGCTCGCGCCACTCGATGCCCCGGCCGGCCTTGCGCGCCGTCTCCAGCGCCACCGCCTTGGCGGCGGCCATCCGTTCCCTGGTCCGCGCGACCTCCTGCTCGATCACGCTGGGGGGGATGTAGTCGACATAACCGGTGGGGATGATCGGGCTGGGGACCGGGTAGAGCGCGGTGACATGCGCATCGAAAGTCTCTGCGACCGACAGCGCCACCGCGAGCCGCTCACCGGCGCGCTTGTCGCTACCGGCCTGAACGAGAATGCTCTTGATCGACATGATGGGGGTTTCCTTCCGATAGCGGTACGAGGCAGTTATGTGCGCCCATGAAATGCCATGCCTTGATCGGGATCAAGTCGCCCGGCCCTAACGCACCGAGGTCACCCGGAAGGTATGGGAATGCCCTTCCGGCTCGCGGATGGTGACGTATTCGCCGACGCGGAAGAGATGCCGGTCGAGCTTGTAGAAGGCCTCGTCGTCTTCCTCTCCCGGCGCATAGGAGAAGACCCAGGCATGGTTGCGGGTATGGTGCAGCGTGCCCAGCCGCTCCTCCTCTCCCGGCCAGAAGCGGCGCACCGTGCAGCCGGCGCGCTCGGCCCGGAAGGCGTCGACGTCGAGATGCCCCTCGGCGGTCAGCGGCGCCTGGAACTCGTAGCCTCGCTCATGGCTGCCTTCGGGGAACTCCGGCGTGCGGGCGAGTTCGAGGCGGATGTGGCGAAGGGTCATCTGTCGTCTCCTGATGTCGTGTCCCGGGCATTCGTCCGGCGTTCGAGATAGTCGCCATTGCCGGCGAAGCCACAATCGGCCAACGCCGCTACGGGCACAAAGTTCGGCAGGTCGCGGGCCTTCAGGCGGATAAGGCTGCACTGCATGAGGCAGGCGAGGCGCACCATCGCGTCGGTCATGGTCGCGAGCGGCGCGCGGGCATGGGCGAGTCCGGCCTGTCCCAGAAGGTTGATTTCCAGCACCACCTCGGCCGGTGGCCGGCCGCTGCGCTCGAACGCAGCCAGTCCGTAGAAATAGCCGCGATCGCAGGCGAGCGCGAAGAGACCGCGCCGCGGCATCCTGCCACCCTTGACCTGTCGGCGGCCATAGTCGAGCCACTCCTTCAATGTCGACGCGGGCGCCGCCAACTGCACCAGGGGCCAAGCCCGGTGCAGGTGGTGACGGTCGAGTACGACAGGGTAAAGGGGGTACAAGGCGTGGCCTCCGCTGGATGGGGAAAACACAACAGCGCCACGTGAATTCCAGCTATGATCTGAATCAACGAGCCAACTCTTCTCCGGCACCGCTTCCGCGCATGACACTGCCACCGTCAGAAGGGCGCCTGCCCCTCCCTCCGGCCTTGCCGCGTGAAAACGGCAGGCCGTCGTCGCCCTGCGCCCTTTGCGCCGCGCGACAGTTTTCCGTATGCGCCCCCCTCGATCAGGATTCCCAGGTCCGGTTCTTCGCCCTGGCGACGACCATCCGGCTGGAGCAGCGGCGGACCCTGTTCCAAGAGGGCGACCCGGCGGGGCATGTGTTCAACCTCACCGACGGCGCGGTCAGCATTTCGAAGGCGCTGGCCGATGGCCGCCGGCAGATCACCGGCTTTCTCCTGCCCGGGGACTTCCTCGGCCTGCAGCAAGGGGACAGCTATGCCTATACGGCCGAGGCGCTGACGCCGATCGCGCTGTGCCGGTTCCCCATCGAGAAGTTCCAACGCTTCCTGAGCGAGACGCCCGGGATGGAACATCGCCTACTGAGCATGGCATCGAACGAACTCGCGGCGGCCCAGGACCAGATGCTGCTGCTCGGCCGCAAAACCGCGGTCGAACGCGTCGCTTCCTTCCTGATCTCGCTGTCGGACCGGCACGCCGCCCGTGGCCGGCCCGGCTCGCCCATCAGCCTGCCGATGACCCGCGGCGAGATCGCCGACTATCTCGGCCTCACCATCGAAACCGTCAGCCGCGCCTTCACCCGCCTGCGCAAGGAGGGCCGCATCGTGCTGGATACGGTCGATCGGGTGCGCTTTCCCGACCTCGGGACCCTTCGCGAGATCGCGACGGGCGGTTAGCCCAAATCGAAAGTCGCGACCACCGGTGCGTGGGTGGAGTCGACGAAAGCGGCGCCGAGCCGCTCGGCACTCTCTTCCTCGATCAGCGTCTGGTTATGGATATCCACGCCGCGGCATACGGCCGCGAGCGACCGGCTGGTCAGGATGTGGTCGACCAATACCGCGTCTTCACCATAGCGAACACTGAAGCGATGCTCGGCCGGCACCCGATCGGCCAGCGCAACGAGTTCCGCCGTGGCGAGCCTCGCGGTATGGGTATCGCGCTGCGCCGCCGAGACAAGGCGCACCGGCAATTCGAGCGATCGCGCGTTGAAGTCGCCACAGACAGCGATCAGGGCGTCCGGCCGTTCCGCCAGGATTCGCTCCACGAGGTAGCGTGCTTCCAGCGCCTGACCGCTGCGCTTGAGGGAGGCAAGCAGATAGCCTTCGGCCCAGATGACCCCGCTTTCCCACCCGTCTGCCCGGCTGCGCATCTCTTCGGGCAGTACGGCGAGGGGCGCGCGTAGATGCAGATTGACCACGTCGAGCAGCCGCCCGTCCTCGAGGCGAATCGAGCAATGGAGCAGCGGCCGGTCAAAGTCGATGGCGGTCACGCCGAAATGCGGCAGGTCGAGCGACTGGACAGGCAGGAAGTCGTGCCGGATCGACACCGCGTCGACGAAGTCCATCCGGCTCAAGGTCACGAGATTGTGGCGGTCTGCCGGCCCTTTTCCGCTCGCGACGGTGGATACGGCACGCCGGAAGGAAGCATAGGGAGTGCCGTGCAACAGCCGATCTAGGGCATCGAGCACCCGCGGAGCCTCCGGCCCGGCGCGCCCCGCATCGATCTCCTGCAGGCAGAGCACGTCGGCGCCGAGGGCGACCAACCGGGGCCGCAGCACCGCGATGCGGGCGTCAAGCGGCGGCGCGCCGCGGCGTTCGCCGAAACTCTCGAGGTTGAAGGTCGCGAGACGAAGCATGGACCAGCCGGATCAGCGCATGAGAAGGAGACCGGCCGTCCCGCCGAGCAATCGTTCGGTCCCGATCCGGTCGGCCAGCGCCACCGGAACGGCGAGGAGGACATCTCCCGCGGCGGCGCAAGCGGTCAGGATTGCCGCCGAATCGAGCGCTGGCAACTGCTGGAAAGCGGTTGCGGCCGGCGAGCCCGATGGCGGCCGGCCGAGGCCGAGCACGGTGATCGGCCTCCCGGTCCGGCGCGCCAGGCCGCCCAGCAATTGCAGCGCAGCCGCCGCTGCCGGGCTACCGTCGTCGCAAACCACGATGCGTCTCGGCTCGGCGTGACCGCGCTGAACGACCAGCACATCGCAAGCGGGAAACTCGGCCAGCGACTCTGGAGTGAGTTCCGCTTTCCCGGCCCGCGGGCGCGTGTGCAGCAACACGATATCGCCCGGAAGGCTTGCCGCCAGGAGCGCGGGGCCGATGCGGCCACGGACATGACCGAGGGTCGCCGCTACACCCGCTTCGCGCGCCACCTCCCCCAGCACCTGTTCGGCAATGCGGCCGACGGCAACGAGGTGTCGTCTCAGGTCCGCTTCCTCGAGCGGTTCGACACGCGCGGTCGCGAAACTGACCTGCTGCACGAAGGGCAGCGCCGCCATCTGCCACAAGTCCTCCTCTTCAATCAGAAGGCTGGCGAGATCAGCCTGCAGCAGGGCAGCGAGCCGGGCCGCATGCCGCAGTAGCGGCCGGATCTCGCCAGTGACCGGGACTGCCACGAGGAGCCGGCGGGAACGGCGATCCACGGACCGTTCAGTCATATCGGTCAACCTTCCCGGCGGCGCCGAACCGCGCCGCGAGATCGGCGAAGGCGGCGATCCGCTTCTCGACCCGGCCGTTGATGCTGGCCTCGGGATAGCGACCGGCTTCGTCGCGCTCCCCCGCCGCTTCGCCGGTGAGGAGTGCGATCCCCTCGTCGATGGTCCGGATCGGATAGACGAAAAAGGTCTTCGCCCGGACTGCCTCCACGACATCGGGGCGCAGCATGAGGTGACGCACATTGCCGAAGGGTATCAGCACACCCTGGCTGCCGGTCATTCCGGCCGCCGCACAGACGTCGAAGAAACCCTCGATCTTCTCGTTCACGCCGCCGATGACCTGAACCTCGCCGAGTTGGTTGACGGACCCCGTCACCGCCAGATCCTGGCGGATCGGCGCCTCCGCCAGTGCCGAGAGGAGCGCATAGAGCTCGGTCGACGAGGCGCTGTCACCGTCGACACCGCCGTAGGATTGCTCGAATACCAGGCTCGCGGCGAGGGAAAGCGACCGGTCGGTGACATAGCGGCCCGAAAGGAAGCCGGCGAGAATCATCACACCCTTGGAATGCAGCGGCCCACCGAGCGCCACCTCGCGCTCGATATCGACCACCGCGCCTCGCCCGAATCGTACCCGCGCCGTGACACGGGTGGGACGGCCGAAACTGAAGCCCCCGAGACCGATGACGGAAAGGGCATTGATCTGGCCGATCTTGGCTCCGCGCGTGTCGATCAGAATGGTGCCTCGGGCAATCTGTTCCACCATCCGCAGATGGATGCGATCGGAGCGGGCGCGGCGGGCCGCCACCGCCGCACGCACATCCTCGGCGCCGATCAGGTCGGCGCCTCGCCGGCCGGCGAGGTAGTCGGCCTCTTCCAGCAGTTCGCCGATGAAGCGGATACGTGTCGACAGCCGCTCCGCATCGCCGGATTCGCGCGCCGCCTGCCCGATCGTCTCGGAGACCGCGCCGCGATCCAGATGGCGCAGGCCGCGCTGACGTGCCAGCGTCCCCATCATACGGGCGAAGAGCTGCGTGGACTCCGGGTCCCGCGGCACGTCGTCCTCGAAATCGACCGCAACCTTGAACAGCTCGACGAATTCCGGATCGAGCTCACTCAACAGGTAGTAGACGATGCGGTCGCCGATCAGGACGATCTTGACGTCGAGCGGCAACGGTTCCGGCTCCAGCGATACGGTCGTCGCCAGCGCCATCAGCTGTTCGATCGATTCAATGCGGATCTGGCGGGCGCGGAGCGCGCGTTTCAGCGACTCCCACGCAAAGGGATTGGTCAGCAGGCGCCGGGCGTCGAGGACCAGATAGCCGCCATTCGCGCGGTGCAGCGCACCCGGCTTCACCAGGTTGAAGTCGGTCAGCAAGGCGCCGAAGCGCGCCATGTGCTCGATCCGGCCCACCAGCGACTGGTGTGTGGGATGGTCTTCATAGACGACCGGGGCACCGGTGCCGGGCGGGTGATCGACCATGACGTTGACGCGGTATCGGCGATAGCGGCCACCTTCCGAGTCACGATCCGCAGCGGGAGCAGGGTCCGGCCGCTCAGCGCCGGCAGCGGCGCCTTCCCCCAGGAAATCGTCGGCATAGACCACGATGTCGCGCTCGACTTCATCCAGATAGGCCGCAACCGCCGACAGGTCGGCGAAATCCGCGCGCACCTCGCCGATTAGCTGATTGACAGCGAAGCGGCTGACCTCTTCGTTCAACTTTCGTACCGCGGCCCGGTGCTCGCGCTGCCATTGCGGCAGCCGGGCCACGACCTGCTCGAGTTCCTCCTGCATTTCCTTCAAGGTCGTCCGCAGACGTGCCTGCTCCTCGGCGGGCAGGCGATTGAATTCCTCCTGCGGTATCACTTCGCCGTTGCGGACCGGCGCCAGGCCCATGCCGAGTGGCGTTCGGATCATGGCGACACCCTGGCCCTGCGCCTTCTCCTGCAGGGCCTCGAATGCCTCGTCGTGGCGGCGCTTGAACTGCTCGTCGACCACCTGGCGGCGAGCGCGGTAGTCGTCGCTGTCGAAGGCGGCCGGCAGCGTGGCACGCAGTTCCTGGATCAGAACGTCCATCGCCTGGCGCAGTTCGCTCGCCCGCCCACCCGGCAGCGACAGCGCCTTCGGCTTGTCAGGTTCCGCGAAATTGTTGACATAGCACCAAGCGCTCGGCGCCGGTTCGCCCGCCGCGCGCTGGCGCAGGATGTCCGTCACGAATCCGAAGCGACCGGTACCGGGTCGGCCGAGCGCAAACAGATTGTATCCGTCGCGCCGCATGCCGGCGCCGAATTCGAGGGCAGCGAGCGCCCGGACCTGCCCGATGGGGTGCTCCAGCGGTTCCAAGACCGCCGTGCTGTCGAAAGACAACCCGGCGGCATCGCAGGTCCGACACACCGCTTCGGCGTCCAGTGGCGCAACCGGGTCTGTCACAGACAACCTTTCCCTCGAACCATCGACTCGACATATTCTGGGCGCCACCGCCGCGCGGAACATTGACCTGCATCAGCCGGCGCCTTGATCGACAGCAATGCCTGTCTTTCCCTGCCGAGGGAGCATCCCCCCCTTGCAAGGAGGTTCCAATGCCGCGCCGCGCCAAACTATCGATCGTTCCCCCCGCCGCGCCGGGGCCGGAACCGCGAGGCTCCGCACCGGCAAAGCCGGCTCCCACCATCGCGCCGCCCTCGGGAGTGCAGCGCGACGGACAAGTGGCGCATCATTCCCCCTACGACCGGATGGCCCGCGCGATGCTGGGCCGGGTTACGCACGGACTGTCGCCGACAGCGCTTGCGTCCGCCTGGCTCGACTGGTCGGCGCATCTTGCCACCTCGCCCGGAAAGCAGCTCTGGCTGATGGAAAAGGCCGGGCGGAAATGGACGCGATTCCTGAACTACGCCGCCCATTGCGCATTCGGCGGCGGCGAGGGCAATGCCTGCATCACACCGCTGCCGCAGGACCGCCGTTTCAACGCACCGGAATGGCATCAGCCGCCGTTCAACCTGATGCACCAGGCGTTCCTGTTGACGCAGCAGTGGTGGTACAACGCCACGACCGAAGTGCGTGGCGTTTCCCGGCACCATGAGCAGGTCGCCGAGTTCACCGCGCGCCAGTTGCTCGACATCTTCTCGCCCAGCAACTTCCCGCTGACCAATCCGCTGGTTCTGACGCGGGCAGCCGAATCCGGCGGCATGAACTTCGTGCAGGGCTTCCGCAACCTGCTGGAAGACATGAATCGAACCGCCCTCGGTCGGCCGCCGGTGGGAGCCGAGTCGTTCCGCGTCGGCGAAACCGTCGCCACGTCGCCGGGCAAGGTGGTCTGGCGCAACGAACTGATGGAGTTGATCCAGTACGAGGCCACTACCGAAACCGTTCAGCGCGAGCCGGTGCTGATCATCCCTGCCTGGATCATGAAGTACTACATCCTGGACCTGTCGGAATCGAACTCGCTGGTGAAGTACCTGACCGGTCAGGGTTTCACCGTCTTCATGGTCTCCTGGCGCAACCCGACAGAGGCGCATCGCGATCTCGGGATGGCCGACTATCTCCGGCTGGGTCCGCAGGCGGCGCTGGAACGCATCGCCGAAATCTCGCCCGGCAGCAAGGTTCACGCCTGTGGCTATTGCCTGGGCGGCACGCTGCTCAGCATCGCCGCCGCCGCGATGGCGCGCGACGGGGTCGACGCGCTGGCGTCGATCACGCTGCTCGCCTCGCAGGTCGATTTCACCGAAGCCGGCGAATTGATGCTGTTCATCGACGATTCCCAGGTCTCGTTCCTCGAGGACATGATGTGGGAGCACGGTTATCTCGACACCCACCAGATGGCCGGTGCCTTCCACCTGCTGCGGTCCAACGACATGATCTGGTCGCGCTTGGTGAACGAATACCTGATGGGCGACCGGGCGCCGATGTCGGACCTGATGGCCTGGAACGCGGACGCGACGCGCATGCCCTATCGCATGCACAGCGAATACCTGCGCGGCCTGTTCCTGAACAACGATCTGGCCGAGGGACGCTATCGCGTCGATGGACAGCCGGTGGCCCTGACCGACATCCGCGCGCCCATCTTCGCGGTGGGTACCGAATGGGACCACGTAGCGCCCTGGCAATCCGCCTACAAGATCAATCTGCTGACCGATACGGATGTCACCTTTGCGCTGACCTCGGGCGGGCACAATGCCGGCATCGTCAGCGAAGTCGGCCGCAAGGGCCGGCGCTTCCGCGTCGGTCACCGCGGCGCCAACGAGGCCTATGTGGATCCGGGCAGCTGGGTGGAGCAGACACCGGCAAGCGAAGGATCCTGGTGGCCGGCCTGGACGGCTTGGCTCGCCAGCCATTCGACCGGGAAGCGACCGCCGCCACAGATGGGTCAGCCCGCGCTGGGCGATGCGCCCGGCACGTACGTGCTGGAGCCCTGAGCGTTCAGTCGTCCGGGAAGAGCAGCACCACGAAATAGCGGTCGATCTCGATTCCGTCGGTGGAGAGCGGCACGCAGAGGCGCGCCCAGCTCAGTGCCCGATCGCCGAAGGGGCCGGTCACCACGCTGCTCATCGGGATGCCGCCCCCCGCCATGAAGGCCTCGTGATTGGCCTGGGCGGCGAGGGCCAGGCTCTCGGGACGGAAGGCATCGAAGGTCTTGCCGGTCATCTCGCCGGCATAGCGGCGGGCAGATTCCTCGCAGAAGATCAGGAAGCGCGCCGTGTTTCCTTCCACCTGCATCACGTTTATCCGGCCGATCCAGGGGGCCAGGTCTTCGAAGGAGAAGTCCTGCCGCCGCGGAAGGCGCCGTGATCCGCGCCTTTCCTCCCAGAGCGCCAGGAAACGGGGGAGATCGCCCGGCAGCGCGGCGGGATCGGCCGGCCGCATGATGCCTGTCGGCTGGCCGGCGGGGGTGTGATCGCCGCTCATCCGGCGGCCCCCAGCGCGGGAAGGCTGGCGCCGATCCGGGCTTCCGTCACCGCGATCTCGGCCGTCAGCCATCGACGAAAGGCGACGATCGGCGCATCGCCCGCGCGACGGTGCGGACAGACCAAGCAATAGGCCTGGCGTGAATCGAGCACCAGATCGAAAGGCGCGACGAGGCGGCCCGCGATGAGATCGTCCGCCAGGAAGAGCCGCTGGCCGAGAACGACGCCCATCCCCTCGCGCGCCGCCCGGTAGGAGAGCGAGGAGTTCTCGAACAGCGAACCGCGCTCCGGATCGATACCGCCGACCCCCGCCTTGGCGAGCCAAGCCTGCCACATCGGCGCCTGGATGGAGGAATACAGTAACGTATGGTAACGCAGATCCTGGGGTGTCCTGAGCGGAGGACCGCGTTCGAGGAGTGCCGGGCTGCAGACCGGCAGGAAGCTCGGGAAGAAGAGCTGATCGGCATGCAGATGCGGCCAGTCCCCCGGACCCTGCAGGATGCCGAGATCCGCCTCGTCGGACTCGAAATCCACCGGCTGCAGCGAGGTTGTGAGGCGGAAGTCGATTTCGGGATGGGCAGCTCGGAAGACGCTGAGCCGGGGCACCAGCCATTCGGTGGCGAAGGTCGGATAGACACGGAAGGAAAGGCGTGAAGTCGGCTGCTCGCCCCTCAGGTGCAGCGCCGCCGCATCGATCCGCTCAAAAGCCTCGGATACGGCGCGTAGCAGGTGATGGCCTTTCTCGGTCGGCGCCATGCCGCGCCGCTGGCGGGTGAACAGGCGGCAGGCGAAATGCGCCTCAAGGAGCGCGATCTGCCGGCTGACCGCGCCCGGGGTCACGGAGAGTTCCTGCGCCGCCTCGCTGAAGCTGCCATGCCGTCCGGCCGCCTCGAAGGCGCGCAATGCGTTCAGGGACGGAAGGCGGTGCCGCATGAAACCCAGGTTCCTCCAGTGTTGAGATTTTCGCACAGTCTACTTGATGAGATTGGCGTTGAGCCAGCCGCGCCGCGCCCCCTAGCCTTGCGCCACAAAAGAACAAGGAAACGCCTGCCGCCGGAGAGGCTTCCGGTGGCCGATCGATCGGGGACGGAATGACGGAAGGCGAAAAGGCGGTCGGCGGCAGCACCCCGGCAAGGGCAGGCGCCTTCGAGCGCGGCACCCAGCTGGCCCTGTCCGTCCTCGCCACCGGCTTTGCCGTCTACATGATCTATTCGACCTTCTACGGCCCCTACAAAACGACGCTGGTGCATCTCGCGATGTTCCTGATCGTCATGATGGTGATCTACTTCCTCGATCGTCGGGCCAGCGACGAACGGCCCTACAGTCCGGCCGCGCGCGCCTACGACTGGTTCTGCGCGGCGGTGGTCACCCTTTCGGTCGGCTACCTGATCGTCGACTTCGAGCGTTTGCTGAATCTGTGGGGCGCGGCTTTCCTCAGTCCGCTCGACCTCGTCGCCGGCGCGGGCATGACCTTCATCGTGCTGGAAGCGGCGCGGCGGCAAAGCATCGCCTTCTTCCTGCTGTCGCTGGCCAGCATCCTGTATGTGATGCTCGGACAGCATATGCCCGGCCTGCTCAAGCACCCGGGGATGGAGTTCGACCGCTTCATCTATCTGACCGCCTATACCGAGGAAGGCATCTTCGGCAGCGGGCTGTCGGTAGCCGCCACGTTCCTGTTCATGTTCATGCTGTTGAGCTCGGCACTGACCGAGACAAAGACGGGCGAGTTCATCATCCGTTTCGCCAATGCCGGTACCGGGCGCCTGGTCGGCGGGCCGGCCAAGGGGGCCATGTTCGCCTCGGCCGGGCTCGGCACCATGGTGGGCAGTTCGATCGGCAATGTCGTGTCGACCGGCACCTTCACCATTCCCCTGATGAAACGCGCGGGGTTCAAGCCGCACAGCGCCGGCGCCATCGAGGTCCTGTCCTCGGAGGGCTCACAGATCATGCCGCCGGTGATGGGCGCGGGCGCCTTCCTGATGGCCGAACTGACCGGCATTCCCTATGCGAGCATCGCGGTCGCGGCCTTCCTGCCGGCAATCCTCTACTACGCCTCGGCCTATTTCGTTATCCATACCGAGGCGCTGCGCATGGGCATCGGGCGGCTGCCGGAGGACGAGATCCCGGATGCCCGACAGGTCCTGGCGGATGGCTGGCATCTGCTGATTGCCCCCGCGGCGCTGTTCTATCTCCTGATGGTGGAGAGCTTCACCGCCGCCTATGCCGGCATTGTCTGCATGGGAATCGCGCTCGCCGTCGCCCTCACTCGCCGCTACAGCCGCTACGGCTGGCGCGCCTTCCTGCGCGTATTCGACGAAGGGGTCAGGCAATCCGCGGCGATCACCGGCCTGGTCGCCGCCATCGGCCTGGTGCAGATGGCCATGGTGACGACGGGCCTTGGTGGGCGGCTGACCGAGATCATCCTGGCGGTCTCGCTTGGCGATCCGCTGATGACGGCTGGCCTCGTCGTGGTCGCCGCCACCATCCTCGGCATGGGCATGCCGACGCCGATCGCCTATCTGCTGCTCGCGCTCTTCGCTGCGTCGGCGATGGAGGCGGTGGGCTTCGACAAACTGGCCACCCACCTCTTCATCTTCTATTTCGCCATCAAGTCAGGTTCGACCCCGCCGGTAGCCGTCGTGGCGGTGGTGGCCGCCGGTATCGCCAGGGCGAGCTGGTGGCTGACCGGCCTCTATGCCTTCTGGTATTCGCTGCCGGGGTTCGTGGTCGCCTTCATGTTCCTCTATTCGCCACCGCTTCTGTGGCAGGGGGCCTGGTGGGAGATCCTGTTCTGCCTCGCCGTCGCCGCCGGGGGCGCCCTCGGCATCGCCGGCGCGGTCCAGGGCTGGTTCGGCGGCTTCCTGTCGATTCCCGAGCGCATCCTGCTTTTCGCCGTCTCGCTGCTGGCGGTGCCCTATGCGATCGGCGTCAATATCGCCGGCCTCCTCGCCATTGCCGCGCTCTATGCGCTGCGCCGCTGGGTTCTGCCCCAGCGGCTCAGCCCCGTGCTCAGACTCGCCACCGACAACCAATAAGGGAGTGAAGCCGTCATGACGATCAAAGCCATACTTGCCCTAGCCACCCTGACTACGATTCTCGCAACGCCTGCGCTGGCACAGAAGCAATGGTCGATGGGGACCTCGTCGACCGGGTCCGAGCCCTATGTCAGCGGCGTCATCATGGCGAATGCCATCAACCGGGCGCAGACGGCGATCCGGGTCTCCGCCCAGACCACCGGCGGCTACAACGAGAACCTGGCGCTCGTGGCCGGCGGGCGGATGAACGTGGGGCAGAACACCACGCTCGACCTGGAAGACGCCTATCTCGGCCGCGGCAAGTTCGAGAAGATGCCGGGCAAGGAGATGTTCCAGAACCTGCGCGCCACCTTCAACTACGGCGGTGCGATGTTCCATTTCCTGACCCGGGCCGATTCCGGCATCAAGAGCTTCTATGACATCCGCGGCAAGAAGGTGAACCTGAACACACCCGCCACCTTCACGCGCGGGTTCAACGAAAGGCTGCTGAAGGCCGCCGGCATCGGCCTGAACGAGATCCAGGTGTTCAGCATCTCGACCGGCAAGCATTTCGAGGCGCTGCAGGACCGGGTGATCGACGTCGGCTTCCACAATTACGCGCTCAAACTATCCACGCTGCAGCAGCTGACCGCGACGGTGCCGGTGCGCCTGCTGAGCCTGCCCGACGACGTCTTCGACAAGATCAACGCCGACTACGACGGCGTGCTGCTCAAGTACACGGTCCCCGCCAATACCTATCCCGGCCAGACCGAGGCGGCGAATACGGTCTTCACCACCGCCGTCCTGTTCGTGCACAAGGATGCCGCCGAATCCGAGGTCTATGAGATGACCAAGGCCTATTGGCAGGAGATCGACAACATGGCGAAGGAGCATACGGCCTTCGCCGGCATGACCCCGCAACTCGGCAAGTACGTCGGCAAGACCCCGGTGCATCCCGGCGCCGCGCGCTACTTCGCCGAAAAGGGCATCAAGTAGGTACTGGAAGCATTGATGAGTGCGCGTGAGCCGGCCCGTCCCCTGGCGGGCGTTTCGATCCTTGAGGTGAACAACCCGGCCGCACCGATCGCGGTGCGGCTGGCGGCTTCGCTCGCCGGCAAGATAGCCGCGGACCTGGGCGCGGCGGTGGTCAAGCTGGAACCGGCGGGCGGCGATCCCACACGCCGCCTGCCGCCCTTCCTTCCCATCGGGCCGGAGGGGGAGCGCAGCGCGCTGTTCCAGTTCCTGAACACCGGGAAGAACGCCGTCACGGCACCCGACGCGGGGCGGGTCGAGGCGGCCGGCATCCTGCTGAAGGGAAGGATCGACCTCCTGCTCTGCGAGGATGGCGATCCGGTACTGGCGGCGGCCGGCGGCCGCGGGATTCCCAGCGTGGAAGTCGCCGGCTGGCCCGCCGGCGTCGCCGATGCGAAGGCGCCGCTGTCGGATTTCACCGTCCTGGCGCTCGGCGGACTGCTCGACATGGTGGGCGATCCGGCTCGCGAGCCCCTGCGCCTGGGCGGGCATCAGGGGGCCTATGCCGCCGGATTGTCGACCTTCACCGCCCTGATGGCGCAGCTGGTGGCGAAGGAAGCAGGCCTCGCGCCCGAGCCGGCGCGCCTGTCGCTGGTTGAGACGATGATCTGGGTGAATTGGAAGGCGATCTGCGGTGCCGAGGCCGACGGCAAGGCGCCGACCCGACAGGGCGACCGCTCGGAATTCCAGGTCATTCCCTGCCGCGACGGCTGGATCGCGCTGGTCTTCACCGTTACCCAGTACGGAGCCGTGTGCGACCTGATCGGGGACCCGCGCCTGCGCGATCCGAAATTCGCCACCCGGGCCGGGCGGATCAGGTACGGCGCCGAGCTCTACGGCATGCTGAAGCCCTGGTTCGCCGCCCGCGACCGCGAGGCGATCTATGCCGAGGCACAGGGCCGCGGCGTGCCTCTGGGTCCGGCCTATACGCCCGCCGATCTGCTGGAAGATCCCCAGTATCTCGCGCGCGGCTTCATCGCCGAAATGACCCATCCCACGCTCGGCACGCTGAAACTGCCGCAGGTGCCGGTGCAGTGGAACGGGCGAAGCTTCGCGCCCTCGCCGGTCGGCGCGACGACGTTCGAGGCACTGGCGAGAGTGCGCGCGGCATGAGCACGACCAAAGCCCTCCAAGGCGTGCGGGTGGTCGATTTCGGCCAGCTGACCGCCGGTGCCAATACCTCGGCCATGCTGGCCGATCTGGGCGCCGACGTGATCAAGGTGGAATCCGGGGCCTATATGGACCTGTTCCGTGCCGTCGGCGCGCGCGACAGCGAACCGGGCTGGTGGAACCGCTCGCCGCAGTTCCGCTTCACCAATCGCAACAAGCGCGGCGTTGCCTTCGACCTGAAATCCGAGGAAGGCCGCCGGCTGGTTTTCGAGTTGATCAAGGACGCCGATGTGGTGGTGGAGAATTTCCGCCGCGGCGTGTTGGAACGCCTCGGCCTGACCTACCCCGCCCTCGCCGCCGCCAATCCGCGGATCGTGCTGGCCTCGATCTCGAGCCAGGGCGAGAGCGGGCCGAACCGCATGCACGCCTCCTTCGGCTCGACCCTGGATGCGACCGGCGGCGTTGCCTCGATCACCGGCTATGCCGACGGCCCGCCGGCCATCAGCGGCATGGACGTGAACTATCCCGACCAGATCGTCTCGCTGTTCGCCACCGGCATCGTCATCGCCGCGGTGCGGGAAGCGAAGCGCACCGGCAGGGGCGCGCATCTCGACCTGTCCCAGCGGGAGATCACCAGCTTCCTGATCGGGGAAGAAATTCTGGCCGCCGCTGCCGGGGTTTCAGCCACCCGCTCCGGAAATGCGCAGGCGGGCATAATTCTGCAGGACTGTTTCCGCAGCGCCGATGGTCGCTGGGTAGCCGTGACGGTCGCCGACGAAACGGCGGCCGCGAAGCTACCCGCTCCCGATCTTGCCGCCTGGATCGCCGGGCAGCCGGCGGAGCAGGCAGTCGCAGTGCTCGCCGCGGCCGGCATCCCCGCAGCCGTGTCGCTCGACGGCCTCGACCTGCTGCACCGGCCCGACCTCTGGGGACATACCCTGATCCGGCACGAGGACGGCAGCCTGGTGAAAGGCATGCCCTATGACTTCGGCGGCCGGCCGCTCGAAATCCGCCGCACCGCTCCCGATCTCGGCCAGCATACCGAAGAGGTATTGACCGGAATCCTGGGCCTCGGCCCCGCTGAAATCGAAAGGCTCAAGACGCTGGGGGTTACCCGCGCCGAGCCGAGTTCCTAGGACGAGGAAGCACCGTCATGAGTCTGCAAGCCCTTCTCTCGCAACTGGAGATTCCGGTCATCGTGGCGCCGATGTTCCTCGTCTCCAATCCGGAATTGACCATCGCCGCCTGCTCGGAAGGCATCATGGGCAGCTTCCCCGCGCATGGGACGCGATCCAGGGAGGTTTTCGAAGACTGGCTGATCCGCACGCGCGACGGCGTGCAGCGCCTGCGCGACCAGGGCGCGAGGCCGGCACCCTTCGCCGTCAACCTGGTCGTGCATGCCTCGAACCCGCGGATGGAAGGCGACCTCGAACTCTGCATCAAGTACCGCGTGCCGGTGGTGCTCTCGTCCAAGGGTGCGCCGGGAGAGGCGGTGAAGCGGATCCACGACTACGGCGGCGTCGTCATCCACGATGTCGCCAACCAGCGGCACGCCGAGAAAGCGCTCGAATCGGGCGTGGACGGGGTGATCGCGGTGGCGGGTGGCGCCGGTGGCCATACCGGAACTATCAATCCCTTCGCGCTGATGAATGAAATCCGGCGCATCCATTCCGGAATCGTGGTGCTGGCCGGCGGCATGACGACCGGTCGCGACGTGCTGGCGGCCCAGGCGATGGGCGCCGACCTCGCCTATCTCGGCACCCGCTTCATCGCGACCAGAGAGTCGGACGCCGCCGAGGGCCAGAAGCAGATGATCGTCGCTTCGAAGGCCACCGACATCTTCTTCTCGGCCTCGATCGACGGGGCGCCGGCCAACTGGATGACGCCGAGCCTGATCGCCGCGGGCGTCGATCTCGACGTGCTGCGCACGACCCTCCCGGGCAAGATCATCTCCTCGCATGAATCGAAGAAGCGCTGGAAGGACATCTGGACCGCCGGCCACGGCGTCGGCAACATCGACGACATCCCCACGACCGTCGAACTCTGCCGCCGCCTGAAGGCCGAGTACCGTGCCGCCAAAGCGAGCTTCGCAGGGGCGCTGGCGGCGGAATAGTTTCGCTTAGCCAGGGAAGAGAATGTCCTCGTAGTCCATCGCGCCGTGCAGGATATGTAGAACAGCGACCGTCGGATCGACGATGCGATAGAAGATGAGATAGTCGCCGTGCGGTCTCCGCCGAACTCCTGTCTTTTCGTATCGGGGGACCAGTGCGTGCCGGCTTGGAAGCTCGGCCAGTTGCTCGCAACACTCTCGGAACTCGCGGATAAATGTTTCCGCACGATTCGGACTGTCCTGGGCGATGTAGTCACCGATCTGCTCAAGATCACGCTCTGCGGCGTCGGTGATGACGACAATCATCGAACCCCGGTGCCAGCCATTCCGCGATACTTCGCTTCAAGCCGATCAAAAACCTCGGCAGCGGGCTTCACCCGCCCTGTATCCGCATCGGTCAATCCGCTTCGAATGGCGGTATCCAGAATTTCGAGCCGATCCTCACGTTCCCGGATCAGGCGGAGGCCATCGCGCAAGACATCGCTTTTCGAGCCGTAACGACCCGATGAAACCAGCTTGTCGACAAACTCCTCAAGCTGCTTGTCCAATTCGACATGCATGGCGCTGCCTCAATGATCCCAGTAAATCATGCCACGAAACCGTCGCCTGTTCGACCCGTCCTGATATCAGACCCCGAATGCGTCCTTCATGCCCTGCAGGCCCTGCTGGTGGACAGACCACAAGCGCCCGCCGATGACACCGCCATCGACGACGAAGTCATGGCCGTTCACGAAGGTGGACTCGTCGGAAGCCAGGAACAGGGCCGCCTTGGCGATGTCGTCCGGCAGCCCGGCCCGAGGAATGGGCTGCATCTTGGCAAGGCCGGCCTTCACGGCTTCGGCGGTGGCATCGGCTCGTTCCGCCGGGACGCCCAGCGCCTTGCCGAAGATGCCGGTGGCGATTCCGCCGGGCGAGATGGCGTTGACGCGGACGTTCTGCTCGCCGAGCTGCATCGCCACGCATCGCGTGAGATGCACCACGGCCGCCTTGGCGGCGCTGTAGATCATCGAGCTGGACAGCCCGGCGCGGGAGGCGGCGACCGAACCGTTGTTGATGATGCTGCCCGATCCCTGCGCCGTCATCACGGGGGCGGCGTGCTTCATGCCCAGCATGACCGAGCGGACCAGCGTCGCCATCGCCGCGTCGAAGCCGTCCACGGGTATGGTCTCGATTCCGCCGACCGGCGCCGGCCCGCCGGCGTTGTTGAACAGGCAGTCGAGCCGGCCCCAGGTCTTCACAGCCGTGTCGATAAGGCCCTTCATATCGGCTTCGAGCGTCACGTCCGCTTCGACGAAGAGGCAGCGCTCGCGCCCGAGTTCCGATTCCAGGGCCTTTCCGAGTGCTGTGCGCCGGCCACAGACAACCACCTTCGCGCCTTCGGCGACGAAGAGTTCGGCGGTGCGCCGGCCGATGCCGCTGGTTGCACCGGTGATGATCGCGACCTTGTCCTTCAATCGTGCCATGCTCTTCTCCTTCAGATCGCCCGTTCGCGACCCTGCCAGTATTTTTCCCGCAACGTCTTCTTCAGCACCTTGCCGACCGGGCTGCGCGGCAGCGCGTCGATGAAGTCGACCGTCTTCGGCGCCCAGACGCTGCCGAGCCGGGCCTTGCAGAGCTGGATCAATTCCTCCGCCACCACGCTCTCACCTTCCTTCACCTCGACCACCGCCTTCACCGCTTCGCCCCATTTCTCGTCGGGCACGCCGATCACGGCACAGTCGCGTACCGCCGGGTGGGCCCAGAGCACCTGTTCGATCTCGGAGGGATAGACGTTGAAGCCGCCGGTGATGATCATGTCCTTCTTGCGGTCGACGATGTAGACGTAGCCGTCCTCGTCGATGCGGCCGATGTCGCCGGTATGGTGCCAGCCGAACTTCGACACTTCCGCGGTCGCTTCCGGGTTCTTGTAGTAGCCCTTCATCACGAGGTTGCCGCGCACCACGATCTCTCCCGCCTGTCCGCGCGGCAGCAGGTTGCCGTCGTCGTCCATGATGGCGAGGCGGGTGAAGGCCGCTGGCTTGCCGCAGGAGATGAGGCGGTGCTCCTTGCCCTGTTGCAGCGCCTCCACATGCTGCTCAGGCGAGAAGAAGGTGGCGATCATGCAGGCTTCGGCCTGGCCGTAGGTCTGGGTCATGACGGGGCCGAAGATCTCGATCGCCCGACGCAGCTTGTCGGAGGACATCGGCGCGGCGGCATAGATGAAGTTCTTCAGCGAGGAATAGTCGAAGTCGCGCACTTTCGGATGCGCCAGCATCATGTAGATGACGGTGGGCGGCAGGAAGAGATGCGTGACCTTGTATTTCTCGATGTTGCGCATGATCGCTTCCGGATCCGCGCCCGTCATGAAGATGTTGGTGGCGCCATACGGCAGCAGCGGAAACGAGGTGACCCCGGCCGCGTGCGTGATCGGCGTGATGACGAGGTGCACCGGCGGCTCGGTGATCGGCATGCCGGCATAGAAATTCGCGCACATCGTCTCGAAGACGCGATTGGTTTCCATCACGCCCTTCGGCCGCCCGGTCGTGCCGCCCGAGGAGACGAAGGCCACCACCTCGTCGGGAATGTCGGGGCGGTCGGGAAACAGGCCCCGATGCGGCCTCAACCAGTCTTCCAGCGAAGGGGCTGCAGCGCCGGGCGCGTCGATGCAGACGAAGGCCCTCACCGCCGGGCACTCGGCCCGAATGCGGTCGAGATATCCCTCGAAGCTGGAATGGTAGAAGACCAGTTCCACGTCCAGATTGGCCAGGATGTAGAGGTTCTCCTCGATGGCGTTCCTGGCATTGATCGGCGCCCAGGTGCAGCCCGAGCGCGCGATGCCGAACATCGCCGCATAGCCCATCGGATGGTTCGGCGCGTAGATCGAGACCTTGGCGCCTTCGGCAAGGCCGGCGCCCTCGGGCGCGCGCAGCGCCAGGGCAATGCGGTGCGTGAGGTTTCGCACTTCGTCATAGGTCCAGCCCCGGATCGTGTCATGCACGCAGTCGCGGTTCGGATGGTTCTCCCAACCCCGATCGAGATAGTCGATCAGCCGCACGTTCTTCCTCCCGCTGGCGAGCCCTCGAAGGAGGGGCCATGTGCCGGGAGCGGACCACAGTTTGAAAGCCCGTTCAATTTCCCCGTGCGCCGCGTCAGGCGGCGGTCTGGCGGCGCAGGCCGAATTTCTCAAGCCGGCTTTGGACGCTTCGCCGCAGCATCAGGTTGAGCGGCATCTGCATCCGATAGGAACGCCAGTCGAGGATCTTCCGCGCGGTGAGTTGCGGAAGGGTGGGCAAGCTGGAGCCTGAGGGTACCCCCGCGAGAAGGACGAGGCGCGCCAAGACCGGCATCGGGCGATGTGGCGGTCCCGGCGTATCGAAGAAAGCCTGCGCCAGCGCCAGCGCCTGGTTCAAGGTGCGGCTGACGCCGAGCCTGCGGGCACGGGCCTGGAGGCGGTCATGGAAATTCGGGTCGTGACCGGAGAAGTCGCGCACGAGATCGTCAATGTCGAGAAAGTCGCGAACGGACCCGGAAAGGCCGCTGGACCGTGCCCAGTGGACGGCGGCGAGAATCACCATGTCTTCCGGCGACAAGACCCGCAACTGCCGGCCCGGCAGCGGCCGGGAGGCTTCGAACAGCGGCGTGGAATCGACGCTCACCAGCCCGGCCACGGGCGTGATGGCATGATGGATGTCGATCGCCGTATTGCGGATGGCGTGATACATGGCGGGGATCTGATGCATCCACCGCATGAAATGGTGGCGTTCCCCCTCGTCCATGTCGGAATCCTCCCAGCCGGCGTCACGCAATGCATCGACGACGGCAGGCAAGGCGGTACGCGGTACCAGGAGGTCGAGATCGCTCGACGGCCTGCCCAGCGCAGCCGGCAGGTCGGCGGCGACGAAGGCGGCGCCCTTCAGCAGGACGCCCGGGACTGAAATCCGTGCCAGGACGCGCTCGACCTCGATCGATTCCCAGATCAACGAGGTTCGTGTCGACTGCGCGAGAATCAGCGCCGATTCCATATGTTCGCGCACCTTCGGCGGCAGTCGCTCGGCGACCCCCTCCCGCTCGGCTCGAACGGCAAAGCGACTGAGGAGACGCGCCTTGCGCAACTGCGGCAATATCTCGTTCCAGGCCTGCGATGGCAGACCTAGCGCCGTCGCGGGCTCGCGGATCAGGCGCACGGCCCGCCGAGCGTCGGCAATAGCCGTCAATGCAGCGCCTCCAGGGCGGCGATCGCGGCATCCAGATCGTCGTATCTGAGATCGAAGCACTGAACGGGCTCAAAGACGCGCCTCAGATCGTCGAAGGCCAGTTCGCCGCGGATCTGGTAATTGAACGCATTGTCGGCCATTTCCAGGAAGGCCCGCGCCTTGGATTTGGGCTCGATGACGAGACCCGAGCCGGCGTCGTAGAGCGGATAGACCACCCAGCGCAGCCGGGCCGGCTCCAGCGCCCGGACCACGGAAGCATCCGGCACCCGCATGTAGGAGACGAGGCCCTTGTGAGTGCCCTCGAACATGGGGCTGAACACAGCTTCGGGGGCCCTTTCGCGAATGATGTCGATCGAGCGCTCCTTCAGGCTGATCGGCCGCGGAAACGGGATCAGGTCACTATTGGCCGGATCGATGATCAGAAACTCGTCCGACAGGAAGCGCCAGCCGCGCGCCACCAGGGCAGCCGTGAGCGTGCTCTTTCCGGCCCCAGGATGTCCCGGAAGGGCAACCGCACCGCCATCGCGCTCGACGACGGCGGCGTGGATCAGCAGATACTGGTTGGTGCGGGTACCGAAAGCGTAGTTGGCGGCCCATTCCGTATGCGCCCAGGCCAGGCTGCGCAGGAATGGCTCGCGGACGGAAACGCCGTCTATGTGGAAGTTCGCCAAGGGGTCGCCGAACCAGCGGTGCCGGCGTCCGGCGCTCTCCATCGTGACCACAAAGTCGAGGATCGCGCCGTCGGAAGGTACGGGATAGGCCTCGTACATGCCGCGCAGAATGGCGCTCATCCCAGGCAGGCGGGAGCGGATTTGAAAGTCGAAGCGGCCGACCGACAGGGACATGCCCGCGCCGGCGAGACGGCGCTCGATCGCGGCAACATCCAGATCGCCGACGTTCACGCCTGGCCGGCTTCGATCATTCCCAGACGATCGAGCTCGTCCAGCAGGCTGATGAGGAGATCCGGACTCACGTCATCGGCGCCCGCAGCTTCGGGTAAGGCGGTTCTGTAGGCCGCGAGGATATCGGCCATCAATCTCCATCCTCCGGTCAGGCGATGGATGACCGCCAGTACCGGCATGTTCAGGACGTGAGTGTGGCTCGACCCGCAGTTGAAGACAACCGCCTCGTCATCCCAGACAACTTCCCGGATACGGGCTTCCGGGCGAACCCGCCACACCCGTTCGGTCACAAATAATACCCGACTACAAAATCAACGGCTCGACGATTGAGCGCTTTTCGCGATCATTTTTTTACCCACTTCGTCTTACCGGTAGCAATGCGAGTCTTGTATTTCTTGTGCTCTTTGGAGCTCGGATCGAAACAGGAATAATTGAACTGGTATTTGTAATTGTATTCAGCCTGCTTCTTGTACCAGACACCCTTGTCTTTTTTGGTCTCGCCGGTGTCCTTCCACTTGGCTTCCTGGGTGATCTTGTCCTGCTTGTGACTGTAATCCACCGAAAAGGTCGATGCATTGCAGGTGCCGTACCACTTCTCCGTATCCTTGGCGTCGGGATCGTAACCGCCACCGCCCGTCGCGCGGGCTCCCTTGATCGGCAGGGTGAGCAGAACTGGCGCCGCGGCGCCCAGCAACGCAATCTGGCGGCGGGACGGCTTCGGCGCCGCATTGGCCGCCGGCTTTGTCTCGTCGCTCTTGCCTGTCTCGTCGGTCATGCTGCAATCCCTAGCGAAGGTCGGTACAAACGAATCGACCCTGGTTCCGTCTGCGCTGTAGCAAGTCTTGCGCCGATTCTGTTAAACCCTGATGAACACTCGCTTTTCGATTCCCGGGCCAACGTCCTCAGAAAAATTTGTAAAGCACCCTGACGGTTAACGAAGCGGCCGGGATCACAGAAGAGAAGGATAGCATCATGGGCGGAAAAAAGCCATTCCTGCCCGGATTCCGATCCATCCCGGCGCCTCCCGCTGCCCCCTTCAGCCTTGCAGCAGCCTCAGCCGGGCCCGCAGCGCTTCGCGGATATGCGCGCGGGCGGCCCGCTCCGCCCGCTCCGGATCGCGGTCCGCGACCGCAGCGGTGATTTCGCGATGCTCGATGGCAGCCGGAGCAGGCCGCCCCGGCACGCTGAATGTGGTGATGCCGAGTAGCCCGATGCCGTCCTGCAACTCCTGCAGTGCGCGGTCGAGATAGCGGTTGCGGGCGGCCTGGAAGAGCGATTCATGGAAGATGCGGTTCAGGCGGGCCAGGTCGGCCGCGTCCTTGGCAGCCTCGAAGCGATCCGACTGGTCCTTCAACGCCTCGACCTCGGCGGGCGAAGCCTGCTGGGCCGCCAGGCGGGCGGCCGCTCCCTCGAGAATCTCGCGCATGGCGTAGAGTTCGAAGACCTCCGCCGTGTCGAGGCTGCGGACGACGAGCCCGCGCCCGCGAGCCTGTTGAACCAGGCCCTTCGCCAACAGGCGGCCGAAGGCCTCGCGAACCGGGGTCCGGCTGACCTTGAGGTGGGCCGCCACCTCCTCCTCGCGCAACCGCTCGCCCGAGGCCCAGCCCCCGGCACGAATACCCTGGAGCAGCGCGCGATAGACCGCTTCGCCGAGAGGCAGGCCGGCAGCGAGCGAGACGGGCAAGTCCTTCATCACTGTTCAATCTAGCATGCCCCTCGTCAGTATTGTATACAAGCGCATGCAATAGAGTCGGGACCGATGGTCGACTGGTCGAAAACCTGGGACGTCCTGGTGGTCGGAGGGGGCAATGCCGCGCTCTGCGCCGCCATCAGCGCGGCGCGCGGGGGTGCCTCTGTCCTGGTGCTGGAGGCGGCACCCCGCTTCTACCGGGGCGGCAATACCCGCCACACCCGCAACATGCGCTGCGCCCATGACGCGGCGACGGACATCCTGACCGGGCCCTATACCGAGGAGGAATTCTGGGACGACCTGCTGCGGGTCACCGGCGGGCGGACCGACGAACAGCTGGCCCGCTTCATGATCGCCGAATCCAAGCCCATGCTGACCTGGATCGCCGAACAGGGGGTGCGCTGGCAGCCCTCCCTCGGGGGCACGCTCAGCCTGGGGCGGACCAATTCCTTCTTCCTGGGCGGCGGGCGGGCGATGCTGAACGCGCTCTACCTGACCGCGGAGAGCCTCGGGGTCGAAGTCGCCTACGACGCCGAGGTCGTGGCGCTCGACATCGACGGCGGCACCTTCAGACAGGCGACGGTGAAACGGCCCGACGGCAACCACATCCTCCGAGCCAGGGCACTCGTCGCCGCTGCCGGTGGATTCGAATCAAATTTCGACTGGCTGCGGGAACACTGGGGCTCGCCGGCCGACAACTTCCTGATCCGCGGCACCCCCTACAACAAGGGCAAGGTCCTGCGGTTGCTGCTGGATGCAGGGGTGGAGGCGATCGGGGATCCGACCCAATGCCACGCGGTGGCGATCGACGCGCGGGCGCCGAAATTCGACGGCGGCATCATCACCCGGCTCGATTGCGTGGTATTCGGCATCGTCGTCAACAAGGACGCGGTGCGCTTCTACGACGAGGGTGAGGATGTCTGGCCCAAGCGCTACGCCATCTGGGGCCGGCTGGTCGCCGCCCAGCCCGACCAGATCGCCTATATCGTCTTCGATGCGCCGTCGCTCGGGATGTTCATGCCTTCGCTCTATCCGGCGATCGGCGCCGCCAGCATCCGTGAGCTCGCGGGCAAGCTCGGCCTCGATCCCGACGCGCTGGAGCGGACGGTGAACGATTTCAACGCGGCCGTGCGTCCGGGCAGTTTCGACCACACCATCCTGGACGATTGCCGCACAGAGGGCCTGACGCCGCCCAAGAGCCATTGGGCGAGGCGTATCGAGAAGCCCCCCTTCTATGCCTATCCCGTCCGCCCGGGCATCACCTTCACCTATCTCGGTACCCGGGTGAACCGGGACGCGCGCATGCGGATGGCCGACGGCAGCGATGCGGCCAACATGTTCGCGGCCGGCGAGATCATGGCCGGCAATGTCCTCGGCCAGGGCTATGCCGCCGGCATGGGGATGACCATCGGCAGCGTCTTCGGCCGCATCGCCGGCCGCGAAGCCGCCATCGGCGCCAGGGGTTGAGCATGCAGGACAACAGCGCGCGCGCCGGCACGACCCTGACGGCGCATGCCACACCAATCCTGGCGGAAGCCGACCGGCTGATGACCGTCTGCAACTCCTGCCGCTACTGCGAAGGCCTCTGCGCCGTCTTTCCGGCCATGGAAATGCGGCGCTCCTTTGGCGACGGCGACCTCAACTATCTCGCCAATCTCTGCCACGGCTGTGGCGCCTGTTACGCGGATTGCCAATTTGCCCCGCCGCACGAATTTCATGTCAACGTGCCGAAGACGCTGGCGATCGCCCGCGCCGAATCCTACGCAGCCTATGCCTGGCCGCGGGCGTTTTCGGGCCTCTTCGCCCGCAACGGCCTGGCGATCGCGATCATCGCGGCGCTCAGCGTCGCCGCCTTCATCGCCGGCTTCGCCGCCTGGAATGATCCCCCGGTGCTGCTGGGAAGCCATGAGGGTCCGGGCGCCTTCTACAGGTTGATGCCGCACGACTGGATGGCGGGCATTTTCGGCGCCGCCTTTCTCTATGCCGTCGTGGCCATGGCGATGGGCGCCCTCGCCTTCTGGCGCGATATCGGCAGGCCGGAAGCAGGCCTGGGCGAGGTTGGCCGGGCAGCGGGCGACGCCGCGACCTTACGCTATCTCGATGGCGGCGGGGTGGGCTGCATGAACGAGGACGAGAAGCCGACCGACAATCGCCGCCTGCATCATCACCTCACCTTCTACGGCTTCCTCCTGTGCTTCGCCTCGACCAGCGTCGCCACCGGCTATCACTATCTGCTCGGCATGCAGGCGCCCTATCCCTGGTACGACCTGCCCGTCCTCCTCGGCACGGCGGGCGGCATCGGGTTGCTGATCGGCCCGGCCGGTCTGCTGGCGGCGAAGATGAGGCGCGATCCGGCCTTGGTCGACGAGAGCCGCTGGGGCATGGAAGTCGCCTTTCTCGTGATGCTCTTCCTCACCGCCCTGACCGGGCTCGCTCTTCTCGTCCTGCGCGCCACGCCGGCGATGGGCCTCCTGCTCGCGCTGCATCTGGGGGTGGTGTTCAGCCTGTTCGTGACCATGCCCTACGGCAGGTTCGTGCATGGGCTCTACCGTTTCCTGGCGCTGGTGCGTTACGCCAGGGAACGCCGCATGATCGCTGACGGCACCGCCGGGGAGGCTTGAGCGTGAAGACCCGCTTCTACATCGATTTCAAGAGCCCCTATGCCTATCTCGCCAAGGAACCGGCCTACGAACTCGAGCGCGAACTGGGTATCGAATTCGAATGGCTGCCCTACACGCTCGATATTCCCGCCTATCTGGGCAGCGCCAGGGTCGACGGGTCGCATACGGTGCTCGAGCAGAACCGCAACGCGCATCAGTGGCGGCGCGTGAAATACAGCTACATGGACTGCCGGCGCGAGGCGAACCGGAGGGGCCTCACGATTCTCGGCACCCGAAAGATCTTCGATTCCTCGCTGGCCAATATCGGGCTGATCCATGCGGCCGACCGTGGCGCCCTGCGTCCCTACATGGACCGCGTGTTTGAGCGTTTCTGGCAGCGCGAACTCGATATCGAAGATGCCGACGCGCTCGCCGCCGTTCTGGCCGAGAGCGGCGCCGGCGACGGCTTCGAACGCTTCCTGGAAAGCGAAGGCCGTGCCCGCCTGCAAACTATCCAGTCGCAGGCCGAGGCCGCAGGCGTCTTCGGCGTGCCGAGCTTCCTCCTGCCGGATGGTGATCTCTACTGGGGCCGCGAGCACATACCCGCGGTCAGGGAAAAGCTCTCCGCAACCTGATCCGGCTCACGACTGCGGCCCGTCGCCATCGAGCATCCACCACGGCGGGGTCAACAGCAGGCGGATCAGCTCGGGCTGGCGGTGGGTCTCCGTCTTACGAAAGATCGAGGCGAGATGGATCCGGGCGGTGCCGATGCTGATGTGCAACGCGCGGGCCGCCTGCTCCGGCGTGTCGCCGGCCGTCAACCGTTCGCACAGCCGCGCCTCCTGCGGCGTCAGCCCATAGAGCGTGCGCAGCACCGCGACCGGCGTCACGGGCTTTCGCTCGGGATCGGTGACCAGCACGCAGGCCACCGGCATCAGGGGCGACAGCGGGCTTTCCCTGCCCGCCATCGGCGCGACCACGACCGCATAGCCGCGCATGCCGCTCCGGCGCGGTAGTGTCAACGCCCCGCCGCTGCCGAAGCCCCGCCCTGCCCCGGTACGCACTGCCTGACCGATCAACCGCTGCAGGTCGGCGTCGTCCTGGCGGCGGATACCGGCAATTCCCCCGGGGCCGAGCGTGAAGCCGTCGGCCGCCTCGGCCATGGCGCAAACGGCCTTGTTCGCATGAACGACGCGGCCGATCTGGTCGAGCAGGACGACACCGGTGGGGTTTCGCTCCATGAACTCCAGGCTCGGCATGCTCGGCGTCAGCGCCTTGCCCAGCCTGTGTTCGACCTGTATCGCGCGTTCGAAATGGCCCAGCAGGAGGGCGAGCCGGGCCAGTTCGTCGCGCGTGACAGCGCCGGCCGCGCGCGGACGTTGCAACGACAGCGACGCGCCGACCGGCTGTTTCGGATCGGTCTGTCCGACCACGATCCATCGCAGGCCCGCATTGCGCTCCGCCCAGTCGTAAAAGGGACTGCGGTCCATCTCGGCCTCGGTCATGAACATGAGGTCGTGCCGGATGCGGGTGCCGGGATGGCGCAGGAAATAGTGCCGTCCCGGTTCGTGCTTGAAGAATTCGGCCTCGTATTCGGCCTGCGAGCGGGATTCGTGGCGATGCCACAACCCACTGAGCGGCAGGCGATAGGTATCCGTCGCCACCGCTTGGCTATGCCGGTCGAAGGCATAGACCGAGGCATGGGTGAATCCCATCGTCTCGAGCAGTCGGTCGAGCGCCTGCCGCCAGTCGGTCTGCCCGGCGGCGGCCGCGTAGAGCGTGTCGATCGAGGAAGCCATCTGGTCGTGCAGTCCGGCCATAGGGGTCCTCCACAGAGTTCCTGCGTGTAAAGGTTAACAACGTGGCAAAAGCCCGACTATGACGGCCATCAACCTCGGCCCAGTCGAGGCGATGCCCCTACTCCGGAAACCGGAACGGGCGCCGTCCTGCCGCGGTTCCTCAGCTCCGCACTCGCTCACCGAGATCCGCGCGCTGGCAGTGAGGTCCGCAGCTTGGCGCCGGTCACGCGGCTAGGACGATCACGGGCCCAGTGCCGCGATAACGTCGCCGATCAGGGTCGATATGCCCTCGATCTCCTGGTTGCCATGCGTCGTCCCGAAGCGCACGACGACCAAGCGGGCGGAGGGAATGATCACCAGGAACTGTCCGAAGATGCCTCGGCCGAAATACGCATCCGCCGGCATGCCGAGGTCTTTCCGGTGGCGGGCACCATAGCTGTCGCCCTGGTTGGTCCAGAACCCGGCGCCATACCCGATCCGGGCGTCCGGCGTCGGCGCGGTGGAATAGGCCATCCATCCAGCCGGCAGGATGCGCCTGCCCCCGACGACCCCGTCATTGAGGAACAGCAAGCCGAGGCGTGCCCAATCGCGTGCTGGGGCGAGCATCGAGTTGGCGCCGTTGGGCGTTCCGGCCGAGTCGAATCCTATCGCCGGGCGTCGGATGCCGAGCGGCGCCCACAATTCGCGTTGCGCAAAGGCACGAACATCGGCGGCGGTGCCGCCTGCCGCATCGCGGATGATGCGCGAGAGAAGCAGCGTATTGGCATCGGCATAAACCCAACGCGTGCCCACGGCGGCGGTGGCCGGCCTCGTCTCGGCATACCCGGCCATGTCCCGCTCCAGGAACAACATGCGATTGCTGGGTGCCCACAGGCTGTCGAAGCCGGCCGACGAGGAATCGCCCAGGTCGAGACCGCTCCGCATGCGCAGCAGATCGTCCGGCGTTGTAGCCCGGCGCGGGTCCGTGGTCCCGCTCCATGCCGTCACGTGCACAGGGGCCTGCATGTCGAGCAGGCCCTGATGCACGAGGATGCCGAGCAGGGCATTGGTCACCGACTTGGCAATGGAGTTTCCGGCGATCGGGGTATCGATTCCAAAGCCATCCGCGTATCGCTCGGCGATGATTCGGTCTTCATGCACCACGACGACGGCCTTGGTGCGCCGGAATGGCGGTTTGGCGGGCTCGGCGAAGGCCCTGTCGAGGGCGGCGCGCAGCCGAGGATCCGATGGTTCCACCATCTGCCCGCCGGCGATCGCGGGCAGCAGCGGCGGACCCTGTGATTCCTCGGCCGGCTCGATCTGGTCGTCCGGCATCGGCCCGGCGTGCAACATCCGGCATCCGGTAGCGTCTCCATGGCCGGCGCGGGACTCGAAGCCGCCGAGGAATGTGGTACGGATTTCCCGGTCGTTCCGGTTTACCTCGTAGCGCAGGCCCCAATCGATCAGGCTCATGGCGCCGAGCGGCGCAAAGACGTCGGCATAAACCTGCTCGGGCCGCTCGCCGGATCCGAAGACACCGGAACAAAGAAAATGGCTGACCGCTCCGGTGGCGACGCGCAACGCATCGCCAGGGCCATTGGCGCAGGCCGCGAGGGCCATGGTCAGCAAGCCTGAAAGCAACATGCGCATTGATGCATCCCGGGTTTCGCCTCCGGGTCAGTCCGGAAAGCGGAGGATGTGCATCCGCAGCGAGATCCGGCGTCCGGTCACGCCGCATTCGGAACTCGGCTGCGCGAATCCTTCACATGGGCTCGCCGATTCCAGAAGTCTCCGGCGATTTCAATGGCTTGCTTGCCGGCGCTGCAAGGTGGAGCCGACGGTAGTCAGTGGGCGTGAGACCGGTTTCGGCCTTGAAGGCACGGTTGAAAGGCCCGAGTGACTGGAAGCCGGCATCGAGCGCTATGGTCAGCACCGGCACGTCGGCCTGGGAGGAATCGGCCAGGGCCTGCTTGGCTTCCTCGATCCGGTAAAAGTTGATGAAGGCGTTGAAATTCCTATAGCCGAGCCGCTGGTTGATCAGTCGCCGCAAACGATATTCCGGAAGCCCCATCTTCACGGCCAGAACCCCGATGGTCAGGCCTTCGCCACGTTGGACGCGCTCGACGGTCATCAACCGCTGCAGGGCGCCGATCAGCTTCGCATCCGCCGCGTCGGCCTGGCCGAAAGGAACCGGTTCGCGGCCCAAAGGGCGGGGCGCGGGGCCGCTGCCAGCGACCGGTTCGAACAGATCCTCCGCGCCGATGCGCAGGAGCGGCCATGAGATCAGCAGTGCCATGGCGAGAAGACCTGCGGCGCTGAGGGCGCTGAGCACTGGCGGCGGGACTCCCGCTGGAACGGCGAATCCGCTCAGCGCGTCGACCAGGACGTGCGAAGCGATGGCAGCCACGATGAATCCGCGAAGGCGCCGTCTTCCTTCCACCAGGTCGGCCCGCCAGGAGGCAAGCACCGGCGCCACCGCCGCCAGGGCGAAGCCGACCCGGCCGGCCGCCAGCAGCAGACCGAGCGGATGCGCGCCGGCGCGCATCCCGGCATCGAAGAGATAGAAGTCGATCAATGCCCCTGTCGCGAAGGTGGCCCAGGCGAAACCGTGCCAGATCCGGAGGCGGAGGGCGTCAACGAACAGCGCGCGCGCCAGCAGCCAGAACACGAAGGCATTCCCGGCGGCCAGCATCAGCAGCGGCGCATGCCACCAGGTCCTGAGCGGTGCGATCCCCGGCGCCGAGCAGATCGCGTATGCGGCGACCCCGATGGCAAGAAGGCCACCGAGCCTGGCCACCACGCTGCGGGAATACCCACGCAGGAGCAGGCCGGCGAGCAGCGCCAACAGCACCGACGCAGCCGCGCGCAGGGCGTAGTCCAGCATCGCGGGAACCGGAAAGTCGGGCATCGGCGCCTTGATGGTTCGGGCGGCTGGGGCCGGTGAGAAGAGCAGACCCCCCGTTCGCCCGCAAGGCCGCCGCGAGGCAGGCCATGATCGGCCGGCTGGCCGGCACCGAGGGTTCGGGCGGTATGCTCGCGCTATTCTATCGGACGGTGGGGACCCGTTTCTGATACCTGTCCGCGCATGCCGTCCCGGAGGGAGAGATTTCGACCATGCTCACGATCTATGGCGTCTACCGTTCACGCGCCTCGCGCAACCTGTGGCTGGCCGAGGAACTCGGCATTCCCTTCAATCATGTCCCGGTAATCCAGCGCTATCGCCTGCCGGACCCGGCACCGGCGGGTGTCATGCACACCCGCTCGCCCGAGTTCATGCGGGTCAATCCGAACGGCCATATTCCCTCGATCGAGGACAACGGGTTGGTGCTGCATGAATCCCTCGCTATCAATCTCTATCTGGCGAAGAAGCACGGCGGCCCGCTCGCCCCGGCCAATGCGGTCGAGGACGCTCAGATGGCGATGTGGGCACTTTGGGCCGCCACCGAGGTGGAATCACCGGCGCTCGACATACTCTACAACCGGCTCGGCAACCCGACGGCACCGAAGGACCCGAAGATCGCCGATGCGGCGGTGGAGAAGCTGCGCGCACCCTTCGCGGTGCTTGACCAAGCACTGGCCGCCGACGGCCACCCGGTAGGTGGCCGGTTCACGGTGGCCGATATCAATCTGGCCGAGGTCTTCCGCTACGCCCAGGCGGCGCCGGAACTGTTCGAGGCAGCGCCGCGGGTGCAGGCCTGGCTTGCCGGCTGCCAGGCTCGCCCCGCCTTCAAGGCCATGTGGGCCAAGCGCGAGGCCGAGCCGGCCTGAGGCCGGGCACGGCCCCGGGCCAAGCCTAGTCCGCCAGCGAGATCGAGATCGCCTCGCGACCCTTCTGGGTCTGTACGACGCGCATCGAAACCTTCTGCCCCTCGGGCAGCTCACGCAGGCCCGCGCGCTCCAGCACGGCGATATGGACGAAGACGTCCTTGCCGCCGTCGTCGGTGACCGCGAAGCCGAATCCCTTCTCGGGATTGAACCACTTGATCACACCGTCGAGCGGAATGGCGGTCGAGGGGTCGGGCCGTTCGCGGCCGCCTGGGGCGCCGCCACGCGGGCCACCCGAAGGCCGTGCCGCCGGCGCCGTCGCCGTGCTCGCATCGACCTCCAGCACGGCGGCGACCTGCCGGCCTTTCTGGCCCTGACCGATCTGCACCTTGAGCTTCGCCCCGGGGGCGACAGCTTCATGCCCGGCGCTCTGCAGCACGCCGATATGCAGGAAGGCATCGCCCGAGCCATCGGCCAGTTCGACGAAGCCGAAGCCTTTTTCCGGATTGAACCACTTCACGGTCGCTTCCGCAGAAGGACCGGCCGGCGCGCCCGCCGGTGCCGCATCGAACCTGGGCGGACTGCGAAACGCCGGTACATCCCTGCCCGCATCGCGGGGGGAATACATGTCGTCGTCGAATCCGCGCCGCCTGGGTCCGCGATCCCGCCCTTTACTCATCGCTCTCCGCTTTCGCCTCTCGAAGCCTGGTCCCGCCCCCGAAACGCGCGAGCGGTGCTTTCGTTCTATAGCGCATGCCGGGCCGTCAATCGATGGCCCATGTGAAGGCTTTTTCGATTCTCGCCCCACCCCGCCGGGTGGGGCGAGCGCCGAGAAGGCCGCTTCCGGCTCAGCGCCGCAGGTTTTCGAGCAACATCGCCATGCCCTGGCCGCCGCCCAGGCACATGGAAATCACGGCGTATTTGCCGCGGCTGTCGGCCAGATGATGCATGGCGGTGATGCTCATGCGCACGCCGGTGGCCCCCGGCGGGTGGCCGATCGAGATGCCGCCGCCATAGAGGTTGGTGCGCTCGCGCGGGATGCCGAGCTGGCGCTCGGCATGCAGGTTGACCACCGCGAAAGCTTCGTTGATCTCGAAATAGTCGATGTCGGAGACCTTCAGGCCCTGACGCTGCAGCAGCTTGGCGATGGCCGGCACCGGGCCCGCCCCCATGATGCGCGGCGGCACCCCGACGGCCGTCCAGTCGACCATACGGGCTTCCGGAAGGAGGCCTTTCGCCTCCGCCGCGCCGCGATCCGCCACCACCAGGAAGGCGGCGCCGTCGGTCACGCCCGACGATGAGCCGGCAGTCACCCTCCCCGCCTCGCGAAAGGCGGGTTTCAGCTTTGCGAGCTTGTCCCGTGTGACATCCGGGCGAGGAAATTCATCCACCGCGAAGAGGCGCGTGGCGCGCCCGTCCGGCACCTCGATCGGGGCGATCTGGCGGGCGAAAAAGCCCGAGTCGATCGCCGCGCCGGCGCGCTGCTGGCTCATGAAGCCCCAATCGTCCATCGGCGCGCGTTCGTACTGGAACTCCTCGGCCAGGTTTTCCGCCGTTTCGCCCATGTATTCCTGGCTGAACGGGCAGCGATAGGCCCAGTCGAGCTGGTCTTCCAGAACCTGTGGGCCGCGCTTGCGGCCATAGCGTGCAGTCGTCACGACATGAGGCATGCGGCTGTAATTCTCACCGCCGCCAGCCAAGGCAATCTCGCTTTGTCCCTCCTTGATCTGCTGGCCGGCCGAGATCAACGCCTGCAGGCCGGTGCCGCAGGCGCGAATGACGTTCAGGGCCGGCACTTCTTCCGGCAAGCCCGCCTTGATGCCGACCACCCGGCCGCCGAACAGCGTATCGCGGTCGGGAAACAGCGTGCTGCCGAAGACGAAGTGGTCGAAATCGACGGGCTTCAACCCGGAGCGGGATATGGACGCCCGTGCGGCATGCGCGGCGAGATCGGTGAGCGGCACCTCGCGCAGCGCCTTGCCGAAGTCGCCGAAGGGCGTGCGCGCGCCCGCCGCCAGCACGATCTCCTGGGTCATGGTCATGTCCTCGCGTCGCGGCCTGGGATGACGGGAAGCGCTTTGACGCCCCGCAGGATGAGGGAATCGTGCCATTGCGGCACGGCGTCGGTGAGCCTGATGTCGGGAAAGCGCTCGGCCAGCCGCTGTGCAGCGATCCGCGCCTCCAGCCGCGCGAGCGGCGCGCCGAGACAGAAGTGTATGCCGTGTCCGAAGGTGAGATGCGGATTGGCCCTTCGGCCGATGTCGAACTCCTCCGCGGCCGGAAAGGCATCCGGGTCACGGTTCGCGGCATTGACGAAGGCGAAGACGCGCTGTCCCCGCTTCATTTCCTTCCGGCCGAAGGAGAGATCGCGCGCAACCACCCGGGCAACCGCGCCGCTCGGCCCGTCGAAACGCAGCCATTCCTCGATGGCGCTTTCGAGCAGCGCGGGTTCGGCCTTCAGCCGCTCCCACTGCCCACGGAAGCGCAGCGAATAGAGGAGACCGTTACCGATCAGGTTGGTGGTGGTCTCATGGCCGGCGAAGAGCAACAGGATGCAGGTGCCGATCACCTCGTCCGCGCTCAAGGCATCCTGCTCATCGCGCGCCAGAACCAGGCGGCTGATCATGTCCGCCGCCGGGGCAGCGGCCCGCGCATCGACCAGGCTGCGGAAATAGTCGGCCATGGCGCGCGCGCCGGCTTCCGCCCGGGCGTATTTGTCGCCGGCGACCTGGGCGGTGCCGATGAACAGCGCGATCTCGTCCGACCATTCCTTCACGCGGGCGAGGTCGGCCCGCGGAACCCCGAGCAGGTCCATGATCACCAGCGCCGGCAGCGGATAGGCGAAGTCGGCGATCCAATCGACCCGCTCCCCGGCCTTCGCCTTGGCCGCCATTCCGTCCAGCAGCAGACCGACGATCGACTCGACGTTGGGTCGAAGCGCCTCCACGGCGCCGGGGGTGAACACCTTGTTGAAGAGCCGCCGCAGCCGGGTGTGGTCCGGCGGGTCCTTGAACACCATCCATTGGTTCAGATAGCGCATCAGGCTCGGATAGGCCGCTGGCCGGCGCGCCGGATCGGCGGCGAAAAAGGGGGTCAGGCGGTCGGCCGAGATGGAGGCATTGTCGAGCGCCACGCGCTTCACCTCCTCGTAGCGGGTGACGATCCAGGCCTTCATGGCCGGCGACCAGTGCACCGGATCCTCTCTGCGCAGGCGAGAGAAGGAGGGAAAGGGATCGGCGTTGATGGCCGGATCACCGAGATCGAAGACGAAGGCCAAGGATGCGCTCGCATTGCCGCTAGGGACAGGACCGAGGCTAGCGAATGAATGTCTACCAAACAAGTGTTTGTTTGGTGATATGCGACGGTCTGCTACACTGTCCGGATGAGCGCCGCTTCCCTGTCCGAGCACGCCAATCGTCGCACGCCCCTGCTGGAAGCGGCGGCCCGGCATTTCGCCCGCGGTGGCTTCGAGGCGGCGCCGATGCGTGAGATCGCGCGCGACGCCGGGATGTTGGCGGGGTCGATCTACTATCACTTCAAGTCGAAGGACGAACTGATCGCCGCTGTCTATGCGCTGGGCGTGGAGCAGATCGTTTCGGCGGTGGAGCGCTCGCTGCACCCGGCCGGCGAACCGTGGGCCAGACTGGAGGCGGCGGCGGCGGCCCATCTGGAAGCCCTGCTGGCCGAGAGCCCCTTCGCCGCCGTGCTGACCGCCGACCTGAAGCGACTGTCACCACCCCTGCGTCTCCGGCTGGTCGAGCTGCGCGACCGCTACGAGGTCCTGTTCGATGGCCTGTTGCGGGACCTACCGCTTCCCGAAGCGGCAGATCGGGCCCTGCTGCGCCTGCACCTGCTGGGCGCGCTCAACTGGACACCGACCTGGTTCCGCAAGGGCCGCAAAAGCCCAGCCGAGATCGCCCGCGGTTACGTCCGCGCGCTGCGCCGGACCTAGCGGCGCACCCCGGGGACGAGATAGGAGCGCCGTGCCGGCACGGGCGGTATGGGTCGTGCCCGCGCGATGCCCTGGAGGGCGGCGACGAAGATCTGCGGGCTGAAGGCGATGTCGCTGTCGACGGCGCTGTAGGCCTTCTCCAGCTCCGCCGCCATGCGCGTCCGCTGGTCCCCGCTCAAGAGGCCGATGCGGTCCATTTCGGTGATGATGGCCGACATCGCCATGGTTGCCTGCTCGGCTCCGGCATAGTCGTCGAAGCCGGCGACATCGGCCTGATCGAGCACCCCGCCGAGGAGGGCCGCATACTCGCCCGGCCGGAACGGATACTGGGCCAGGTGATCGACCATCGCCCCGGCACTGTCGGCGATCGCCTGGGCGGCGGCGGCGAGCGCGCCCATGCTGCTCGTCGCGGCACTGCGCAGCGCGGCGGTCTGCCGGCGCAGCAACGTGCCCATCTCGGGCTTCGTCTGGTCGGCGATCACCTGCAGGATCACCAGGCTCGATTCGTTCAGGCGCGGGCTGCTGCGGCCCGGGAGCGCCGCCCGCGGCCGCGGCATCGCCTCGCCGTCGATGCGGTGGTGGCAGGCCTGGCAGTCGAACAGGGCGAGTTCGGGATAACGGCCATCCTGGTTTCGCTTCGGATCGGCCAGCATGCTCATGAAGCTGCGCACCTGCATCGCTTTGCCGATGGTCCAGACCTGAACCCCGGTAGGCGAGGGCTTGCGCTTGAAAAAGTCGTCGTCGACGCGGTAATGCGCCGGCTGCGCCGCCGTGAAAGTGTCGAGTTCGAAGCGCAGGCGCGGATGGCCGGCACCCAGCATGCGATGCGTGACCGACTTGTTTTCGTCGCCGAAATGGCAGGACAGGCAGAGCCGCGCGCGAGACGCGGAGTCCTCGGTCGGAAACATCCCGGCGGCCACGTTCTCCGCATGGCCGCCGGTCCCCGAGACATGCTGGCCGAGCCAGCGCTCCGCCCCGCCGTGACAGGATTCGCAGCCGACCCCATCGGTCAGTGCGAACTGTTTCGACCGCCGCCCTTCCGGCACGTTGTCGGCATGACAGTCCAGGCAGACTTTCGCTTCATGCGCGTTGGGCAGGCCGAGATTGGCGGCGATGCGCTTGCCGAGCACGCTGACCAGCGAACCATAGGCCCTGGCATGGCGATCCTTGGTCGACCAGGTGACGAACTCGTTCTGCAGCACCATCGAGTTCTTCCACGGCTGGGTGGAGGCATGGCAGGTCGATCCACCGCAGGTGGCGGTGCCCAGATGGACCGCACTGCCCTGCTGCGGCAACGTCTGTGCCCCGAGCACGCCGCCGGAAGTGGCGACCAGCAGGAGGCCGAGAAGAAGCGCGCGCATCAGAACTTGCGCCGCACTTCGAATCGGGCTCCACGCACGTCGGGCGCCTCGTCGAGCCAACCCCAGATGCCGTCCATCCGGAAGATCCACGCATTTGTGATCGGAATCTGGTAGCGGAAGCCGATCGCGTACTGGTCGCCCCGGGCGAGCCGACCAGGCTTGTTCTCGGCCCCGATCACCTGCAGCGCCGCCGCCTCGACCACGATCTGCTGGTTCAGGTCGAACAGGTACTGCAGGCCGATCGCGCCGCCCAAGGTGTCGTTGGCGGAATCGTCGAGCTTGGGGAAACCGGTCAGATTGTCGGTTTCGAAGTTGAGGCCGGTGTTCTTCAGCACGCCGCCTGCCCCGGCGTCCCGCAGCAGCGATTGCGGCCGCTCGCTGCCGACGAAGAAATTCGCATAGGGGACCAGCGTCGAGGGCAGCGCGGTGACGAAGGAGTTTTCAACCAGGAGGACGAAGCCGTCGGCGGTCTTCGCCGCGTTGCGCGGTTCCTGGCCCCAGTTGTAGATGAGCCGCACGCTGTTGGAGAGCCAGCCGCCATAGCGCCGGGTGAAGGCGGCGGTCGCGTTGTTGTAACTGAAATCGGCGACGCCCGGCCGCCGGTCCTGGGTATAACCGTAGCCCGCCTCGATATACCCGCCCAATGCCTCGATGAAGGTGGTGGCGCCGAAGATGGTCGCGCCATCGTCGTCCACCCTGCCGGCGCCGTCGCGGATGGCGCCGGACGAGACCTTGCCCTCCCCGGCGAAGAAGGTGACGTCCATGTTGGAGATGTCGAGCGCCGCCACGCTCTTCGCCGGAATGGCGAAGGCGCCTCCCAGGAAGGCATCGTCCACCCAGACACCGTTCTGGAAGAACAGCGGAATGAGGCCGAAGGTGAACGGCAGGTCCCAGCTTACGTATTCGTCCTTTAGGCCGGCGGTGATGGCCCCGAGATCGCCTTCGAAGAACAGCGTTTCGGGCTTGCCGTTCAGCTTCAACCGCTCGGGCTCACGGCGGTTGCGGTCGGGGCCGGCGAATTCGTAGCGGGTGAAGTCGCCGTTCCGGTCCAGCGGGCGCAGCAGTGCGTGAATGCGTTCGGTCGCGGTCAGCTTCAGGTCGATGTCGAGATTGAGCCGGGTCGCGATCTGGCCTAGCTCCTTGGTCCCGTTGTCGTTGTAGGCGGCGACGGTGCGGAAGTCGCCATAGACGTAGAGCTGGGGCGAAACCAGGTTCTTCGAACCGATGATGTTGTAGGAGGTGTTGAGCGGCCCCTCGCCATAAAGCGGCTGGCCGAGTTCCAGCAGCGGATGCACCTTGTCCACCCGCTTCTTGCCGCCGTAGATCTCGAACTGCGCGTTCGGATCGTAAGATCGGTCCTCATAGGTCGGATCGCGACCGAAAAGGTCGGGATTGATCGGCACACGCTTGGCTTCCGGCGACATCTGCGGATCGTCGTGATGATGCTCTTCCTGCGGCGGCGGGCTCGGCTGCGCCCCGCTTTCCGGGCGGCGAAGCGCCTGGGCCAGGGCCCCCTCGGCGAACAGCAATCCGGCGAGCGAGGCTGTGAGAGCGATCAGGCCGGACCTTGACAGCATTCAGCGAACGTCGAACTCGACGGCATAGGGATGGATGTCGATCATCCATTCGTTGATCGCCCGCTCCATGTCCTTCGTCGCGCCTACGAACTTCATGAAGTAGAGCGGCTCGGCCCGGCTGCGCAGCCGGCTCTGCAGGATGTACTTACCCGGTTTCCGCAGGAACTCGGCCGGGATCGTGTACTTCGCGTCGCGCCAGCCGAGCGGGGGCAGGCTGCGGCCTTCCATGCGCACGAAGGGCGGGTGGTTCAGCACCGAAGTGGGCTGGCCCGCCGGCCGCAGCATCGGCAGCTGGTCGACATCGAAGTTGACCGGCAGGTACATCTCCCGGTCGGTCCCCTTGACGTTGGTCGTCAGGAATTTCGTCTGCAGATTGAAGAGCTGGTCGTCATGGGCAATCCGTCCCTTGGCCACTTCCAGGGAATGCAGATCGGCCATGTCGCCGTTGGCATCGACATAGCCGCTCTCCCAGACCCGCTTGCCGTCGGGGTCGGTGAGCGCGACGTTGAACCAGATCTCCGGCTGCGCGCCGAGCGAGCCCGAGGGCAGGTTGTGCCCGTCGTCCTTGTTGGTGACCCGGTAGCGGAACTTGAGCGCCCGGCCGGCCTGCGGCGGGTCGGCGAAGAACGGCCCGTCGACCTTGCTGCCGTTCTCCATCACCTGCAGGCGCGATTGCCGCTTGTCTTCCAGCAGGCCCTTGTTCTGGTCGATGATGAAGCGGGCGGCCACGCGGTCGGCCCTTTCGCGCCACACGGTCGGGAAGTCCGGCGCCGCTTCTTCGCCGCGGGCGATCCGGTCTTCCCAGCCGGGCTCCCCCCATGGAGCCCGATAGTTGAACGAGAGCCATTCCTGGATCGACCAGCGATGCGCGCGCTGATTGAACGGGAACAGGCCCGGATGGGCGATCGGATAGCCCGGCCCGAAAAACAGGTGGTTCGAGTGCTTGGCCTGCCCGTCACCGACAACGCGGCCATTGACGATGGCGATCGGGAAGCGCTCGTAGCCCTTCGCCTCTCCCGGCACGCGACCCATGTGGCAGTCCTGGCAAGTGACCCCGCGGGCGGCGGCGGGAGAGGCGCGGTACTGTTCCCAGACCACCTCCAGCTTGATGCCCAGGTTGACCTGCACCTGATGGCAGGAGACGCAGAATTCCGACCGGGAGATCTGCTCGAACTTGATGGTCCCGAGGTGGATGCGCGTGCCCTCTTCCCCGGCTGTGCGGGCGACGCGGTAGAAATCCTTCTGCGCCAGCACGTCCTCGAGGCCGCTGTCGGCACCGGTGCCGGCACCATAGACAGGCTGGCTGATATCGCCCGCCAGCACGCTCCGCTCGCCATTCACCTTGGCAAACTGCTGGTCGACCCGATGGCAGGTGACGCAGGTGACGCCCTCGCGGGCGATGGCCGAGCGCTCCCACAGCGGCTGCTCGCGCGGCTCGCCCATCTGGGTGCCGATCTGCTGATGGCAGCGCACACAGAACGAACCCATCGTGCCGCTGGTCAGGTCGTTCACCGCCTGCTCGAACTTGTGGAACATCGGCGACATCGACGCATAGGCGTGGTTCGACGCCGCCCATTCGGTGAAGACCTTGGGGTGGCAGGTCGCGCAGACGGTGGCGCTGGGAAACGGCGTCTCGGCGAAGGCGGCGGCATGCGGGTCGCCACCCGCGCCATGCGCCGAGGGATCCTGCTGGAAGGTTCCCGGCGCGGCGGTGGTCGACGGCTGGGTCTGGGCTTCGCTGCCCGGGGCGACGACAAGCATCGAGATGAACGCAAGGATGCCCAGCAGGAAAAGTCCCGCCGCCCGGATGCCCATCCCGAAGTCTCAGGCCCGCGCGGAAAGCACAGGGAGTATCGAGACGCCCATCGCCGTCATGGTCCTCCACTTTGACCCTATACCGCACCGTTACCCGGAGGCGGCGAGAATCCCGCTCGACGTCTATCGTTTCGCGCGATCTGCCGGTTGACGGTTACAGTTCGTTTACGCAAGGACTGCGCCAGTGAAAGATCTCTGCCCTTTTCGAGACGCATTGAGCGCGACATGTAAAATTGCCTGCCTCTCTCAAATGAATGAGGCGGCAACGTGCCAGCACTCCGCAGACAAGCGGATTGGCCAGGCGGTGCATGAACAGAGCCCCCCGACCGACGGCGTGCACGGCCCGCAGCGCGTCCGCCCGACGCTCTCAACTGGCGCCGCCCCTTGCCGCTCACTAAACTGCCGCTAAGCCATTCGATCGCAACGGGGAGAGCAGGCGATGCAGACGAGAACGCTCGAGTACAAGGACGGCGCAACCACCTGCAAAGGCTACCTCGCCTTCGACGAGACGAAGTCGGGCCCCCGCCCGGGCGTGGTGCTGTTCCCCGAGGCCTTCGGCATCGGCGAGCACGTTATGGAGCGCGCCCGCCGCCTCGCGGGCCTGGGCTATGTGGCGCTGGCGGCCGACCCCTATGGAAACGGCGCCACCGCGTCCGACCTGCCCGCCGCCATCGGCCTGATGGGGACGGTCCGCGCCGACGTGAACGTGTGGCGCACCCGCGCCCGGGCGGCACTGGATGCCCTGGCGGCCGAGGCCAATGTCGATAAGGCGAAGCTCGCCGCCATCGGCTACTGCTTCGGGGGCTCCACCTCGATCGAACTCGGGCGCAGCGGCGCCCCGCTCGCGGCGATCGTCAGCTTCCACGGCGGCCTGGAATGCCCGAAGCCGGAGGATTCCAGGAACATCAAGGCCAAGGTGCTGGTCTGCACCGGGGCCGACGACCCGATGATCACGCCCGCCCAGATCGCCACCTTCGAGGAACAGATGCGTCAGACCAAGGTGGACTGGCAGGTGCAAGTCTATGGCGGCACCGTGCACAGTTTCACCAACCCGGATGCCGACAAGCTCGGCAATCCGGCCCTCGCCTACAATCCCGTGGCCGACCGCCGCTCCTGGAAGGCGATGCTGGATCTGTTCGGTGAGGCTTTTTCCTGAACGCGGCGGCGACCGGGCCAACTCGGCAATTGTGAATCGGCATCGGATTGCGCCAGACTGGGCGGCAACGGGTCTCGCTGGCGCCGGCAGGGGCGGCCAGCGCAAGAACGGCGCGGGCAATGCCCGATCGCCAGGGAGGGCGAGACGATGATGCAAGCTGAATACCGGGCCCCCACCTCGGTCGACGAGGCCGTCGGCCTCATGGCGGGATCCGGCGGCAAGGGCCGCGTGCTCGCCGGCGGCACCGATCTGCTGGTGCAGATGCGCGCCGGCATGCAGGTGCCGGGCCTGATCGTCGACGTGAAGCGGATCGCCGAGATGACGAGCATCGTGCAGCAGGACGGCGACTGGCGCATCGGCGCGGCGGTCAGCGGCGCGGAGATCCACGACCACGCCGGGCTTCGGGCCGCCTGGCCCGGCGTGGTCGAGGCGATCAACCTCATCGGCTCAAAACAGGTGCAGGGGCGCGCCTCGGCCGGCGGCAACCTCTGCAACGCCTCCCCGGCGGCCGACAGCGTGCCCGCCCTGGTCGCCGCGGGCGCCGTCGCCACGGTGCAGGGGCCGAACGGCCGTCGCGCGGTGCCGGTGGAACAGATCCCGGCCGGTCCAGGCAGGACGAGCCTGGCGCCGGGCGAGATCGTCGTCTCCCTCACCCTGCCGGCGCGGCCGAAGGGGTCGGGGGACGCCTATCTCCGCCTCATTCCCCGCACCGAGATGGATATCGCCGTGGTGGGTTGCGGTGTGAACCTCACGCTCTCAGGCCACAACTGCGTTGCCGCCCGGGTGGCGCTCGGTGCCGTCGCACCCACCGTCCTGCTGGTGGAAGCGGCGGCCAAGGCGCTGATCGGATCGACGCTCGATCCCGCCTCGCTCGAAGCCGCGGCAGCGGCCTGCCGGGCCGCCTGCAAGCCGATCGACGACAAGCGAGGCACCATCGTCTATCGCACCAAGATCGCAGGCGTGCTCCTGAAGCGTGCCGTCGCCATCGCAGCCCAGCGCGCGGGGAAGCACTGACCATGTCGAAGATCCACGTCACCACCACCGTCAACGGCGAGCCGACCGAGTTCCTCTGCAACGCCACCGACACGCTGCTGGACGTGCTGCGCGACGAACTGCGCCTCACCGGCGCCAAGGAAGGCTGCGGCTCCGGCGATTGCGGCGCCTGCTCGGTCATCGTCGACGACCGCCTCACCTGTGCCTGCCTGATGCTGGGGGCGGAAGCCGAAGGCCGCCGCGTCCTCACCATCGAGGGAATGGCGCACGGCGACCAGCTGCACCCGCTGCAGAAGAAGTTCATCGAGATGGCCGCACTTCAATGCGGCGTCTGCACGCCGGGCGTGCTGATCGCCGCCAAGGCGCTGCTCGATCGCAACCCGAACCCGACCGAGACCGAAGTCCGCTTCGGCCTCGCCGGCAATCTCTGCCGCTGCACCGGCTACGACAAGATCATCCGCGCGGTCATGGACGTGGCCGCCGATCAGAGGGAGACGGCACGATGAGCGCACAACGCTACAAGTGGGTCGGCACCCGTCAGAACCGCCCCGACGGCGCCGACAAGGTCACCGGCCGCGCACGTTTCGCGGCCGATTTCAACCTGCCCGGCGAACTGGTCGGCAAGGTGCTGCGCAGCCCGCATGCGCATGCGAACATCCGCTCGATCGACACCACCGCCGCGGCCAGGCTGCCGGGCGTGAAGGCGATCGTCACCGGCGCCGACTTCCCCGAACAGCCCGACCAGCTGCTGCCGGCCGGCGAAATGCAGGTGAACCTGCGTGACGTCACCCGCAACATCATGGCCAAGGAAAAGGCCCTCTACGAAGGCCATGCCGTCGCCGCGGTCGCCGCCACCACGGCCGCCGTCGCCGCCGAGGCCCTCTCGCTCATCAAGGTCGACTACGAAATCCTGCCGCATGTGATCGACGTGCGCGAGGCGATGAAGGACAATGCGCCGGTCCTGCACGCGCATATGCGCACCGAAGGCGTGAAGCCCGCGCCGGACAAGCCGTCCAACATCGCCAAGCGCCTGGAATTCGCCAAGGGCGACGCCGATGCCGGCTTCGCGCAGGCCGAGGTGGTGATCGAGCGCGAATTCACCACCGAACCGGTCCACCAGGGCTATATCGAGCCCCACGCCGCCCTCGCCTCCGCCTCCGAGGACGGCCAGGTGCAGCTCTGGACCACCACCCAGGGACATTTCCAGGTCCGCGGCTTCTGCTGCCGCCTCCTCGATCTCGAGACCGCGCAGTTGCGCGTCACACCCTCCGAGATCGGCGGCGGCTTCGGCGGCAAGACGGTTGTCTATCTGGAACCCCTCGCCATCCGCCTGTCCCAGCGGGCCGGCCGGCCGGTGAAGATGGTGATGAGCCGCGAGGAAGTCATGCGCGCCTCCGGCCCCACGTCGGGCGGCCATGTGAAGGTGAAGCTCGGCGCCAGGAAGGACGGGAGCATCGTCGCCGCCGACGTCACCGTGGCGTTGCAGGCCGGTGCCTTCGCCGGCTCCCCGGTGGGTCCCTCCTGCATGTGCAGCCTTGCCTGCTATGACATCGACAACATCCGCGTCGTCGGCTTCGACGTGGTTTCGAACCGGCCCAAGGTCGCGGCCTATCGCGCGCCCGGGGCGCCGATCTCGGCCTGGGCGGTCGAAAGCGTGGTCGACATGCTGGCGCAGGAACTCGGCATCGACCCGATCGATCTGCGCCTGAAGAACGCCGCGAAGCAGGGCACCAAGACCCATTACGGCGCGTCCTTCGGCGTCATCGGCCTGGTGGAGACGCTGGAGGCGGCGAAGAACTCGCCCCACTACCGGGCGCCGGTGAAGCCCGGGCATGCGCGCGGCGTCGCCGCCGGCTTCTGGTTCAACGTCGGCGCGGATTCCTCGGCCGCCGCCCAGGTGGGCGAGGACGGCACCGTCACCATCATCTCCGGCAACCCCGATATCGGCGGTTCACGCGCCTCGCTGGCGCTCATGGCCGCCGAGGAACTCGGCATCGACTACAACAAGGTCCGGCCCATCGTCGCCGACACCGCCTCCATCGGCTTCAACTTCGTCACCGGCGGCAGCCGCGTCACCTTCGCAACCGGCCTCGCGGTCATCAACGCGACGCGCGATGCGATCTCCCAGCTGAAGGCCCGCGCGGCCAAGATCTGGGAAGTCGATGTCGAGGGCGTGGTCTGGGAAGAAGGCGAGGCACGCCCCTCCAGCACCAATGTCGGCAAGTTCGAGCCGCTGTCGCTGGCCAAGCTGGCGGCCTCCGCCAGCAGGACGGGCGGCCCGATCAACGGCCATGCGCAGTTGAATGCGCAAGGCGCGGGCCCGGGCTTCGGCGTCCATATCGTCGACCTGAAGGTGGACATGGACACCGGCATCGTCACGATCGACCGCTACACCGCGGTGCAGGACGTGGGCACGGCGATCCACCCTTCCTACGTGGAAGGCCAGCTGCAGGGCGGCGCCGTGCAGGGCATCGGCTGGGCGCTGAACGAGGAATATATCTACGACAAGCAGGGACGGCTGCAGAATCCGGGCTTTCTCGACTACCGCATGCCGGTCGCTTCCGACCTGCCGATGATCGAGACGGTGCTGGTCGAGGTGCCGAACCCCACGCATCCCTACGGCGTGCGCGGCGTCGGCGAAGTGCCGATCATCCCGCCGATGGCGGCGATCGGCAGCGCCATCGCCCGGGCCACCGGCGTGCGCATGCTCGACCTGCCGATGTCCCCGCCCCGCCTGTCGGCGGCGATCGACGCGGCGACGCCGGCCATGGCCGCCGAATAGCCGGGCGGCGGAGGCGTTGGCGCGGGTGATCCTGACCTATTCCTTCGCCCAGCAGTACACGGGCGGGGAAACGGAGATCGAGCTGCCGGGCCGCACGGTCCGGCAGCTGATCCGCGGCCTGGAGGCGCGCTATCCGGCCATCGCGGGCCAGCTCGAAGGCGACATCGCCGTGGTGATCGACGGCGTCATCCACCAGAACGCCTGGCTGGAAGACGTGGGCGAGGTCTCCGAGGTGGCCTTCATCCCGCCGATCGGGGGTGGCGGAGCTCATTGAAAGTGCCGGGAGGCAGCATGCTGACCATCGACGCGCAGGTGCATTGCTACGAGCGGAACCATCCCGGCCGGCCCTGGGCGGCGGTGCTGCACGGCCCACCCGAGGTGACGGCGGAGGACATGCTGGCGGCGATGGACGCGGTCGGCGTCGACGGCGCGTTGCTCGTCTCGGTCTGGACCATGTACCGCTTCGATGCCTCCTACGCGATTGGGGTGCAGAAAGCGCACCCCGGCCGTTTCGGGGTGATCAAGCCGGTCGATCCGGCCGATCCGGCGGTGGCGGAGGAGATCGCCGAATGGGCGAAAGTCGACGGCGCCGTCGCCATCCGCATCATGATGGGCCCCACCGTATCGACCGATGCCGCCGATCCCGGCATCAACCGCGTGCTGGCCGCCGCCGCCCGGCACGGGCTGCCGGTCAATCTCCTCTGCTGGGGCCGGCTCGCGCAGGTGAAGGAACTCGCCGCGCGCAATCCCGAGACCCGGCTGGTGATCGACCATCTGGGCCTGCAGCAGCCCTTCGAACCGCCGCCCCCCGCCGCCCCCTTCGCCGACCTGCCGAACGTGCTGGCGCTCGGGGCCTGCGAGAACGTGGCGATCAAGATCACCGGCGCCTGCACCCTGTCGAAGCAGCCCTTTCCCTATAAGGACCTGTGGGACCCGCTCGGGCGCATCTTCGATGCCTTCGGTATCGAGCGCTGCATGTGGGGCACCGACTGGACCCGCGCCGTCGCCCTCCTCACCTACAAGGAGGGGGTCGAGGCCTTCCGCGTCACCGACCGGCTGTCGGAGACCGAGAAGACGGCGCTGATGGGCGGAACGCTGCAGCGGATCTACGGCTGGTCGCCCGCGACGCGCTGATGCCGGACCGCTTGCCAGTCAGGCGGGCAACTGGCAGCGTCGCCTCGACTTGTCCCGGGAAGGAAACAACATGCCGCTCTCGCTCCATGCCCTCAGCGTGCCGAGCTATCTGCAGACGCTGGGCGCCGTCGCCGGCTTCCTCGAGAAGGGCCTCGCCCATTGCGAGAGCGCGGGCAAGGACCCCGCCGCCCTGGTCGAGGCGCGCCTGATCGCCGACATGCTGCCGCTGCGCTTTCAGATCGTCTCGGTCTGCCATCATTCGCGCGGCGCGCTCGCCGGGGCGGCCGAAGGGCTGTTCGGCCCGCCGGGCGATGCCGGTGCACTCGACTACAAGGGCCTGCAGGCGCTGGTGGCGGAGACGCGCGAGGCGATCCAGAAGCTCACGCCCGCGGAAGTCGACGGCCTGCAGGGGAAGGACATGATCTTCAGGCTCGGCAAGAACGATCTTCCCTTCGTGGTGGAGGATTTCATCCTCTCCTTCTCCTTCCCCAACTTCTATTTCCACGCCGCCACCGCCTACGACATCCTGCGCGCCAATGCGGTCCCGCTCGGCAAGCGCGATTTCCTCGGCCGGCTGCGGATGAAGGCCTGAACTGCGATGCAGAGCTTCGAGATCGGCACCGTCACGGTCACGCGGATCGAGGAGACTTACGAGCCGAATTTCGAAGCCGCGAAGTTCTTCGCCGACTGGAATCCCGCCGTGGTCGAGACGCATCGCGACTGGATGCTGCCGCACCACTACGACCCCGCCTCCGGCATGCTGAAGCTGTCGGTGCACAGCTGGCTGATCCGTATCGGGACGAAGACGATCCTGATCGATACCTGCGTCGGCAACGACAAGGCTCGCGCCCACCGGCCGATGTGGCATCTGCTCAGAACGCCCTGGCTCGAGCGGCTGGCGGCGGCGGGGGTGACGCCCGAGCAGGTCGACGTCGTCATGTGCACGCATCTGCATGTCGACCATATCGGCTGGAACACCAGGCTCGACAACGGCCGCTGGGTGCCGACCTTCCCGAATGCGAAATACGTGTTCAGCCGGGAGGACTACGAGCACTACCTTGCGCTGGACAGCGACCCGAAGACAGGGCCGGTCAACGGCGGCTCCTTCCGCGACAGCGTGCTCCCCGTGGTGGAGGCGGGCCTGGCGCAGATGGTGAGCGGGCCGGGATCGCTCGACGAATACCTCTCCTATGCCCCCGCCCCGGGGCATACGCCCGGCACCATCGCGATCGAGCTTCAGGCCAAGGGCGCCCGCGCCAGCTTCTGCGGCGACATCCTGCATCACGCCATCCAGGTGTTTCATCCCCAATGGAACAGCTTCGCCTGCGCCGACCAAGCGCTGGCGCGGCAGAGCCGCCGCAAGGTGCTGGAGCATTGCGCGGGCTCGGGCGCGCTGCTGATGCCGGCGCATTTCGGCGCCCCCTTCGTCTGCCGCGTCGAGGCCGAGGGCAAGGGCTTCCGTCCGCGCTTCTGAAAGGCCGATGGCCGCGCTCAGGCCTGGCCCGCCCCCCCGTCTTCTTCCGGTGGCGGGAGGGCGGCATCGACGGTGAATTCATGCACCAGCCGGGGCCGCCCCTCGCCGACACCGATCTGCGGGATGACCAGCACCTGGTCGTCGGTCGCCGGCACCACGCCCGCCTCGGCGAATGCCGCCTCGATGGCGCCGCCGCGATCGGCCGTGTCGTCCGGCATGGCGACGATGCGGACTACCGGCACTGCACGGCCGCCCTGAATCGCCAGGCCGCCCGGCGCCCCCGACCGGGCCCGCCTCGTTTGTCCGGCCGGCCGGCGCGATCTATTATTCCGCCCATGCCCTCCGGCCCCGGTCCAAACGGTTTCCGCCACCGCCTTCCCGTCGTGCAGCGCTGCGCCGCCGTGCTGCTGCGGCTGCCGCTGGTCACCCTCGGCCTCGGCTGGGTGGGCGTGGCCGAGGCGTTGGCCGAGGAAGTGCCGGAGGCGACGCTGGGCGATCTCAAGGCCGCCATCCCGCTGGCCCGCGCGATGCTGAACCGCGTGGCGGCAGCCTCCGGCGGCGCCGCGCTGCAATAGACCCAGGACCTCAGCGGCCGGAGTCGCCGAGGGCGTCCTCGACGGCGAGATCGGCCGCCGCGATCAGGGGAATGCAGGCATCGATGCCGAGCGCGGCGGCGCCTTCGGCGACTTCGGCCAGCATCTCCCGGATGGCGGCGAGTTCGGCCCGCCGCTCCTCCGCGCTGGGCGCCGGTGCGGTCGCATCTTGCAGCGGCGCATCGGCGGCACCGCGCGGGCTGGTGAGCATCCCCTGGTTCATTTTTCACCCCCAACTCGACAGATCCATGATCCGAGGGCGCCGTTAGCTGGGCGTTAGCGGGGACCGTCGGGCGGCGGGCGCCGGAGGTATAGGGACTATTACTTAGACCAAAAGAACTAAAAATAGACGCCGGCTTCTAAGTCATTCTTTAAAACAAGGCATTTACAATTCCATACAATTGTTGAATTGGAGAAACCATTTTGCGGCGCCGTCGAAATATTCGAATCGAAAGTGGCGCGATATGGGAATGCCCTCATCCCGTTTATGAATGGAACCGGCCGTGAATCTCAGTAATTGGAAGATCCAATCCAAGTTGATGCTGCTCGTCGGCATCATGGCAACCTTCATCGCCGTCGTGTCCGGCATCGGCCTGTTCTCGGTCGACAGCCTGAACAGCGACAAGAAGGAGATTCTGCTGACGGGGGCGGAGACGCTGATCGGCGCCCGCCTCAACCAGGAAGTACTGCGGCTCAACCGCTCCGAATACCGCGTGGGCTCCGACCCCTCGGCCGAAAGCCTGAAGGACATCGTGACCCAGATCGCCGAGCAGAAGAAGGCGCTCGAAGCCTTCTATGCGCAGGTGGCCGCCACCGCGGACCCGGAACAGCGCAAACTCCTGGGCAGCGTCGACACCATCTATAAGGCCTATCTGGTCGAGCTCGAGCAGACCCTGGAAGAGGCCCGCAAGATGGGTGACAAGGTCGAACTGGGCGAAGCGCAGAAGCGCATCAACGATTCGGTAAAAGCGAGCCGCGATGCGGCAGACAAGCTCTTCGCCGCCGTCGCCGCCTACAACCAATATTCCTCCGCCAAGGGCCAGGCGATCGCCGAGGAGGCCGAAACGACGTCGCGGGTGATCCTGTTCGTCACCATCGGCGTGGCGCTGGTGGGCGTGCTGGGCGGCATCGCGCTCGGCTATGCCCTGGCCTCCTACGGCGTCTCCCGCCCGCTCGGCCGGTCCATCGGCGACATCAACGCGCTGGCCGGCGGCAATCTCGAAACCGACATCTTCGGCGCCGGCCGCAAGGACGAGATCGGCGAGATCGCGACCGCGCTGCAGGTCTTCAAGGATGCCGGCATCGAGAACAACCGCATGCGCGCCGAGGTCGAGGCCGCCCGCGAGCAGCAGGCCGTGCAGGAGACCGAGCAGCGCCGCCTGAAGGAAGAAGCCGCCGCCGCCGAGCAGCGCCGCGAGCGTGCGGCCGAGGAGGCGAAGCGCAAGGCCGACGAGAACCTTCGCGCCGAGCAGGAACGCCTGAAGGCGGAAGCGGAAGTCGAGCGCAAGCGCGAGATGAACCTGCTGGCCGACGAATTCGAGGCGACGGTGAAGGCGGTGGTGCAGACGGTGTCATCCTCGGCGACCGAGTTGCAGGCCTCGTCCACCTCGATGTCGGCGACGGCGGAGGAGACCAGCCGGCAGGCGACCGCGGTGGCGGCCGCTTCCGAGCAGGCTTCCTCCAATGTGCAGACGGTGGCGGCGGCTTCGGAGGAACTCTCCTCCTCGATCCACGAGATCACCCGGCAGGTGAGCGAATCCTCGCGCCTGGCTCACAACGCGGTGGAACAGGCGCGCTCCACCGGCCACACGGTGGACGGACTGGCCAAGGCGGCGGCGAAGATCGGCGATGTGGTGAGCCTCATCACCACCATCGCCAGCCAGACCAACCTCTTGGCGCTGAACGCCACCATCGAGGCGGCGCGGGCAGGCGAGGCCGGCAAGGGCTTCGCCGTCGTCGCCTCCGAGGTGAAGCTGCTGGCGAACCAGACCGCCAAGGCGACCGACGAGATTGCGACGCAGATCCAGTCGGTGCAGGGCGCGACCCAGGAGGCGATCCAGGCCATCCAGTCGATCGCGGCGATGATCGAGCAGGTGAGCGAGGTCTCCACCTCCATCGCCTCGGCGATCGAGGAACAGGGCGCGGCGACCAAGGAGATCAGCCGCAACGTGCAGCAGGCGGCCCAGGGCACCGAGGAGGTGACCAAGAACATCTCCAACGTCACCCAGGCTTCCGGCGAGGTGGGCGCCGCGGCGACGCAGATGAACGGCGCCTCGGCCGAACTCGCCCATCAGGCGACCACGCTCCGCACCGAGGTCGACCGCTTCATCGCCAAGGTGCGGGCCGCCTGACCGCCCATACCCGGCCCCAGCGCCAGGGCGTGTCCAAGTGCCGGACACGCCCTGGCGGCGGGCCCCCTTTTCCCGCAGCATTCGGAGACAGTCCAGATGGCCCGTTCAAATGTGGTCCCGCTGCGCCCGCGCGCGGAAGGCGACGGGATCGAGGCGGTGGTGGCCACCTGCCGGTTGAAGCGGCTGCAGGCGATGCACGACCTCGCCGCCCTGCTCCGCGGCCTCGGCACGTTCGCCAACGGCAATGCCCGGAACGCTGAGAGCGACGCTGCTTCCGGCCCGCGCGACCGGGCCATGGTCGCCGAACTCGAATCGATGCTGGCCTGGCTCTCGGCGATCGAGATCCGCGCCGATGGCGGCGCCGCCGGCCTCACCGAAGCGGCGGAACGGCTTCAGGAAGTGCACGCCGCCCTCATGACGATCATTGCCCGGTCCGGATCGGCCGGAGCGATGCGCTAGCGCGACCCCGTCGGGATGTCGCGGAACGGCATGCCCTTGTCGGCGCGCAGATCGGCCGGCAGGCCCAGCACCCTTTCGGCAATGGTGTTCCTCATGATCTCGTCGGTGCCGCCGGCGATGCGCAAGGCCGGCGAATCGAGGAAGGCCTCCTCGAAGATGCCGGCGAGCGGCATGTCCGGCCCGCTCTCGATCCCCGCCGCCCCCATCAACTCCAGCCCATAGGCGGCCGCCTCCTGAATCTTCGAGGCCAGCACCAGCTTGGCGATCGAGGCTTCCGGCCCGGGGGCGGCGCCCCGCGACAGCGCGGTCATGATGCGGTGCCGGGTGAAGCGCAGGCCCTGCGCCTTCACGTAGAAATCGGCCAGCCGCTCCTGCACGCCGGCATCGTCCAGCGCCGGCCCGGTCTCGAGCTCCAGCCCTGAGGCCAGCGCGAACAGCTCCTTGAAGGCGGGGCCGAAATCGTCGGCGATGGCGCCGCGCTCGCCCATGAGCAGGCTGATCGCCACCTTCCAGCCGCCATGCACCGGCCCCAGGCGCTGGCTGTCGGGAATGCGCACGTCGTTGAAGAACACCTCGTTGAAATGCGCCGCCCCCGACATCTGCCTGATCCGGCGCATCTCCACGCCGGGCGTCTTCGTGCTCAGATAGAAGAAGGTGAGGCCCTCGTGCTTGGGCTTATCGAAATCGCTCCGCGCGATCAAGACGCCCCAATCCGCCTCATGCGCCAGCGAGGTCCAGATCTTCTGGCCGTTGATCACCCAGTCATCGCCGTCGCGCTCGGCCCGGGTCCTGAGCGCGCCGAGGTCGGAGCCGCCGGCCGGTTCGGAGAAGAACTGGCACCAGGCCTCCTCGCCGCGGAGCGCCGGCGGGGCGAAGCGGTCGCGCTGCGCCTGCGTGCCCCAGCGGCAGATGGTCGGCACGCAGATGCCGAGCTGCAGGCCGAGCGCGTTGACGGTGGTGACGTAGTTGCTCTCCTCCTGGTCGTAGATCATCTGCTGGATGGCGCTGCCGCCCTGCCCGTGCCACTCCTTCGGCCAGGTGATGCCGGCGAAACCCGCCTCCCATTTCTTCTTCTGGAAGATGCGGGCCGACGCCATCACGCCCGGCGCGTCCTCGCCCCGGCGATAGCCGCGCACGTCGCTCGGTTTCCGCTTCTCCGCCACCTGATCGAGGAAGGCGCGACAGCGCGCGCGCCAGGCGGCCTCTTCCGGGGAATCCTCGAAATCCATCGTCTCTCCCCCTTCAGGCCGCGGCCCGGCCGGCGCGCAGCTCGGCGATCAGCCGGCGCTTCCACTCGCGCGATCCGCCCAGCGTGAGCGCCAAGAGCCGCGCGCGGCGATAGTAGAGATGGCAGTCGAGCTGCCACGTATAGCCCATGCCGCCATGCGTCTGGATGTTCTCCTTGGTGGCGATCCAGCCGGCATCGCCCGCGGCGATGCGCGCCGTGGCGGCGGCGAGCCCGAGTTCGGCCGCGTCGGTGTCGAGCGCCCAGGCGCCCCAATAGGCGTTGGATCGCGCCAGCTCCACCGCGACATAGATATCGGCGAGCTTGTGCTTGATCGCCTGGAACGAGCCGATCGGCCGCCCGAAGGCAAAGCGCGAGAGCGCATAGTCGCGCGCCATCTCGAGCGCGGCCTGGGCGATGCCGAGCTGTTCGAAGGCCATCATGCAGGCGGCGCGGTCGACCAAAGCGCGGATCGCCCCCGGCCCGATCGCGCCCGGCAGCGATTCGGCCGCCGCGCCCTCGAAGCCGAGCGCCGCATGTCCGCGCGAGGGATCGATGCCGGTGATCGCCCGCCGGCTCACCCCGGCCGCGCCGAGATCGACGAGGTATAGCGACACCTCGGCCCCGCCCGCCTGCACGGCGGTGATGCAGAAATCGGCCGCCCCGCCATCGGGCACCGCCGCCTTGGCGCCGAAGAGACGCCCCGCCTCGACCCGGGCCCGCAGCCGCGAGGGCTCGAACGGGCCGGGCCCCTCGGCGAGCGCGAAGGTGCCGATCAGCGAGCCCTCGGCGAGGCGGGGGAGCAGGTCGCGCCGCTGCGCCTCGCTGCCGTAGAGGAGAAGCGCCTCGGTGGCGAGATAGACGGAAGACGAGAACGGCACCGGCGCCAGCGCCCGGCCCACCTCCTCGGCCAGCACGCAGACGGCGAGCCGGCCCATGCCGGCCCCGCCATAGGCTTCCGGGATGGCGGCGCCGGTCCAGCCCAATCCGGCCATCGCCGCCCACAGCGCCGGGTCATGCGTGCCGCCCGCCTCCAGCACGCGCCGGGGCACACTGCTGGGGCAATGCTTCTTCAGGAACTCGCGCGCGACCTCGCGCAGCTGTT